>JBNLBT010000012.1:0-53791 GCA_050303435.1 Marinicellaceae bacterium
AACTACTAAAAGTAAAATTATCAACAACATAGGTCCTATTGCTTGAACTAAATATATAAATTGTGTATTCATGATTTTAATTATTTACTGTTACTACTGATCTTCTGTTTTTTGCCCTGCCTTCATCGCTTGAATTATCAGCAACAGGCTCACTGAACAACAGCGTGACGATAAAAAACCTGATATTAGCATGCGCTTTCTGATATGCCTCAAAAACCCCTGACAAGCCCCCTGCCCCCAAGATCAAGGAAGACCCGCATTTTGAAGGCGTGAGCGTACTCCAGTACGTGATCGTCTCAAAATGCGGGTTTGACGCGGAGATTGGGGGTCAGGGGGCTTGTCAGTTAGAAAATTTCGCCAACCATACACCGTAAGCTCCCACCAGCTTTTTCAAGCTCACTCACATCCACCCCATGCAAATCAAAGCCCCAGTCTTCCAGGGTCATGCGGTTTTTGTCGGTGATGGTTTGGAGGGCGGTTTTGCTGAAGAAGATGTCTTTGTCGGTGATGGCGATGCAGTTGCCGACGAAGGCGTGTTTTTCTTCGTTGGAGATTAACAGGGTGCGGCCGGAGTAGAATTCGGCGATGGCGTCGACGACTTTGGGGTCGGCGAAGGCGTCGGGGTTGATGACCACGGCTTTGCCGGCGAGGCAGGCCATGACCACGTTGGTGTGGTATTCGCTGGGTTTGAGGTCGAACTGGAAGGTCAGGTCGAGTTTGAAGCCTTCGTGCAGGGCCATGACGCCGGGTTCGTCGACGCGTTCGGTCATGCCGACGAAGCCGACGTTGCGTGCGCGGTTGGGCACCAGTACGCCGGTCAGTTCGGCCACCGCCTGCAGGTCGGAGATGCCGTATTTCTCGTAGCCGAGCAACTCTTCGAAGAAGGTTTTGATGTCGTCGCGCTGGGTTTCTTTCATGCGGTTTTTGTGCAGCATGGCGCCGACGATGTAGCGTTTGCCGTGGGTGGTGGCGAAGGCGTTGTTGGGGAACACCGCGTCGGGGGTGTCCGGGGAGCCGGGAAAGGACATCACCGGCACGCCGCACAGCGAGATCTGGCGGGCCAGTTCGGCCTGTTGCACGATCGCGCGGGCCGGGCTGACTTCGGCGTCCAGCTGCATGTATTCGTTGTCCTGGGCGGTTTGTTCGTCGATGTAGAAGCCCACCGGCGAGACCATGAAGGCGGCTTTCATGGTGGGCGGAAATTTGATGGGGTAGGGATTTTCCTGAATGGCTGCCCTGAAATCAGCCGCTGTTTTTACGATCATGCGCGATGTACTCTCTGGCTTCTGTGATGACGTTGAGGTCCCGGCTGCGGCGGCAGGATTCGGTGCTCAGATGGCACTTGAATTTTTTGTTGCCGGGCAGTCCGTGGTAGAGTCCGAGCACCGGCCGGATGAGGCGGTGCAGCGTTGTGTTTTCGGACAGCCTATTCTCACAGTATTCGCTGTAGAGATCAAGTATCTCGGCGCGGTTTTTCACCGGCGTTTCCGGCCACAAGTGCATCTGCGTTTGGCGCAGCATCCAGGGGTCGTTCCAGGCCGCGCGGCCGACCATGGCGCCGTCGAAGGTGTGCAGGGTTTCGTTCACTTGCGCGGGCGTTTCGATGCCGCCGTTGAGCACCACGGTCAGATCCGGGCGCGCGGCCTTGAGGCGCGCGGGGAAAGAATAATCCAGCGGCGGCACCGTGCGGTTTTGTTTCGGGCTCAGGCCTTTCAGCCAGGCCTTGCGCGCGTGCACGATGAACACCGTGCAGCCGCTGATGTCTGCCACGCGTTCGATGAAGTCGGTGAAGTGTTCGAATTGATCGCGTTCGTCCACGCCGATGCGCGTTTTCACGGTCACCGGAATCTCGACCGCAGCGCGCATCGCCGCCACGCATTCGCCGACCAGCGCCGGTTCTTTCATCAGGCAGGCGCCGAAGCGGCCTTTTTGCACGCGGTCGGACGGACAGCCGACGTTCAGGTTGACCTCGTCGTAGCCCCATTCAGCGGCCAGTTGCGCGCAGCGCGCCAGATCGGCCGGGTCGGAGCCGCCCAGTTGCAGGGCCAGCGGGTGTTCGGCGGCGTTAAAATCCAGGTGGCGCGCCGGATCGCCGTTGAGCAAGGCACCGGTGGTGACCATTTCGGTGTACAACAGCGCGTTCGGGGCCAGCAGGCGGTGGAAGTAGCGGCAGTCGCGGTTGGTCCAGTCGAGCATCGGCGCGACGCACAGCCGGCGGTGCGTGGCGTTCACCGGATCATCGCGGCCAGCAGGCGGCGGTAGATGCGCTCGAGCGTCACCAGATCGTCGGTGCGCTGGCATTCGTTGACTTTGTGGATGGTGGCATTGAGGCCGCCCAGTTCCATGGTGTGCACGCCGCAGGGCGCGACGAAGCGGCCGTCGGAGGTGCCGCCGGCGGTGTTGAATTCGGGTTCGCGGCCGGTCTCGGCGTGGATCGCCGCGGCCAGGTGGCGGCGAAACTCGGCGTCCTGACAGTAAAACGGTTCGCCGGAGAGCTGCCAGGTGAGCGTGTGCTCGAGCTGGTGGCGTTCCAGCAGGGCCTGCAGTTGCATGGCCAGTGATTCGGGCGTGGATTCCGGGCTGTAGCGGAAATTGGCGGTGATGTGCAGGTCGCCGGGGATCACGTTGCTGGCGCCGGTGCCGGCTTTGAGGTTGGAAATCTGAAAGCTGGTTGGCGGGAAGTCGGCGTTGCCTTCGTCCCAGCGCGTGCGCCCGAGCTGGTCCAGCAGCGCGGCGGCGCGGAAAATCGGGTTGTCGGCCAGTTGCGGGTAGGCCACGTGGCCCTGCGTGCCGTGGATCACCAGATTCAGGTTCAGCGAGCCGCGGCGGCCCACGCGCACGGTGTCGCCGAGCGCCTCACCGCTGGTCGGTTCGCCCACCAGACACCAGTCAAAGGTGCGGGTTTCGGCGATCATTGGCATGAATTTGCGCACCCCGTCGATGGCCTCGCCCTCCTCGTCGCTGGTCAACATCAGCGCCACGCAGCCGGGGTGATCGGCGTGGGTTTCGACAAATTGTTCCAGCGCCACCACCATCGCCGCCACCGAACCTTTCATGTCGGCCGCGCCGCGGCCATGCAATACGCCGTCAATGACTTCGCCGCTCAAAGGATCGTGCGTCCAGTCGGCCAGATCGCCGGCCGGCACCACGTCGGTGTGGCCGAGGAACAGCATCGCCGGGCGGCCTTCGCCGTGCCACCACAGCGCGTTGTCAACTTCGCCAAAGCGGCGCTGCATGAACTGAAAGCCGCGGTGCACCAGCCGTTCGGTGATTAAAGCCTGGCAGCCGGCGTCGTCCGGTGTCCACGAGGGCTTGCGGATCAGCGCCTGGGCCAGTTCGATGACCTGTTGTGCCACCGCGTCGCTCACAGCGCGGTTTGCCAGTGGTCCGGGGTGAAGCCGATGAACCACTGCCCATTGATCTCCACCAGTGGCCGTTTGATCAGCGTCGGTTTGGCCAGCACCAGGGCCTCGGTGGGTGCTTCTTTCTCGGCGTCGCTGAGGGCGCGCCAGCTGGTTGAGCGCCTATTGATCAGTTCGGTGAGGCTGAAGTGCTGCAGGAATTCACCCAGCAAGGCTTTATCCAGGCCGTCGGCGCGGTAGTCGTGCAGCGAGGCCGACACGCCGCGTTGCACCGCCCAGCCCAGCGCCGCGCGCACTTTGTCGCAGTTTTTGATGCCGTAGATGTTCATGAGCGGAGCAATTCGTTGATTGAGGTTTTGCTGCGGGTTTTTTCATCCACGCGCTTGACGATCACCGCGCAGGCCAGCGAATGGCTGCCGTCGGCGGCGGGCAATGAGCCGGGCACCACCACCGAGCCGGGCGGCACGTAACCGTAGCTGACCTCGCCGCTGGCGCGGTCGTAGATTTTGGTGCTCTGGCCGATGTACACGCCCATCGAAATCACCGAGCCGGCGCCGACGCGCACGCCTTCAACGATTTCCGAGCGCGCGCCGATGAAGCAGCCGTCTTCGATGATCGTCGGCGCGGCCTGCAATGGCTCCAAAACGCCGCCGATGCCGACGCCGCCGGACAGGTGCACGTTGGCACCGATCTGCGCGCAGGAGGCGACCGTGACCCAGGTGTCGACCATGGTGCCGGCGCCGACGTAGGCGCCAATGTTCACATACGAGGGCATGCACACCACGCCCTGGCCGAGGAAGGCGCCGCGGCGCACGGTGGCCGGCGGCACGATGCGCGCGCCGATGGCCTTGAATTCTTCTTCGTCGGCGTCGAGAAAGCGGCACGGCACTTTGTCCCAGTAGTTGCCGACGGTGCCTTCCATGACTTCGTTGGGCTGGATGGCGAAATACAGCAACACCGCTTTTTTCGCCCATTCGTTGACGCGCCAGTCGCCGTCCACCGGTTCGGCCACGCGCAGGCGGCCCTCTTCCAGCAGGTCCAGGGTCTGCTCCACGGCTTCGGAGCAAAAGCCCTGCAACTCGGCGCGCGACATGTTTTCGCGGCCGTCCCAGGCCTGTTCAATCAAGGTTTGTAAATCGTTCATGGCGGTGTGTTTGTGTCGTTATTTCAAGTGTTTGACCCGCGGCTTTGCGGCGCGCGGGGCCGTTCCGCATTATACCCGCTCGCTGCTCAGATTACATCCATCAGCTGGGTCTTGAGGCGGCGTTCCAGCGCAGAATCCAGCGCCCGGCCGTTGTGCGAAACCCAGAACACGTCTTCCACGCGGGTGCCGAAGGTGGCGACTTTGGCGCCGTGGATGGCGATGCCGAATTCGAGGAACACGCCGGACACGTCGATCAGCAGGCCGGGGTGGTTGGTGCACACCAGGTCCAGGCGGCTCTCGTCGGGGTTGCGCCCGGGCGAACATTTGATCTGCGGCTGCACAGTGAAATGGCGGTCGCGGCGCGGCATGCGGTGTTGCCGCGGCGCGCGCTCTGAGTGCTGCGTGCGCATCAGTTCGGACAGTTCCTGCAGCAGCGCCTCAACGCGCGCGGCTTCCGGCTCGCCGAGGCAGTGAAAGGTGTCGGCCACGCGGCCGCCTTCGAGGTTTTTCAGATCCGCGCTGACGATTTCAAAACGGTGCGCGCCGATGATCAGCGCGATGCCGCGGAACAGGCCGTCGAAATCATCGCCCTGCACGGAAAACTCCAGGCCGTCGTCGTGCCGCCGGATCAACTGCGCGGGCGCATCGCCCGCGGCGGCAATGCGTTCGGCGTCGGGCGGCAGGCTGGCCGCGCGGCGGTCCAGCAAAGCCTCTTCGCCGGCGCGCCCGAGGCGGTCGGCGGTTTTCAGGTACAGCTCCTGCAACAGGCTGTCCTTGAAGGAGTTCCACAGATTCGGGTTGGTGCCGGTGATGTCGGCCACGGTCAGCAGGTACAGCGCGTCCAGGCGTTCGGCCTCGCCCACGTGGCGGGCGAAATCGTCCAGCACCTGGGCGTCGCTTAAATCCTGTTTTTGCGCCACCACGCTCATGAGCAGGTGGTTGGCCACCAGCCAGGCGATCAGTTCGCCCTGCGCTTCGGGCAACGCGTGCGCGCGGCTGAATTCACGCGCGTCGGCGGCACCAATTGCCGAATGATCGCCGCCGCGGCCCTTGCCGATGTCATGAAACAGGCCGGCCAGATACAGCGCGCGCGGTTCGGCCACGCGTGCGGCGATGCGGTTGGCCAGCGCGTGTTCAGAGTCGCCGGTGAGCATGGCCTCGAGGTTGCGAATCACAAACAGCGTGTGTTCGTCTACGGTGTAGATGTGAAACAGGTCGTATTGCATGCGCCCGACGATGCGCGCGAAATTCGGCAGGTAGCGCGGCAGGATGCCCAGCCGGCTCATGCGCACCAGTTGCAGATACACGCGATCGCGCGCGTCGAACAGGCGGATGAACTGCGCGCGCACCGCCGCATCGCTGCGAAAATCGTCGTCCAGCGCCGCCAGGTTGAGGCGGATGTGGCGCGCGGTGTTGGCGCGCACGCCTTCCAGCTGCGCGTCGCTCTGCAGCAGGTGAAACAGTTCAAACCACACCGAGCGGTCGCGCGCCAGCAAGGCCGGGTCGTTGATGTCGATGTAGTCGTTGACCGCGCGAAAATGCTTTGAGGGCAACTCGCGCACGCGTTCGCTGCCGTCGGTGAGGATGTTTTCCTTGAACAATTGCAGCAGGCGCAGATTGAGGCGTTCCAGGCGCATCGCGTTGCGGTAGTAATCCTGCATGAAACGCTCCACCGCCAGCTGGTGTTCCGCGTCGCGGTAGCCGAGCAATTCGGCCACGCCTTTCTGTTGATCGAACAGCAGCCGGTCTTCCTTGCGCTGCGCCAGAGAATGCAGCGCAAAGCGCACCTGCCACAGCCAGTGCCGGCCCTTGTCCAGCGCCATGTATTCGTGTTCGCGCAAAAAACCGGCGTCGACCAGGCCGTGCATCGAGGCCACGCGGTAATGCCGCTGCGCCACCCACTGCACCATCTGGATGTCGCGCAGGCCGCCGGGGCCTTCCTTGATGTTGGGTTCCAAATGATAGGCCGAATCGCCGCAGGTTTTGTGGCGGCGCTGTTGTTCGGCGTATTTGGCCTGAAAGAATTCGCGCCCGGGCCAGATGTGGTCGGCGTCGGTGGCCGCGCGCATGGCCTTGTACAACGGCTTGTCGCCGGTGATGAAACGCGCTTCCATCAGGTTGGTCGCCACGGTCACGTCATTGCGCGCCTGTTCAACGCATTCGTCCACGGTGCGCACCGCGTGGCCCGGCTCCAGGCCGGCGTCCCACAAATCGCGCACGAACTGTTCAATGGCGGCGTTGGCGCCGGGGGTTTCGCTGAGAATGAGCAGGTCCACGTCGGAATGCGGCTGCATGTCGCCGCGGCCGAAGCCGCCGACCGCCACCAGCGCCAAGCCCCTGGCCGGAAAAGCGCGCCGCTGCCACAGATTGAGCACCGCCTGTTCCACCGCCCAGCCGCGCAAACTCACCAGGCGGGCGATGTCCACGCCGGCGCGAAAATCGGCCAGCAATTGTGCGTCGGCCTGTTTCAAGGCCGCGCGGATTGCACCCAGCGCATCGGGCTCACTCGGCGGCGGCAGGGCCAGCACGTTGAGCACATGTTCGGCATCCACCGGGGGCACCAGCAAGGCCATGGGCTGCGCTACAACGGGTGTTGTTCGGACAGGGTCAGCACGTCGAATCCGTCGTCGGTGACCGCCAGGGTGTGCTCCCATTGCGCCGATAAGGAGCGGTCTTTGGTGACTGCGGTCCAGCCGTCGCTGAGCACTTTGCAGAAGCGTTTGCCGGCGTTGATCATCGGCTCAATGGTGAAGGTCATGCCCGGCTCCAGCACCAGGCCGGTGCCGGCGCGGCCGTAGTGCAGCACCTGCGGCGCTTCGTGAAACACCTGGCCGATGCCGTGGCCGCAGAATTCACGCACCACGCTGAAGCGGTGTTTGTGCGCGTGGTTCTGGATCGCCTCGCCGATGTCACCCAGACGCACGCCGGGGCGCACCATTTCGATGCCGATTTTCATCGCCTCGTAGGTCACTTCGACCAGTTTTCTGGCGCGCGCCGACGGTTTGCCGACCTGGAACATCCTGCTCGTGTCGCCGTGCCAGCCGTCCTTGATCACGGTGATGTCGACGTTGACGATGTCACCCTCTTTGAGCAATTTATCGTGCGAAGGGATGCCGTGGCAGATCACGTGATTGATCGAGGTGCAAATCGATTTGGGAAAGCCGCGGTAGTTCAGCGGCGCCGGAATCGCCTGTTGTGTTTCGGTGATGTAGCGGTGGCAGATGTCGTCCAGCTCACCGGTGCTGACGCCCGGTTTGATGTGCGCCCCGATCATGTCCAGCACGTCCGCGGCGAGGCGGCCGGCGACGCGCATTTGTTCAATTTCCTGTTGCGATTTGATGCTCACCGACATGGCGTATTCAGAGTTTTTCAATGCCACGAAGTTTACATTAATTCGACCCAACAATCAGTAAATTCAGGTAAAATCCGGTCTTTTAAACAAAACGACAACGCATGAAATTTCCCGCGACACGTAAACGCCGCCTGCGCTCGTCCGCGGCGATTCGGCGGCTGGTGACCGAACACCGGCTCAGCCCGGATGACCTGATCTGGCCGGTGTTTGTGCTCGAAGGCGAGCAGCGCACGCAAACCATTCCCACCATGCCCGGCGTCAAGCGCCAGTCCCTCGACCTGCTGATCGAACGCTGCGGCGAGCTGATGCAACTGGGCCTCAACGCCATCGCCCTGTTCCCGGTGGTCGAAGGCGACAAGAAAAGCCTGGACGCGGCCGAGGCCTGGAACGCCGACGGGCTGGTGCAGCGCGCGGTGCGCGCGATCCGCGCGGCCCTGCCGGAATTGCTGATCATCACCGACGTGGCGCTGGACCCGTACACCAGCCACGGCCAGGACGGACTGATCGATGAACACGGTGAAATTCTCAACGACCCGACGGTCGAGGCGCTGGTCAAACAGGCGCTGTCGCACGCCGAGGCCGGCGCGCAGATCGTCGCGCCCTCGGACATGATGGACGGGCGCATCGGCGCGATCCGCGCGGCGCTGGAAAACGCCGGTCACGCGAACACCGGCATCCTCGCCTACGCGGCCAAATTCGCCTCGTGTTTTTACGGCCCGTTTCGCGACGCGGTCGGCTCGGCCGAATCGCTGGGCGAAAGCTCCAAGGCCAGTTACCAGATGAACCCGGCCAACGCGCGCGAAGCCATGGACGAGATCGCCCTGGACATCGACGAAGGCGCCGACATGATCATGGTCAAGCCGGGCATGCCGTATCTGGACATCATCGCCAAAGCGCACGAGCGCTTCAATGTGCCGGTGATGGCCTATCAGGTGTCGGGCGAATACGCGATGCTGGAGATCGCCATTGAACAGGGCTTTTTAAGCCAGCACGAGGCCATCATGGAAGCGCTGCTGAGTTTCAAGCGCGCCGGCGCCGACGCCATTCTGAGTTATTACACCGACCGGGTGCTTGAGTGGCTGAACCGCAACCCGTGATTCCACTGGCGCTGTTCGGCCAGCCGCTGGCGCACAGCCACTCGCCGCGCATCCACGCGCGGTTTGCCGCGCACTTCGGCCGCGCGGTGGACTACCGATTGATTGAATGCGACGCAACTGCCCTGCCCGGCGAACCGCGCGCGTTTTTTGCCGCCGGCGGGCGCGGCGCCAACCTCACCCTGCCGCTCAAACGCGCGGTGATTGACGCCCTGGACGCGCTGGATGACAGCGCCGCGGCCGCCGGTGCGGTCAACACCGTGCGCGTCGATGCCGACGGCCGCCTGTTCGGTCACAACACCGACGGCGCCGGGTTCATTGCCGACTGGCGCGCCCACGCGCCGCCGCGCGGCGAGGAATGGCACGTGCTGCTGCTGGGCGCCGGTGGCGCCGCGCGCGGCGTGCTGCCGGCGCTGCTGCAACAGAACCCCGACACCGTGCTGGTGGTCAACCGCACGGCGGCCGGCGCCGCCGAGCTGGCCGCGTGTGATGATCGGGTGCACGCCCTGCCGGTCGAATACCTGCCGCTGCTGGCCGATCCGGTGGACCTGGTGATCAACGCCACCTCGATGGGCCACGCCGGCGCGCACCCAACCCTGCCGCCGGCGGTGATCGGCGAGTACACCCTGTGCATGGATTTGAGCTACGGCGCCGCGGCGCAACCGTTTTTACAACACTGCCGTGATCTGGGCGCGCGTCGAGGTGTCGATGGTTTGGGCATGCTGGTGCGACAGGCCGCGGCGGCCTGGGATGTGTGGTTTGCTGAAACGCCGGATGAGTCGCTGATTGACGCGGTGTTGCGCGAACTGCGCGGCGAACTTCAGAAATAATCCGCGAGGTATTCGCGCACTTCGTCCCGATCGCCGGTGAAATACACGCGGTCGGCTTTCTTTTCCAGCTGAAACCGGTACATCGGGTCGTAGTACCACTGCAACAGGTCGGCGATCCAAATGCGGTGCACGGCGGCGTCGTTGTGGCGCATGGCGCGTTGCATCAGCTGGTGCAGGTGGCGGTGGCGATCACCGCCGAGGCGTTTGTGGATGTTGCCCAGGGAATCCAGCATCACGCGCTGGAAACGCGCGTGGCCATCCAGCGGGTGGATGGTCTGGTACAGCCGTTTGCGTTCCACCACATACTCCTGATAAATGCGTTGCACGCGTTCTTCCAATGGCGCGGTCAACACCACCAGCGCGGCGTTTTTCATCGCCTGCAGAAATTCTGGCGGGATGTTCACTCGACCGATGAAGCGGCCTTCGTCCTCCACCAGCACCGGCAGCCGGCTTGTTTGTTCGACCTTGAGCAGATCAATGGCCAGGCGGTTTTCAAAATTGATCTGCGCCGGCTGTCGCGTGGGGTAATGACCGAAGGCCGATCCACGGTGATTGGCCAGGCCCTCCAGATCGACCCGATGGCGGCAACTGAGCAACAACTCGGTTTTGCCGACGCCGGTCTGCCCGCCAAGCAACAGCAATTCGGGCGGCCTCTGCAGCCGGTTGAACAAAAAACGCCGCAGTTTCTTGTAACCGCCGCGCACGCGCGGAATGTCCACGCCGGTGTCCTTGAGCCACTGCTGCACGATGCGCGAACGCAAACCGCCGCGGGCGCAATACAGCAAGGCCCCAGGGTACACGCGCGCGTATTTTTCCCAATGATTCAGGCGCTGCGCCTTGTGCGCACCGCTGATCAGTTTATTGCCCAGCTGCACCGCGGCTTTTTGACCGTGCAGGCGAAACTGGGTGCCCACGCGGCGGCGTTCTTCGTCGTCAAGCAGCGGCAGGTTGGTGGCATTGGGGAAGGCGCCGTGGGCGTATTCCACCGGCGCGCGCACGTCCAGCAACGGCGTGTCGTTGAGAAAAATATCCGCCGTGACCTGGACTTCAGAAGCCATCGAACCGATAGCCGGCGGCGGCGGTCAGGTGCCCGATGGCTTGCACATCCAGGCCATTTTTCTGTGCCAGAGACTGCATCTCGCCGGCGCGCGCCGGGTCCACCGCCACCAGCAATCCGCCCGAGGTCTGCGGGTCGCTGAGCAGCAGGCGCCAGGATGCATCCAGGGATGCAAAATGCGCCCCGTAGGCGGCCCAGTTGCGGTGCGATCCGCCGGGCACACAACCGGCCTCGAGGTAATCGCGCACCGCGTCAATCACCGGCACGCGGGTCAGATCGAGGTTGGCCCCCAGGCCACTGCCGGAAGCCATTTCATGCAAATGCCCGAGCAAACCAAAACCGGTGACGTCGGTCATCGCGTGCACCCAGTCGTGCGCGGCCAGCGTTTGTCCAAAGCGATTCAATGTGCACATCCAGCGGCTCGCCAGTTCGCGGTGCTCATCGGCCAGCCGGCCTTTTTTCTGCGCCGTGCTGAGCACGCCGATGCCCAAAGGCTTGGTCAGATACAACAGATCATCGGCGCGCGCGGTGTTGTTCTGTTTCAGCTGCTCAATCGCCACCAGCCCGTTGACCGCGAGACCAAAAATCGGCTCGGGCGCGTCGATGCTGTGGCCACCGGCCAGTGCAATGCCGGCGTCCTGACAGCAGGCGCGCGCGCCGTCGATCACCGCGGCGGCCACCTCGGGGCCCAGGGTGTCCACCGGCCAGCCGAGGATGGCAATGGCCAGCACCGGTCGGCCGCCCATGGCGTAGACATCAGAAATCGCGTTGGTCGCGGCGATGCGCCCGAATTCATGCGGATCGTCGACGATTGGCATGAAAAAATCAGTGGTTGATATCAAGGCTTCGCCGTGTCCCAGGTCGTACACCGCCGCGTCGTCGCGGCTGCCGTTGCCGACCAACAGGCGCGCATCGTCCACCGCCGGCATGGACGTGTGCAAAATGCGGTCCAGAACTTCAGGGGAGATTTTGCAACCGCAGCCGGCGCCGTGCGAATACTGGGTCAGTTTGACGTCCATGAATCAATCGGGCATAAAAACAACTATTATCCAACCGCACCGGCCAAAATTCAACGCTTTCCTTGCCTCGCGGCGGCCACCGGAGTGTGATATCATGCGGCTTTTCCTACACCGGCAGTACACAACACATGATCATCAGCAGCCATTTTGACGGCGGCCGCATTGAAGCGGTCAAATGCGACGACATCGACGACATTCAGGTGCGCATCCTGGCGGATTCGCACGCCGAAGACATCGCGCAATGGTTCTTTTTCCGCCTGCAGGGCGTACAGGGCCAAAGCGGCACAGTGAAATTCATCAACGCCGGCGAGTGCGCCTACCCGGAAGGCTGGCACGATTACGACGTGTGTGCTTCGGTCGACCGGGAAAACTGGTTTCGCGTACCGACCTCGTATGAGAACGGTCAGCTGGTGGCCGAATTCCACAGCGAAACCGACGCCATCTGGTTCGCCTACTTCGCGCCGTATTCGTTTGAACGGCACCAGAACCTGCTGGCCTTTGCGCAGCAATCGACGCTGACGCGGCTGGTGCACCTGGGCCGCAGCGTGGACGGCCGCGACATGGACATGTTGATTGTGGAAGACAGCGAAGTGGACCGCGACGACAAACTCAAGGTCTGGGTCATCGCGCGCCAGCACCCGGGTGAAACCATGGCCGAATGGTGCGCCGAAGGTTTGATTGAGTCGCTGCTGGACACCGACAACCCGACCGCGCGCGCGCTGCTGCAAAACGCGCGTTTTTACATCGTGCCCAACATGAACCCGGACGGCGCGCAGCGCGGCAACCTGCGCACCAGCGCCAGCGGCGCCAACCTTAACCGCGAATGGATGGAACCGAGCATGGAGCGCTCGCCGGAGGTGTTTCTGGTGCGTGAACAGATGCACCGCCACGGCATCGATCTGTTTCTTGATTTGCACGGCGATGAAGGCATTCCCTACAATTTCGTCGCCGGCTGCGAAGGCAACCCCAATTACAACGAACGCCTGAAATCACTGGAAGACGCGTTCAAGGCCGCACTGGCCGCCGCCACGCCGGATTTTCAGGACGTCTACAAATACGACGACGACGCCCCCGGTGAAGCCGATCTGCGCATCGCCACCAACTACGTCGGCCAGCACTTCAATTGCCTGGCCTACACCGTGGAAATGCCCTTCAAGGACAACCACGACTGGCCCGACGAAGAATACGGCTGGTCGCCGGAACGCAGCAAAAAACTCGGCGAAGATTTGCTCATCGCCATCAACAACACTCTGCCGCTGCTGCGCTGAGGCACGCCGCGCGGCGGCGTTGGCTCACTCGAAACCGTGGATGAAAATGGCGTCGGTGTCTTCAAAGGACAACTCATCGGCGCGCATGAAATCATCCCCGGTGACCGAACCGTCGGCGGCAAATATCGTCACCTGATCAAACTCGGCGTCGCCAATGACACCAAAGAAACCGTTGCTGGTGGCGCCAAAGTGGCTCCACAGATCGGTGGTGATTTCGCCGGTGCCATTCCAGTCGCCGCGAATCTTGACGCCGCGCGAGGAACTCACCGACAGAATGTCCAGGCCAAATGAAATCACCGGTTCCGGCAAATCAATGACCATTTGCGAATAGCCGTTGGAACCGCCCGGGTTGTACACCCGCAGTTCCCACAGCCCCGAGACCACGGCATTGTTGACAGTGCCCTGCGGGTTGCTGCCCGTGGCGCTGGCACCGGATGCGAAGACGATGACATCGCCCTGCCCGATGTCCGCATCGAAGCCGTCTTTGACGATCAGTTGATTGTTGGCCGCTTCCCAGCTGGCGCGGTCGTTGAACAAGGTTTCGCCGTGGGCCAGGCCGGCCAGTGCGAGCAAAACCGTGCAGTGTAGAATTTTCATGCATCCCCCGGTTTGTTGTGCAATCCGCTGTTCTGAATGAACAGCCCATATCCACTGCCGAATATAACACGATTGCGCACGCCTGCACGGGGCCGTTGGTCACAAAGTGTGTCGCACGTCGCTGTGTTCAGTCAAAGCCGTTGCGGTAAATGCGGTCGGCCAGCTGAAACGCCGCCAGTGCATCAATGCGCCCCCAGCCAAAGGTGTGGTTGGGTGAGGCCGAACCGGGCAACGCGCCGCAATTTTGTGTGGTGGTGCGCTCCTGCGCCGAGGCCAGCAGAATCTCGCGGATCTGTTCCGGCTGGCCGGCCAGGTGCGGAAACGCCGAGATCAACAGCGCGGCCACGCCGGCCACGTTGGGCGAGGCCATTGAGGTGCCGCTTTTGTTGCCATAGCCACCGCCCGGCAAGGCCGAACGGATGCCGCTGCCCGGCGCGCTGATGTCGGGTTTCAGGCGGTTGCTGCCGTCCGCGGTCACCGGGCCGCGCGATGAAAACCCGGAAATGCCGTCGGTGGAGGTGGTGGAACCCACGCTCAGGGCCGCGGCGTAAATCGCCGAGGGGGTGCTGACCGTGGAACAGCCAGAACCGCCGTTGCCGGCTGAGGACACCACCAGTATGCCGGCCGCGACCACGTTTTCCACCACCGGTTTGAGCACGTCCACATCGACGCAGCCTTCGGAGGCGGGGCAGCCCCAGGAATTGTTGATCACGTGCGGCGCGCGCGCGGCGTCGGGATTTTCATCGTTCAAATCGGTGGGCTCAACGAACCACTGGTAACACTCGGTGTAAGTGGCCGGGGTGCCGTCGCCCTGGTTCATGTTGCGGCAACCGATCCAGCGCGCGCCAGGGGCCACACCCACCTGGTTGCCCGCGCCGTCGTCGCCGAGCATGGTGCCCATGGTGTGGGTGCCGTGGCTGTTGTCATCGCAGGGCATCGGCTGATTGCCGCCGTCCAGACACGGCACGTTGGGCGCGTCGATGGCGTCGTGCCAGTTGTAGTTGTGATCGGCCGCGGCACCGTTCCAGCCGCGATAGGCGTCCACCAGCGCCGGGTGATCCCAGTCGTAACCGGTGTCCTGACCGGCCAGCACCGCGCCGTCGCCAGTGAATCCAAGGGCCCACACCGCCGGTGCATTGACCATCGCAATGTTCCACTCGATCGAGCCGCGCGTCGGCGGGATGGCCGCGTCGGCGGGCAATTGCAGACGCACCGGCCGGTTGGCGAACGCCCGTTCAATCGCGGGGTGGTCGAGCAATGGCGTCAACGCATCGCGGCGCGCGCGCACCCACACGGTGTTGCTGATCCAGAAGGCTTTGTGCTCGATGCCACGGCGCTTAAGATCCGCCAGCAACGGAGCCTGCGCCGCATTCGCATTGGCCTTGAGGTGCGCAATGGCGCGTTGCAAGCGCTCAAGCCGTGGCACACCGCGCAAATCGGGCATGGCGCGGGCGTCGCGCAATTTAAGCATGGCTTCAATGGGGGCATCGTCTGCCGCCTGTTGCATGTCGGCGTGCAACCCCGGCGCCACGCGTGCGGCATCGGCGACGGCAATGGTTGTGCACAAAAACAGCACAAGCAGACTCAAAGATTTCAAAGTGTTCATCGGTGACTCCCAGGGTTTGGACGGTCTCATTCGACCGCCTCGGTTTTGTGTTTGTATTCACACAGATCGCGGATCGCACAGGCGCCGCACAACGGTTTGCGCGCCTTGCACACATAGCGGCCATGCAATATCAGCCAGTGATGCGCGTCGTATAAAAACTCTTTCGGCACCAACCGCAGCAGTTTTTTCTCCACCGCCAGGACGGTTTTTCCCGGCGCAATGCCGGTGCGGTTCGAGACCCGAAATATGTGCGTATCCACCGCCATGGTTGGCTGGCCAAATGCGGTGTTGAGAATCACGTTGGCGGTTTTGCGGCCCACGCCGGGCAAGGCCTCCAATTCGGCACGGGACTGCGGCACTTCGCCACCGTGTTGGTCCACCAGCATGCGGCAGGCCTGCAGAATATGCTTGGCCTTGGAATTGAACAGACCGATGGTGCGGATGTGAGATTTCAATCCGTCTTCACCCAGATCCAGAATCGCCTGCGGCGTGTTCGCCACTTTGAACAGACCGACCGTGGCCTTGTTGACGCCGACGTCGGTGGCCTGGGCCGACAGGGTCACCGCCACGAGCAATTCAAAGGGGCTGGAATAGTCCAGCTCGGTGGTCGGTTTGGGGTTCAAAGACCTTAATCGGGTGAATATTTCGGTCCGTTTGTCGCGGTTCATGGACGCTGCGGTGTTTCGTTCTGATGAATGAATGGTGAAGTCATGGCGTCCTATTATACGCACGGATTCTCTGCAATCGGGCGAGTCCGTGCAAAAAAAACCCGCCATGTGGCGGGTTTTTTCACAACGGACTGGGGCACGGCACATCCAGGCCGCGCCCTGAACCTCAGAACTCCGTCGGCGCCGGCGGCGCGGCGATCGATTTGCGCGGATTCTCCGGCAGGTCTCTGAGCAGCTCCTGCACCGCCCGCTCCAACGTCGGATCTTCACCGCGCGCGACCTGATCGGGGCGGTCCACCACTTCAATGTCCGGGCTCACGCCCTCGTTTTCCACCACCCAGTTGCCATCGGTGTCCATGAAGCGGAAGGTCGATGCCAGAATCGAACCGCCATCGGCCAGTCCGGGATTGCCGCTGATGCCGATCAAACCGCCCCAGGTGCGGGTGCCGATGATCTTGCCCAGCCCGGCTTTGCGGAAATAGTACGGCAGCGCGTCCCCGCCGGAGCTGGAGTAGCCGTTGGTCAACATCACCTTGGGCCCGTCGTGCGCCACGAACGGCGTGGCGTTGGGTTCCAGGCCGCGGGTTTTCCAGTAATTCAGCGTGGTGCGGGAGAGCAATTCAATCATGCGATCGGGAATAAAGCCACCGCCGTTGTAGCGGTCGTCGACGATCAGCGCGTCCTTGGTGATTTGCGGCAAAAATTGCTTGAACAGCTCGCGGTTGCCCGGTTGCGCGGTGTTGGGCAGATGAATGTAGCCGATGCGACCGCCGGACAGTTCATCCACTCTGGCCATGCGTTCACGCACCCATTTGAGGTATCTCAGCGACTGTTCACTGGCGATTGGCCGCACATGTGCGGTCCAGCCGCCCTGGTCACTCGCCCGGCTGTTCAGGCTCAGGGTCACGGTGCGCCCGACGCTGTGCTCGAGCAAGGCGTACAGGTTGTTCACCGTGCGGGTGCTGACACCGTTCACAGCGGTGATGTAATCGCCCACCTTGGCTTGCACGCCCGCCTCGGTCAGTGGCGAACGCGTGGCGTCCTGCCAGTTTTCTCCAGCGAAGATTTCATCGATGCGGAAATAGCCCGACGAATGGCGTGAGAATTCACCGCCCAGCAGGCCGTTGTCGTGGCGCTCCACTGTCGGCGAATCGCCGGCGTTGACGTAAATGTGCCCGGCGTTCAATTCGCCGGCGATTTCACTGAACACGTAATCCAGATCGCTGCGGTGGGCGGCGGCATCGACCAGCGGCTGGTATTTGGCCCGCACCGCGTCCCAGTCCATGCCGTGGGTGCCCGGATCGTAGAACCAGTCACGCAGAATGCGCCAGGCGTCCACGTACATTTGCTGCCATTCGACGCGCGGATCGATTTTCATCGTCAGATGGGTCAAATCCAGCTTGCCCGAATCAAATTTCTGATCGGCGCCGCTGCCGACGATGGCAAAATCGCCGTTCTTTTGCGCCAGGATTTTTTCGCCGTTGGCCGACAACACGTAGTTGTTCACACCGTCCAGCACCGTCGCACTCGAATCCGCTTCGCTCACAGACACGCGCTTCAGTTGCGCCGGCCCGTTGCCGTTGTTGCTGAGCACGTAGACCGCGTCTTTGTTGGCTTGCAGGTTGTTGTAGTTGCCCGGCGGCAGCGGCAACACCGTGATGCGTCCGGCCAAACCGTCGTAATCAATGTTCACCTCGTTTGCAGCGTCGCCGTTGCCTTTTTCAACGTCGCCATCGGCGCCCGGCAGCGCCGCTTCGTCGCTTTGGAACGGATACAGCGCGGGCCCGTCGGCGCTCAGCTGCAGCGCGTACACACGCGTGGCGTTGTTGTACAGGTAATTGAATTCAAAGCTGGAAAACGCGAGGTTGTAATCGCGGTTGGAGAGGAAATACAGGTAACGGCCGGCCGGATCAAAGCGCGGTGAAAAATCGCTGGTGTCGGTGCCGGTGACGCGCTGCGTTTTGCCGCGTTTCAGATCATGCACCCAGATTGAACCGTAGCCGCTGTCTTCGGCTTTGGTGTAAGCCAGAAAGCGTCCATCGGGCGAGAACACGTAATCCTGAATGTCGTTGCGCGTGCCGCGGTCGACGCGTTTGGGTTGACCGCCTTTGACATCCACCACCCACAAGGTCTGGTTCTTGTCGGCGTAGGCCAGGCGGTCACTTTGCGGTGAAAACACCGGCGCAAAGCGCCAGATTGAGCCGTCGCTGGTGAGGCGTTTTTCCTCACCGGACTGGCCGAGATCGCGCAGATACACTTCATATTCACCGCTGCGATCCGACAAATAGGCCACGTAACGGCCGTCGGCGCTCCAGCTGGCGGAAATTTCACGCGCCGCCGGGCTGCGGCTGAGGTTGCGAATCTCACCCTGGCTTGCCGGCACGCTGAACAACTCGCCGCGCGCAGCGATCACCGCGCGCTGGCCGTCCGGTGAGATGTCAAATGAATCAACAAACTGCGCAACGTTTTTGTGCATCGGCACCAGCGATTCCGGGTTGCCCTCGATGCGGATGTCCAGGCGTTTGTCCTGCCCGGTGGCCGGATCAAATCGCCACAATTGACCGCCGGCTTCATACACGATCGCATCCGGACCGGCCGAGGCCCACAGCGCGTCGTAGTCGCTGTGGTGCGTGACCTGCTGTGGCGCACCGCCACGCACGTAACGGTACAGATTCAGTACGCGGTCGCGGTCGCTGATGAAATAAATGTCATCGCCAACCCACACCGGCTGGTGGTCGGTGGCGTCGTTGTCGGTCAGTTGTTCGGCGCTGTTGTCTTGCAGATTGAACACCCACACGTCCTGTGCGCGGCCGCCGCGGTAGCGTTTCCAGGTTCTGAATTCACGATCGATCGGGGTGTATACATAGCGCGTGCCGTCCGGCGAGAGCATGCCGCCACCGGTTTCGGGCACGGCCAGCGGCTGCGCCATGCCACCGTCCAGCGGCACCCAGTGCGGGCGCCCCATGCGCTGGCCCCAGGGCAGACGGTTGGCGCGCACCAGCACCTGTGCATCGTCCGCGCTCCAGTCCATCACGCGGTAGTCAAAACCGCCGCGCGGCGGCATCGGGCCGACGTCGTTGTACCAGGTCAATTGGCGCAGATTGCTGCCGTCGGTGTTCATCACGTACACTTGGCGCGTACCGGAATATTCCGCGGCAAAAGCGATTTGCTGCCCCGAACGGGAAAATTTTGGAAAGGTTTCAAAACCCGCGTGCGATGTCAGCCGGGTGGATTCGCCGCTGTTGATGTCGGCGATGTAAATGTCGCCGGCGTGCACAAACGTCACCTGGTCCTTGTGGATGTCGGCGTATCGCAGTAATTTTTTTGGCGCTTCGGCCTGTGCACCGGCCAATCCCAGGCCCAGGGTGGCCAGGCCCAGCAGGGATCGGCGCATCAGGCGTGTGGTCCGCTTGCGGATTTGCTTCATGGATGTCTCCTTTTGATTGTGTTTGCATGCGACACCGGGCGGCGGCGCGATGCGCAGGAAAAATCAACAGTATACCGCAGCCGGGCGCAATCGCTGTGTTACGAAAGTCACGATCCGTGGGTCAGGTTGCAGGCGACCTGTAGCGCATTCGCGCCCTTGCAAAGATTCGCACACGCGGTGAAAAATTTCTTCGCGTCGACAATTTGGGACAGTTCTCGCACCGCGTTATGGTGAGACAGATACGGATGCGGGCCAATCCGGTCCGTTGGCACACTTTTTCATCGCTGCAGGTGTTTATTGCAGCGCACTCAGTATAATGGACGGTGCGCAACAATCCGATCCAATGGATCACATCGCTCAACACGTCGAGGATCGCTGGAGACACGATGACCGATCTGGAATCAACAGCCACCCTGCTGAGCAGGGTCAAACAGGGCGACGGCCGCGCGCGCGAACGGCTGTGCGCCATTTACCTGCCCATTCTCAATCGCTGGGCGCACGGCCGACTGCCGCCACAGGCACGCGATCTGGCCGAGACCGAAGACATGGTGCAGGCCTCGCTGATCAAAGCCCTGGACCGCATCGATGAATTTGAGTCGCTGCACGAAGGCGCTTTTCTGGCCTATCTGCGCAAAATTCTGATCAACAACATCCGCATGGAAATCCGCCGCGTCAGCCGGCAACTGGACCGCGTTGATGGCGAGCGTGAATGGGCGGACGGCACGGCCTCACAGGTGGAAAGCATGATCGGCAATGAACTGATGGAGCAGTATGAAAAAGCGCTCACACTGATGCCCGCCGAATCCCGCGAAGCCGTGATTCTGCGGGTTGAATTCGGTTTCACCTATCCGGAAGTGGCCGCCGCCATGAATTGCGCTTCAGCGAATGCTGCACGCATGCTGGTGACCCGCGCGCTGACGCGCCTGGCCGAGCGCATCCATGGCTGAAGACGACGATCGCTCAGAAGACCTGGTGCGCCGCATCGCCGATGGCCAGCCGATCGACTGGTCGTCGCTGGGCGATGACGCAGTGAATCTGCACAAATTGCAGGCGCTGGAAACGCTGTGCCGCGGTTTTGCCGGGCTGCACCCGGCGCGCCGCGAAGAGGCGCAGGCCAGCAGTCATGCCGCGCTTTTTGAATGGGGGCATTTGCAGGTCATGCAGCGCATCGGCGCCGGCAGCAGCGGTGAGGTCTACCGCGCGCACGATTCCGTGCTGGATCGGGCCGTTGCACTGAAACTGCTCAAGCCTTCCCACCTGGCGCCGCACGCTGCACGGGCCTTCATTCAGGAAGCGCGCATGCTGGCGCGTGTGCGCAACCGACATGTGCTGGCGGTGCACGGCGCCGATGTGCACGACGGCCGCGTCGGCATGTGGTCCGATCTGCTGGATGGCGACGATTTGTCTGAACCGGGCCTGGCTGCACGGATGCGCGATGGCGATGCCTTGTTGCGCATTGGCGCGGCCCTCAGCGACGCCTTGCAGGCGGTGCATGAGGCCGGGCTGATCCACGGCGACGTGAAACCCGCCAATGTGATGCTGGACCGCGGTGAACACCTGGTGCTGATGGATTTCGGCGCCGGGCGCGAACACAGCGAGCAAACCAACCGGGAAAACTGGGTGCAGGGCACGCCGTACCTGATGGCACCGGAGCTGTTCACCGGCGGCGCGCCACACGCCGGCGTTGACGTCTACGCGCTGGGGGCCCTGCTGTACAAACTCGCCAGCGGCCACTATCCGGTGGAAGCGCGCAATGTGGTGGAACTGAAACACAAGCTGTTGCACGCCCGTCCAGCCGCTTTGCATACACTGCGCGGGGACCTGCACCGCGATGTGTGCAAGCTGATCCATCAGATGCTTTCTGCAAATCCGGCGCAACGCCCCTCGGCCAGCGAATTGGTGCGACGTTTTGCCTGGATTCGCGGCGCACCACAGCGTCGCAACAAGCGCCGCCTGAGAAACGGCATCATTGCTTCCTTGCTGTTGGGCACGCTGATTTCCAGCGCCGGCTTTTACCGCGCCAGCCAGGCGCAACGCAGCGCCGAGAATGCGCAGCAACAGGCCGAGTCCCTGAACACCTTCCTGCTGGACATGCTCAATTCAGTCTCGCTGCTGGGCAAAGCGCGGGAAGTGCGCGTCGCCGACATGCTGGATCTGGCGGCGCAAAACGTGCCGCAGCAATTGTTCGATCGACCGTCCGCCCAACGCGCGGTCCACACGGCGCTGGCGAGTGCGTACATGACCTTGCAGTTGCCCGACGATGCGATCGCGCAATTCCAGCTCAGCCTGGAGGCCTTGCCAGTCGACACCCCGGCGATGCGCGATGAAAAAATGCGCATTCAGGTATACATGGCCAAGGCCCTTCAAATGACCGGTGAGGATGCGCGCGCGGTGGATCTGTTGAACGAAATCCTGGCTCAGGCCGTGAAAGACGATCCCGTGCACCGTCGGCTGACCTGGCTGGCACACATCCGTCTGGCGGAAATCGACCGCAGCGCCGGCCGACCGCAACCAACCGAAGCCCGTCTGCAGAAACTCTTTGCAGACCCGTTACTGGCCACTGAAGCCCCCGATCTGCTGATCGATGCACGGCGCATGCAGGCAGAAAACCTGCTGCTGCAATCGCGTTTCACTGAGGCCGAACGGTTGTCGCGGGTCACATTAAACATGCTGCAACGCAGTGAAGACAGCGGTTTCATGGACCGGCTGGACGTGCAAAGCGCCATTGCCAAGGCTCTGGTGCGCCAGGGCAAACTTGGCGAGGCCGAAGCCCTCTACCGGCAGTTGCTGCAGGAAAGTCACAAGCTGTTGGGACGCTACAATTCCACCTACCTGTATTCACTGATCAATCTCGCGGGTGTGCTGCAGGATACCGGGCAATTGAACGAAGCCATGGCGCATCTGCAACAGGCCATGGAGCTGGCGCAGAACACCCAGGGCATTGAAATCATGACAACGGTCGGCATCGGCACCAATCTGGCCAACCTGAAAGTTTCACTGGGCGACCTCGCCGGCGGTGAAACGTGGATGCGACGCACCCTCGAAACCTCGAGCCAAGGCCTGGGAGAAGACCATCTTCAGACCCTGCTGCTGGAATACAATCTGGCTGAACTGCTGAACAATTCAGCTCGCCACGCACAGGCCCGGCAAAGCGCAGAGCTCACCTTGCAAAAAACCATCCGGGCACTGGGCCACGATCACCTGCTGGTGTGGCTGACGCTGGACAATCTGGCCATTGCACTGGCCGGAGAAGGGCGCATGGACGCGGCCATTGAACGGCACCTGCAGGCCGTTGCCGGTCTTGACCGCACACAGGGTGAAGACAACCGATACACTCTGCTGGCATTGCAGCACTTCACTGAGACCTTGCAGACAGCCGGCCAAAAAACAGACCTCAAAGAGCAACTTGAATCCCTGTGGCAACGCCAGGCCCGGTCCCTGGGCAACGAACACCCGGACACGCTGGCCACGCGCCAGCGCCTCGACGCACTGACACCCCCTCCCAGCAACGCGCAATGAACGCCGCCCCAGCGGGCGTGTAAAAAAAGTTGTGTTGATTTTTTCCGCGCGGCATTGAACTCCATGAAAGCGGTCGATTGGACCGGCGACATTCAACGATTATGGAGGTATTCACATGTTGCACAAAAAAATCATCACATCACTGGCCATCGCTTCACTGGGCCTGTCCAGCGCCGCACCGGCGGCGGAATTTTGTGTCACCAACGGCGCCGAATTGCTCTCGGCCCTGCTCACCGCGGACAGCAACAACCAATCCGACACCATTCGCGTGGCCACAGGAAACTACGTGTCACCGCTGGCCGATTTCAGTTATTTCGGGGAAAACGAAAGCAGCCCGCTGGTGATCAGCGGCGGCTGGCAGAATTTCATGGGCAATCCCTGTGGACAACAACTCGGCGGCCCGTACAGCACCACCATAGACGGCGATTCCGACGGCCGCGCCATGCACATCATGGCAGGCGGCAATGTCACCGTCAGCGGTTTTAACTTTATCAACGGCTTTATCACTGGCGCGGGTCAAAACACCGGCGGCCTGTACATTCAATTGTTCGGCGACCGGGCGATCGTGGAAAACAATTCATTTCTGAACAACCACGGCTTCGGTGTGGGTGCCATGCGCGTCATCGGCAGCGGCCGTGCGGACCTGCGCAACAACGTGTTTCTCGGCAACGAAAGTGAAAGCGGCAACGCCGTGGTCGCCTTGCAAGTCGATCTGAACTACGCCATCAACAACACCGTGATGTTCAATACCGGCGGGCTGTACATTCAGTCCACCGTCGACGAACGCAGCCTGGTGGCGAACAATTTGCTGTGGAGCAACGACGCGGTTGATCTGGCCATGGTGCGTTCCGGCAACGGACAAATTTATTTGCATCACAACAACATCGGCACCAGTTCAGGCAGTGCCACCGACAGCCTCAACAACCTGTCCATGGCGCCGGAATTTCAGCCCGGCCTGTTGAACATCACCCCGCGCGTCGGTTCGCCGCTGATCAACGCCGGCCGCCGGCCGCCGAATGTTTTGCCGATACCGATTCCGTTTGAACAGAACTGGTACGTCGGCGACGACGATTTTTACGGCAACGTGCGCGTCATGAACGGTCAGGTTGACATCGGCGCGGCGGAAACCATGGCCCCTGCGGACCTGATTTTTGCCCACCATTTCTGACATGCAGTGCCGGCATTCAGTGCAGCCGGTTGCTGCGCACGATGCGCCACTCACCGCGCTGGCTTTCCACCAGCGCGGTGCACGATTCCACCCAATCGCCGCAATTCATGTAAACCACGTCATTGATGCGGCGGATTTCGGCGTGGTGGATGTGGCCACTGACGATGCCGGCGTAGCGGTGCTGACTGGCGTAATCGCACAACACCTGCTCGTAGTTGTCGATGAATTGCACCGATTGCTTGACCCGCTGTTTCACAAACGCGGCCAAAGACCAGTACCGGCGGCAGCCGATGCGCCGGCGCAACCAGTTGATCGGCCGGTTCAGGCGCAACAGCAGCTGATAGGACACATCGCCGAGTTTGGCCAGCCAGCGCCGGTTGAGGGTGATTGAATCAAAACTGTCGCCGTGGATCACACCGATGCGCCGGCCCCGCGCGTCGATGTATTCGCACTCATTGACGATGTGCAAATGATCACCCAGCTGCAATGGCACAAATTCACGGATGAATTCGTCGTGGTTGCCGATCACGTAGCACACGCGGGTGGCTTTGCGCGCCTGGCGGAGAATTTTCTGCACCACGTCGGAATGCGACTGCGGCCAGTACATTTTGCGTTTCAGCGACCAGCCATCGATGATGTCGCCGACCAGAAACAGCTGTTCACATTCGTTGCGACGGAGAAAATCCAGCAGCGCCCCGGCCTGGCAATCGCGGGTTCCCAGGTGCACATCGGAGATGAAGATGGCCCGATGTCGCTTGACGGCTGGCGCAGCGCGTTTCATGGCGCTCAATGTACACCGCGGGCATGACCGCGCGATGACGCGGGCATGACAGCCCGGTGTCAGCGCCCGCGCAGGCGTCGCTCAGTCCACGGCGGCGCGGATGTGCACCGGCACGCCGTTGAGCGCGGCGTTGCCGGACACCGCGTCCAGTTGCTTCGGGTCGGTCAGGCAATTGACGTTGACGCCCGGCTGGCTGCGCGCCAGACCCAGTTCAGAGTCGCTGAACACATGACCCCAGCCGTGCGGAATGCTGACAACGCCGGGCATCACATCCTCGCTGCAGTGCATCGGCACCTGCACGCGGCCCACGGCGGACTGCACCTGGATGCGGTCGCCGTCTTGCAAACCCAGTTGCTCGGCGTCGCGTGGATGCATGTGCGCCACGCAGCGGTCTTTGCCCTTGATCAAGCGCTGCGCGTTGTGCATCCATGAATTGTTGCTGCGCGGATCGCGCCGGCCGATCAAGCGAAAGGCCGGGGCGGCGTCTTCAGCGCGCGCGGCGGCCTGCGGATCCGGCAGCGCCTGCAAGGCCTGGAGCAGAACGTCCGGCTGCAGATTCACGCGCCCGTTGGCGGTGCACAAGGCATCGGGCAAGACCGGCTGCAACGGCCCCAGGTCCTGGCCGTGTGGCTGTTGTTTGAGCTGGTTCAGGCTCAGACCGCCGGCGCCATAAGGGCCCTGCTTGAGGCCGGCGTCCAGCACGGCTTGCACACCGCCGGCGCGCAGGCGGCGAGCCAACAAGCGATTTTTTACACCCGACCACCAACCGCCGCGCGCCACGCGGCGCCACAATTCAATGTAAATCGCCGCTTCGTCCAGCGCGCCGGCGGGCGGCTGAAACAGGGCGCGGCTGTATTTGGCCACGTTGCGCACCGCCAGGGCATTGAACACCGCGTCGTAGTGATCGCGTTCCAGCGCGGTGACCGGCGGCAGAATGATGTCTGCATGTCGCGTGGTTTCGTTGATGTAGCAGTCCACAGCCACCAGGCAATCCAGTTGCTGCAATGCGGCGTCCAGGCGCGCGCTGTCCGGGGTGCTGAGCACCGGGTTGCCGGCGTGCGTGATCAACATGCGGATTTGTCCGTCGCCGGGCGTCTCAATTTCTTCGGCCAGCGCGGCGACCGGAAATTCGCCGGCAAACTCCGGCAGGCCGCGCACGCGCGTGCGGTGGCGGTCAAAATGCACCCGCCCACGCCCCGAGCGCATGCCACCCAGCTGAAAAGCCGGCGTGGTGAACATCGCGCCGCCGGGGCGATCCAGATTGCCGCTGAGCGCATTGATCAATTGCATCAGCCATTGACACAAGGCGCCGTGCTGTTGCGTGCTGACGCCCATGCGACCGTAACACACGGCCGAGTCCGCGGCGCAAAAGGCGCGCGCCAAATCTTCAATGTCGGCGGCCGCAATGCCGGTGATCGCGGCCACCGACTGCGGCGTGTACGGCGCCACCAGCGTTGCGATGTCGGCCGCGCCGTCCAGGTAATCCGGCAAAGCCTGCAGGTCGATGCGTTGCTCGGCGTGCATCACCTGCAGCAGCGCCAACAACAAATACACGTCGCTGCCGGGGGTGATGAACAGGTGCTGGTCGGCGATTTTGGCGGTCTCGCTGCGGCGCGGATCGACGCACACCACGCGGCCGCCGCGCGCGCGGATCGCCTCCAGGCGTTTGCGCACCCCCGGCGCGCTCATCATGCTGCCGTTGGAGACCACCGGATTGGCGCCAATGATCAGCATGAAATCCGTGCGATCAATGTCCGGCACCGGCACCATCAGCGGGTGACCGTACAGCAGATAGCACAGCAATTGCTGCGGCAACTGGTCCACCGAGGTGGCGCTGAAACGGTTGCGGCTGCCGAGGGCCTTGCTGAACATCGGTTGAAACAACAGCGCGCCGATGCTGTGCACTGTGGGGTTGCCGAGGTAGGTGGCCACCGCGTCGCGCCCGTGTTTGGATTGAATCGCACGGACGCGTTCGGCCACCGCGTCCAGCGCCTCGTCCCAGCCGATCGGCTGCCAGCCATCGGCTGTTTTGCGCACCGGCTGACGCAAACGGTCCGGATCGGTGTAAATGTCCTGCAATGCCACCGCCTTGGGGCAGATGTGCCCTTTAGAAAACGGGTCGTCCTTGTCGCCACGGATCGACAGAATTTCACCGTCCTTGTGACGGATTTCCAAACCGCAAATGGCCTCGCACAAATTGCAGGCCTGGTGGTGTGTTTTCACGCCGTCTTGTTCTGTGTGCATGGCTTCCTCGGGCCGTTGAATCGCTCACTGAGTGTATCACAGTCGCGCCTCAACGCGACCGCGCATTGGCTGTTTGCAGGGCTCGGGCTATAATGTGAAATGATTGAAAAGCGACCTGTTCCGTCATGATCGAACTGCACCGCCGGGCACAAGAAATCTTCGAGCGCGCCCTGGACACCGCCGAGCCCGAACGCCGGGGCTACATTGACACCGCCTGTGAAGGGGACGCGAGCCTGCGCGCCCTGGTGGACGAGTTGTTTGCCGTGCACGCGCAATTGCACACACGCGCCACCCCGGCGCTGGATGCCGAAGGGCTTGAGCCCGACCCGCTCGGCTTTCCCGGCGGGCGCTACCGCGTGATCCGCGCCATCGGTGAAGGCGGCATGGGCACGGTGTATTTGTGCCGCAACACCTCCGAGGCATTCGACCAGGAGGTCGCCGTCAAAGTCTTGCGCCAAAGCCGCCTTGGCACCGAAACCCTGCAACGCTTTGCCCGTGAACGCGCCATCCTGTCGCAACTGGACCACCCGGGCATCACCGCCTTCATTGACGGCGACACTTTGGCCGATGGCCGTCCTTACGTGGTCATGGCCTACACCCCAGGCGCGCCGATCACCGGGCATTGCGATGAGAACGCATTGGATGTTGAGGCGCGCGTGCGCCTGTTTCTGCAACTGTGCGAGGCGGTTGAGTACGCGCACCGCAATTTGATCATCCACCGCGACATCAAGCCGGCCAATGTGCTGGTGGATGCCCACGGGCAGCCGCGCTTGCTGGATTTTGGCATCGCCCGGCTGCTGGACCAGACCCAGCAGGAAACCGCCACCGGCTTCCGCGTGATGACCCCGGCCTATGCCAGCCCGGAGCACATCCGCGGCCAGGCGATGGGCGTGGCTTCCGATGTGTATTCGCTCGGGGTGTTGCTGTTTCAGTTGCTCAGCGGACATTTGCCGTACGACTGGCAGGACCTCAGCCCGGCCGAGTACGACCGGTTGTTGTCGCTGGACAAGCCGCCGGCGCCGAGTGAACGCCTGTTGGCCGATGCCACCGTGGTTCAGAACCACTATGGCCGATCGCGTGCACTGGTGCACAGGCGTCTGCACGGCGATCTGGACCGCATCGCGCAAAAGGCGCTGCGCACCGATGTGAAACAGCGCTACGCCACAGTCGGTGAGCTGGCCGACGATTTGCAGCGTTGGCTGAACAATGAACCGGTCAAGGCGCGCGACCCGTCGCTGGCCTACCGCGCCGGCAAGTTCATCCGCCGCAATGCGCTGGCGGTTGGCGCCGCGGCGCTGGTATTGACCCTGAGCGCGGCCTTTGTGTGGCTGACCGTGCAGCAGAACGCGACGATCCGCGAAGAACGCGACGCCGCGCTGCGCGAACGCGAGCGCGCCGGCACCCTGAATGAAATCCTCATCACCGCATTCAAGAACGCCGACCCGACCCAGACCCTCGGCCGCGAGGTCAAGGCCATCGACATCCTGGAACAATCCGAACGCCTGCTGGCGCGCCGCCAGTTCAGCGACCCCGAACTGAAAACCGACCTGACCCTGAGCATTGCTGAGGTGTACAGCAACATGCAGGACGCGGACAAAGTGCTGCAAATGATGAAGACACTGGATTCGGATAATCCGACACCCGGCAGTTCAAAAGATTTGAAAATCATGAATCTGTTTTTCAGAAATGCATACTCTGCGCAGGATGAAACAAGTTACCGAAATGCACTCACACGCTACCAGGAAAAATACAAGGATGCGCCGGTGCAAGCAGATTTGAAGTATTGGGAAGCCGTGTCATTCATGTTTAATCGCGACCATGAACGGGCTTTAGAACTGCTCAAACCGATGTACGATCAGATGCAAATTGATGACCCCATGTTTAATCGCGTGTGCAATCAACTGGCATCACAATACAGTGCTATTAAACAATATGAAACGGCCATCGACACCTGGACTAACTGTCTGAACAAAACAGACAATCCCAACCAGATGTATGATCGGTCGGAAATTCTCAAAAATTTGGGCCGCACCCATGCCTACTTGCAGCAATACGCGCAATCCGATGAAAATTTCCGAAAGTCATTGTCATTGCGCCGTGAACTGTACGGAGAAGAACACATCTCATTGGCCCCCCTGTACATGAACCTGGGACTGAATCATATGGATCAAAAACAAGTCCCAGAGGCGATTGAGATGATGCAGAAGGGTCTGTCCATTTATGAAAAGCATCAAAGCAATGCGCCATTACTTGGCACGAATTATTTCAATTTATCGTTGGCCATGTTTGTGGGTGGAATGATGCAAGATGCGCTGGAGACCATTGAGAAAGCCGAAGCCGTTCTGCAGAAAACCGGTCGTGAAATGCACTACAACACCGGTTTTATCTACATGGGCAAAGCCGCCATTCTGATTGAGTTGGAACAATACGATGCGGCCATCGCAGCGGCAGAACACGCCATGGAAATTTTCTATCAGGAAAAATATCAAGCCGACAGCGCAGCGGCTGAAGCCAAAATCTGGGCCACCAAAGCATACACACGCCAAGGCCATTTGTCTGAAGCCAGACGCATTCTGGCTGAAGCACTGCCGTACATGCTGGAATACCCGGAATACCACGACATGCGAGATTTGGCCCGGGAACTGGCCGCTGAACTGGGCGTCGACGCACCGGAAGGTTTATAGTCCGGCAAAGGCTCGTTACTCAAAATTTTGCCTCCACTGTGGTAGTGTATTCTCAGTGTAATCCGGCTTGATTCAGTTCAACACATCCAGCGCGCGCACGTGCTGTTCGACGCGGTCCAGAATGGCGGCTTTGGGGCCATCCGGATGTTCTTTGCGCAACGCCGCCAGATGTTCGAACCAGTCCACGCAGCCTGCGCCGTGGCGATGTTCCAGGCGCGTTTTCACCTGGCTTTGCCATTCGCTCCATTGGGTTGCATCCAGTGACTCGGGGAAATTGCGCGCTTTGAAACGCCACACCAGCTCGGCCGCGCGCGGGTCGTTGAATTCGCCGGGTGCGGGCAGTTGCAGCGCGGCACCGGCCTGGCGCAAATCGTCCAGACGGGCGCGTTCGTCGTTGGAGAAAAAGCCGCTGTACAATTGCGCGTCGACATCGTCGTCGGCGCCACTGAAGGGCTGGTCCATCACTGCAGCGACCTTGCGACCGACTTCGGGGTGTGCCTGGATTTCGGCCAGGTGTGCCTTGCAGGCGTCCAGGTCCAGGCCGATGCGCTCGAGATCGGCTTCGCGCAATACGCCAATCGGCGCCACAAACGGCGCCTTGTTGATGTGAATGGATTTCAATGGCACCCGCTCAACGCCCTCAGGCAAGTCCGCCGCCGGGGTGTACAGGCGGTCCTGAATTTCGTCCACATCCAGGGCCAGCAGGTCTTGCGGCGGCTGCGCCAAATCGTAGCAGATCACCGCATTGGCGTTGTGCGGATGCGCCGCCAGCGGCGCCATCAGGGTCAGGCAGCCGCGCGACGGTGGAATCATGCCGGAGACGTGCACCACAGGACGCACCGTGTGCCAGTCGAGCTGTCGGGCAACACCTTTTTTGTCGCGCAACGACAAATACCAGTCAAACAGTTTGGGTTGTTTTTCCCGAATCAAGCGCGCCAGCGCGATGGTCGCTTCCACATCCGACAGCGCGTCGTGCGCCGCCGTGTGCATCAAGCCGTTGGCCGCGCTGAGGTCTTCCAGTTTAAAACTCGGCAAGCCGGACTCGTGGCGCGGCCAGTTCAGGCCTTCCGGTCGCAGGGCGTGGGTGGCGCGCACCAGATCAATCAGGTCCCAGCGCGAATTGCCACCGGCCCACTCGCGGCGGTAGGCATCGTGCAGGTTGCGGTACAACAGGTGACGCACGAATTCATCGTCAAAACGCAGTGAATTGTAACCGGCCACGCAGGTGTTGCCCTGACTGAACAGCGCCTGCACACGGTCGGCAAAGGCGTGCTCCGCGAGGCCTTCGGCCTGGGCTTTTTGTGGCGTGATGCCGGTGATCAGGCAACTGCCCGGGTCCGGCAGCACATCGCCCGCCGGGCGACAGTAAAACACGTCCGGCTCGCCCACCGGGTTGAGCGCCGCGTCGGTGCGCACACCGGCAAATTGTGCGATGCGGTCGTGGCGCGGATCGATGCCAAAGGTCTCCAGATCGTACCAGTAAAAACCAGTCACCGTCCGACCCCGCGACCGGCGCGTTCAAACAGCACAATGACCACCACACCGGCGATCAGCGCCGGCAAGGCCTGCCACAGCAAAGCGGCCTCATGCTGCCACGGCCAGACGTTGCCGTCGGCAATTTTCCACGGCCACACCTTGATCAATGAACCCAGCATCAGCCCGGACAGCGCCGCAATCATGGCGTCGTGGTGCCGCGCCAGCGCCCATTTGATCAGGCGTGAAAAGATCACCAGACCGATCAGCGCGCCGACAATGAACAGACCGATGCGCAGCGCATCGCCGCTGTGCAGGGCTTCCAGCATGGCCGCGTATTTGCCGATCAGGATCAGTAAAAGTGACCCGGAAATGCCCGGCAGAATCATCGCCGAAACCGCGATCGCCCCGGCCAGCACAAAGGCCCAGTGATCGTCCGGCAGCAGCACCCCGGCGGACAGGCTGACCCAGGCGCCCAGGGCAAAACCGGCCAGCAACGCCAGCACATGGGTCGCTTTAAGCTGTTTGATGTGCTTGATCAGCAGCAACGCGGAGGCCAGAATCAAGCCGAAGAAAAACGACCAGGTCGGCAACGGGTGATTCGACAGCAGATATTTGATGCCGCCGGCCAGCAGCACCAGCGAAGTGAGAATGCCGGCCAGCACCGTGAGCAAAAACCAGCCGTCGATGTGTTGCCAGAAACGCGCGATGCGGCCTTTGAACACATGCCCCAACGCCACGCCGTCAACCGCCGCAATGGCGTTGATCAGGCGTTCATAAATGCCCGCGATCAGTGCGATGGTGCCACCGGATACACCGGGAATCAGGTCGGCCACGCCCATGGCCAGTCCGCGCAGGTACAGCCCGAGCCAGATCATTGATGCACCCCGTCGGCCACGCCGTCGAGCGCCGGCGCCTGCACGGCCTGCTCATGGCGTTTGATGTCGCGCCCGTTTTTCAGGGCAATCAGCAGGCCCAGGGCAAAAAACGCCCCCGGCGGCAGCACGGCAATGAGAAAGCCGGAATAATTCTCCAGCGCGCGCCAGGTCAGGGCCCGGCCGGCCTCTCCGAACAACAGCTCGGCATTGGCCAGTAACGTGCCCTGCCCGATCAGTTCGCGCATGGCGCCGATGATCAGCAACACCAGGGCGAAGCCCAGACCGGTGAAAAACGCGTCCTTGAGGGACAGCCCCAGCGCGTTTTTCGCAGCAAAGGCTTCGGCCCTGGCCATGATCATGCAATTCGTCACGATCAGTGGAATGAAGATGCCCAGGACCAGATACAATTGATGAAAGTAGGCGTTCATCAGCATTTCCACGGCGGTCACCACCGCAGCGATCAACAGCACAAACAACGGGATGCGCACCTCTTTGATCAGCAGCGGACGGATCAGCGACACCGACGCGTTGGTCAGCATCAGCACCAGCAGCGTCGCCGCCCCCAGCCCCAGCGCATTGACCACTGAGTTGGACACCGCCAGCAAGGGGCACAGGCCCAGCAGTTGCGCGGTGGCCACGTTGTTGTCCAGCAAGCGCTGGCGAATGAATTCACTCATGCACGTGTTCCTCAAAATAAATCAGCGCGCGCTTCACCGCTGCCACCACAGCGCGCGGGGTGATGGTGGCGCCGGTGATCTGGTCGAATGCACCGCCGTCCTTACGCACCGCCCAGCCCTTGTCTTCGGGCCGCAGCAATGAACGCCCGGCAAACTGTCCGATCCAATCGCTTTTGCCCGGTTCAATCAAATCGCCCAGACCCGGCGTTTCACGGTGCGAGGCGATGCGCACCGCAATCACCTGGGCCGTGGCCGCATCGATGCCGACCAGCAGGCGGATGTCGCCGGAATAACCGTTGCGCGCGGTGACTGGCACCACCGCCGCCGTCAGTTGGCCGTCGCGGGTGCCCAGGTAGAGAAATTCGGGTCGCCGGTGTCCCAGGCTTTCCGGTTCATGAATGCTGCGGCGCTCGGCGATCAGGTCGTTGTCGTGCAGGGCGTCCGGCATCAACACCTTGAGACTGGCCAGCACCGCCATCTGTTCCTGCCGCTCGATTTCCTCGCGCGTGACGCGGTCGGAAAACCACAACAACGCCGTAGCCGACGCCGCCACCACAGTCAACACCAGCGGGATGCGCCACACCGGATTCACCGTCTGCCCCCCAATGGCGACGGCACGGTCAAGCGGTCAATCAAAGGCGCGGCGGTGTTCATTAACAGCACCGCAAAGGCCACACCGTCCGGGAAACTGCCGAAATTGCGGATCAACACAGTGAACACCGCCACCCCGGCACCAAAGATCAGCTTGCCGCGGTTCGACGAGGCGCCGCTGGTGGGATCGGTGGCAATGAAAAACGCGCCCAGCATCAAGCCGCCGGAGAACACATGCTGCAACGGCGAATAGTAGTGATCGGCGTCGTACAGATGGAACGGCAGTGCAAACACACAGGCGGTCAGCAACACCGCCACCGGCACGTGCCAGGTGATCACGCGTTTGTACAGCAGCAACAGACCGCCAATGAACAGCCAGTTGCCGATCCATTCCCAGCCCAGCCCGCCGAAATCGCCGAACACTTTGTTGTCGCGAATTTCACTCAGGGTCAGGCCCTGCTGCCAGCCGGCCTTGATGGCGGCCAGCGGCGTGGCTTCGGTGACGGCGTCGTAGGCCAGGCCGGCAGGCCACTGCTGCAGAAAAATCAGGCGCAGCAATTCACCGCTGTGCAAATCCTGCACCGCAATCTGTCCCGGCGCCAGCCAGAAGGACATGGCCTGCGGGAAGGCGATGATGATCACCGCAAAACCCAGCATCGCCGGATTGAACAGGTTGTGACCGATGCCGCCGTACAGGTGTTTGCCGACCAGCAGAGCAAAAAACATGCCCACCAGGGCAATCCACCACGGCGCGATCGGCGAGATGCACAGGGCGAACAGCATCGCCGTCACCAGCGCGCTGAGGTCGGTCAGATACGGCTTCAGCGGCTGACCGCGCAGCCACAGGCCCAGGGTTTCAAACAGGTAGGCAAAAAAGATGCACAGGCACATTTGAAACACCAGGCCAAGACCGAAGTAGTACAGGTGCGCGGCCATCGCCGGCACCAGCGCGACCCACACCCACAGCATCACCCGTGCAACGCTGATCTGGGCCGGAATGTGTGGGGCGGAATCAGTGCTGTTCGGGCGCATCGTCGGTCTTCTGCTGTTGTCGTTTGAGCATGTCATTCAAGGTTTTCTGCGCGGCGGCGGGGTCCTGCATTTTTGCCGTACGTGCGCGTCGGCGCGCCTGGCGCTCGGCCTGAATGCGCGCCAGCCGCGCCTCGCGCGACTCGTGTCGCTGACGCGCGCGCTCGGCTTTGCTTTTTTTGAACTCTGCAAAGCGCAGTTCGGATTTGGCGAAGCGGTAGTAATCCACCAGGCGCAACTGGCTGGGGCACACCCAGGCGCAGGCGCCGCATTCAATGCAATCGAACACGTGGTGCTCTCGCGCTTTTTCCAGTTGATTGCCCTGGGCGTACCAGTACAGCTGCTGCGGCAACAGGTTTTGCGGGCACACGCGCACGCATTCGCCGCAGCGGATGCACGGCAGTTCCGGCCCGTGTCGCCGGGTCATGGCCGGCGACAGCGCCAGCACGCAGTTGCTGGTTTTGTCGATGCCAATGTCGGCGTCGGGCATTGGGTAACCCATCATTGGGCCACCGATCACCAGTTTGTCCAGGCGCTCCGGGTCGACCCCGGCGTGCGCCAGCAAAGCCGACATCGGTGCGCCGATCGGCGCCAGGTAATTGCCCGGCTCGGCCAGGGCATCGCCGCTGACCGTGACCACCCGGTGGGTCAATGGCAGGCCGCGCTCCACGGCGTCAAAACAGGCCTTGGCGGTGGCCACGTTCTGCATCACGATGCCCACCTCCAGCGGCAGCGCGCCGCTCGGCACGGCCACGCCAGTGAGCACCTTGATCAATTGTTTTTCCGCCCCGGTCGGGTACACCGAGGGCACCTTAACCGCACGCATGGTCTCATCGCCGTGCGCATCCAGGGCGGTCTGAATCGCCGCCAGCGCCGCGCCGATGTTGTCTTCCAACGCAATCACGCACGCCTTCGCACCGCAGGCCTTTTGCATCCAGCGCGCGCCTTGGACCACCGCAGCCGCGCTGTCCAGCATCAGGCGTTCATCGCAGGAAATGAATGGCTCACATTCGGCGCCGTTGATGATCAACAGGTCGATGGACTGCGCGGCGCTGTATTTGAGGTGCGTGGGAAAACCCGCGCCGCCCATGCCCACCAGTCCGGCGCGGTGCATGCACTCGACGATTTGCGACGCCGTCAGCTCTGTTGAATGCGGCGCTTGCGCGGCCATCGCCTGACCATCGGCGGCACAATCCAGCGTCAGCACCGGCGCCAGGTCCGCGTCCGGCGAAGCGGTGCGGCGCATGCCAATGGCCGACACGGTGCCGTCCACCGGCGCGTGCACGTACACCCCGCGCTCGTTTTGCGGGCGCGCCAGCACCTGACCGGCGCGCACCTGCTCGCCGACACGCACACACGGCTCGGACAGGTGCCCGCGGTTGATGCGCAAGGACAGAAACAGCTGTTGCGGCAGCGGCAAGACGCGCAACGGCGCGTCGCAGGACACGCGCTTGTGATGCCGCAGCACCAGCCCGCCGTGAAAATGCTGCAGATGATCCAGCGTCATTGCCATTGGCCGGCCGCCTTGATGGTTGCAAAAATGGCCGGCTTCTGCAGCCGCTGCAGGCTCGCCGGCAACGGCGCGGGCACCACGACGATGCAGTCCACCGGACAGGCCGGAATGCACAAGTCACAGCCGGTGCATTCATTGGCAATCACGCTGTGCATCAGTTTGGCGGCGCCGACGATGGCGTCCACCGGACACACCTGAATGCACTTGGTGCAGCCAATGCAATCCTCTTCGACGATTTCCACCACCGTCTCCTCGCTTTCCACGCCGTTGTCCGGGTTCAGTTCCAGCACTTCAACGTCCAGCAGTTCGGCCAGTTTGCGGATGCCTTCCTCGCCGCCCGGCGGGCACTGATTGATCGGTGCTTCGCCCTTGGCAATGGCTTCGGCGTAGGGTTTGCAGCCCGGATAGCCGCATTGCCCGCACTGGGTTTGCGGCAACACGTTGTTGATTTGTTCCGCCAGCGGGTTGCCCTGCACGCGAAAACGCACCGCCACCCAGGCCAGCAACAGGCCAAAAATCAGCGCCAGTGCGGCGATGCCGAGCACCGCGTTCATGGGCTCACCATGCCGCCGAAGCCCATGAACGCCAGCGACATGATGCCGGCGGTGATCAGGGCGATCGGGGTGCCTTTGAATGACGCCGGCACGTTGGCGCATTCCAGGCGCTCACGGATGGCGGAAAACAGCACCAGCACCAGGGTGAACCCGGCCGAGGCGCCGAGGCCGAAAAAGGCCGATTCCAGCAGATTGTTCTGTTGCTGCACGTTCAGCAGCGCCACCCCCAGCACGGCGCAGTTGGTGGTGATCAGCGGCAAAAAAATGCCCAGCACCTTGTGCAACAGCGGCGCGCTTTTGTGCATCACCATTTCGGTCACCTGCACGGTCACCGCGATCACCAGAATGAACGACAGGGTGCGCAGGTATTCCAGACCCAGTGGCGCCAGCAGGTAGGTGTTGACCAGGTAGGCAATGATGGCCGACAGCGTCAGCACAAAGGTGGTGGCCATGCCCATGCCCAGCGCCGAGGCGTAGCGTGAAGACACACCCATGAACGGGCACAGGCCGAGAAAGCGCACCAGCACGAAATTGTTGACCAGCGCAGCGCCGATGAATATGACGAACACATTATTCACGCGCCGATTCCTGTACTGTTGCTCGCCTGCGTCCCACCGGCGCGCCTATTTCACCCGCATGCCCGGGGCCGCGCCGTCGTCCGGCTGCAACAGGAAAATGTCCTCGCCGCCGGGGCCGGCGGCCAGCACCATGCCTTCGGACAGGCCGAAGCGCATTTTGCGCGGCGCCAGATTGGCCACCATCACGGTCAGCCGACCGACCAGCTGTTGCGGTTCATACGCGGCCTTGATGCCGGCAAACACATTTTTTTGCACGCCGCCCAGATCCAGGGTCAGCTGCAGCAGTTTGTCGGCGCCCTCGACCTGCTGCGCCGCGACGATGCGCGCCACGCGAAAATCCAGTTTGGCAAAATCATCGTATTGGATCTCGGCGGCGATCGGGTCGTCGCGCAGGGCCGCGCTCAGGGCCGGTTTCAAATCTTCGGTGCTGGCTTCAATCAGGTCATTCACGGTGTCTTCCTCAATGCGCTGGATCAGCGGCTTGAATTTATTCAGTCGGTGCGAAAGCAACGGCGATTCGATCGCCGACCAGTCGTCAAAAGTGCAATTCAGATACGCTTCGGCGGCCTCGGCGGTGAACGGAATCACCGGCGAAAGCCAGCTCATCAACACGCGAAACAGGTTGATGCCCTGGGTGCACACCCGGTGGGTGGCCTCGCGTTGCGCCGGGTCCTTGATCATCACCCACGGTTCGGCTTCAGCGATGTACTGGTTGGCGCGATCGGCCAGCGCCATGATTTCTCGCACCGCGGCGTTGTATTTGCGCGCCAGCAACAGATCGCGGATTTCATCGCTGCGCGCCACAAACGACGCGTACAGGTCCGGATCGGCCAGCGCTTCGGCCAGGGTGTCGTCAAAATGCTTGTGAATGAATCCGGCGCAGCGGCTGGCGATGTTGACCAGCTTGCCGACCAGATCGGAGTTCACCCGCGCACGAAAATCGTCCATGTTCAGATCGATGTCGACCACGCCGTCGGACAGTTTGGCGGCAAAGTAGTATCGCAGGTAGTCCGGCTGCAGGTGCTCAAGGTAGGTGGCCGCCTTGATGAAGGTGCCGCGCGATTTGCTCATCTTCGCGCCGTTGACCGTGAGAAATCCGTGCACGAACACCGCGTTGGGCTTTTTCATGCCCGCGCCGTGCAGCATGGCCGGCCAGAACAGCGAATGGAAATACAGGATGTCCTTGCCAATGAAATGCACCATCTCAAGTTCGCTGGCCGGATCGACCCACGGCTCAAACGCCTCGCCGCGCTGCGCGCACAGGTATTTCAAGCAGGCCAGATAGCCCACAGGCGCGTCCAGCCAGACGTAGAAATACTTGCCCGTCTCGCCGGGAATCTCAAAACCGAAATACGGCGCGTCGCGGGAAATATCCCAGGCCGCCAGACCGGCCTCAAACCACTCCTCCAGTTTGTTGCTCACCTCGCTCTGCAAGGAACCGGAACGCGTCCAGTCTTTCAGCATGTCTTCAAAATGCTGCAGGTTGACAAACAGGTGCTTGGATTGTTTTTTCACCGGGGTGGCGCCGGAGACGACCGATTTTGGATCAATCAGCTCGGAGGCGTCGTAGGTCGAACCGCACACCTCGCAGGCGTCGCCGTACTGATCCTCGGCGCGGCATTTTGGGCAGGTGCCGCGAATGAAGCGGTCGGGCAGAAACATTTCTTTTTTCGGATCGAAATACTGCTCAATGACCCGGCTTTCGATGTGTCCTGCATCTTTCAGACGGGTGTAGATGCGCTCGACCAGTTCGCGGTTTTCCTCGGAGTGGGTGGAATGGTAGTGATCGTAGGACACCCCGAAGGCTTGCAGATCGGCCCAGTGTTCCGCGCGCATGCCCTCAACCAGCTGTTCGGGCGTGAGCCCTTGTTTCTCGGCGTTCAGCATGATCGGCGTGCCGTGCGCGTCGTCGGCGCACAAAAAGCGCACCGTGCGACCGAGTTTGCGTTGCAGACGTGCCCACACGTCGGCCTGAGTGTGCTCCACCAGGTGACCGATGTGCAGGGAACCGCTGGCGTAGGGCAAAGCCGAGGTGATCAGAATGCCCGGGGCATTGGACTTGGATTGTGACATGCGAATTGATCAAAAAAACTGATCGCACATTATCTCATGTCGCCTTGCGCACTGTCCACCTTAACCCCGGCCGTGTGTGCCCCACCTGCAACGTCCGCAACACGATTCAATCGCGGTTAAGCAAGGCAAAGACCTGATCACTCAGGCGCTGGCGCAGGTGCAACAACTCGTCACGGTCGGTGTGTGCCAGATACAGCGGGTCGGCCGGATCGAGGTGCGCGGTGATGCTGACATTGAGGTAATCGTAGAGCCGGAACAGCGCGCCGTTGAGGTGGGCTTCCGGTGGCGCCGCATGCAGCCGCGCGAGGGCGTCCATGAGGTCATCAAAACGGTCGTGATCGAACGCATGGCTGGCATGCAGGGTGTCAATGAAGGTGCCGCGCTCGGCGGCCAGGTTGTCGTGCAAAACGCGTTCTGCGGTCTTCAAATCGGTCAAGGGCGCGCTCATCAATAGGCAAATTTCAATGATACGCATTCTGCACGCGCATCACAAGCGCCGATCCCGCAACGGCGCATCCGTGCGCGTTCTTTACATCATTTTAATGACAAATGCATTACAATGGCGGGCTTGACTGGCCTGCGACGCGTCCACACACTGCGCGCTCACGGTGTGCACTGCCCGATGTCGATAGTTAAGTGCACAACAACGGCGAATTGCATCGCCACCCAACAGCAAACACATGCCTGAACCATTGAACAAACTTTACAAACTCACGGCGGCCATGGTTGCGCCGTTCCTGTTTTTGCACTTGATCGACGCGATTGAATTCCACCGCGCGTTTTTCATTCCACTGCTGATCAGCCTGGCATTCTGTCTGGCCACCGGCGTGTCCCTGCAACACGCGCGCCGCATCAACAATCGCATGCTGCGGACGCTGTGTGTGGCGCTGTTGATTTGCGTTTATCTGGCGGTGTTGCTCACGGTGGTGGCCACGCTGCTGTTGCAGGACTTCACTGGACGCGGCTTCAGCATTGAAGTGTTTTATCATTTTGAATGGCAATCGGTGCGCATTGCCGTGCACGAATACCGCTGGCATTTGCTCAGTGCCTTTGCTGCGGTGGCGGCTTTGGTCTGGTTGTTTTTGCATTTGAGCCGCCCCGGTCACGCCACGCATCGGCCGCGCTGGCCTTGGCTGGCCCCCACGGTGCTGTTGCTGAGCGCTTCGTTTTCGCCCATGGCGCAACTGGGCCAGGCGTATCTGGATTACACCGCGCTGGACTACGGCGTGGAGGTCAAGCGTGAAGCGCTGGAACCGTACCGTCGCATCGGCGTACTCAACACACTGGATCTGACCACCCGCGCGACCCTGCAGGCCGAAGCGCCAGAGCAGCCGCGCAACCTCATTGTGGTGTATCTGGAATCGTTCAACCGCAGCCTGATCAATCACCCGGACTACCCCGGCCTGACGCCGCAGCTTGAACGCCTGTACCGCGAACTGCAACCGATCGAGCACCTCAGTTCGGCCTTTGTCACCATTGAAGGCATCATCGACAGTCAGTGCGGCCTGGCCTATCCGATGTTGACCGGCAACAACAGTCTGATGGAGGGCGACAGTTATTTCAATGAATTGCCCTGCCTTGGCGATGTGCTGAGCCGTGCAGGCTATACACAATATTACCTCGGCGGCGCCAATTCCGGTTTCGCCGGCAAAGGCGAATTTCTCAGGCAGCACGGCTTTCATTCGGTGCATGGCTGGGAACACTGGCGCGATGAAGGCAAGAAAATTGAGAACGGCGTTTGGGGTTTGAGTGACACGGAATTGTTCGCAGAAGCGCTCAACACACTGGAGCAGGCGCGCAACTCGCCGCCGTACAGCGTCACGATGTTGACCCTCGGCACACACATTCCAGGCTACGTGTACAACGACTGCCCGGTGTACCGGGAAGGCGCCCCGGTGTTTCTCAACGCCGTGCACTGCACCGACCATTTGACCGGTGCCTTTGTTGACGCACTGGCTGAGCGCGGCTTTCTGGATGAGGCGCTGTTGTTGATCATCGCCGATCACGGCGTGTTCAAATCCCGCGAAGTTCTGAACGTGTTCGGTGAAGCCACTGAGGACCGCCAATTGGTCGCACTGACCAACGCGCACGAAGCGTTGCCGGCCCTGCCCATGTCGTCGTATGACGTGGCGCCCACGGTGCTGGATCTGCTGTCAATTCGGCACAACGTGGCGTTTTTGTATGGCCGCTCGCTGCTGTCCGCAGACAAAACGTCGCAACGCCACGTGACGCGCTATTTCAACTGGGTGGACGGACTGCGGGAAAACGCCGTGGACGGCGAGTGCCGCGACCCGACGGCCATGCAGTGGCCGCTGAATCGCTGTGAAGTGAATAACCTGATGCAGATGACCGCGCAGGTGCTCAATGGCCCGTGGCTGAACGCCATGGGCGAACACCTGGACTGCGCAGTGGAAATCAGCCTGTCGCTGCTGGACAAGAGCGACCATGTGCTGATCAACGGCGTTGATCATTTTCAGCATTTCTACCGCAACGGCCACTACCTCAAGCCCAAAAGCACCGACGAAGGGGATTTTCTGCTGCTGCTGGATGCGCAAAGAGACGTGCTGAAACACCTGTATTTCAATCGCGAGGATGGCGACCAAAGCGACTTGCAGGCGGCTTTGAATAACACCGAACACGCGCGTTTACTGCTGTCCCAGGACCGCGACGGCGGCGATGCGCAACTGCGCTGGTATCCGGCCGGTGCGCAGGCACCGGACACGGCGCTGAATGACGCCGAAGGCGTGCTGAATTTATGTACAGCGCCCGATTGAGCGGGCGTCAATCCGGATCGCGCCGGCGTATCAATGAATGCGAAGGGGTGACCAGGCGACTTTCCAGACGCTTGACGCGTTCGCGTTGCAGGCTGTTGCTCAAGGCCTGACGATCGTCCGCTGAAACGCTGAACAGCATCCGACCGACACTGAGCGCGTCCTCTTCGGCGTGGGCGATCAACACCACCCAGTAGTCCTGATGCGGCGTTTTCGCCGAATAGTGGTAACCCACACCGATCTGAGTCTGGCCCTGGTAAAATGAATTTTCACCCAGCAGATGGGCCTTGTGGTGCGGGCTGGTCAGATAATAGCTGAACGCGCCCTGCGCCGTGGGTTTGCCCGCGGCCAGTGATTCCAGTTGATTGCCCAGCACCGGGTAAGCGCTTGGCAAGCCATAGCCATTGGCCTGGACAAACTGATTCGGTGTGGTGTGTTCAATGTTGTGATCCACGCGCCCATGCCTGGCCAGCGTCTGCGCCTTGGCCGCGGCGATGCGCGCCAGCGAAGCGTTGCAGTGCATGTGCGCCCGTTGCTGCCCTTCGGCCTGCACAATCAATTGCGCCAGCGCCACGGCCTGCGCGTTTTCGCCACAGCGATCGTCCACCTCGGCCAGCGCCGTGCCAGCACCCAGCGCCATCAGCAATGCGGTCAAAGCCGCTGAGATTCCTTGTCTGTTCATGACTTCATTGTACACACAAGCGGCGCGGCTGCCAACTCGGTGGGCATCGGGCGTGCTTTGTATTTTTTCACACAGCGGTTAAACTGGGCGCTTTCACATCACGCAGCCAGCCACCCGAATGACCCGCGCGCACGATTTCGCCGAACACGCCCGAAAGGGCCACAACCGCATCCCGGTGTACCGCCACATTTCCGCCGATCTGGACACGCCTTTAAGCGCCTGGCTGAAACTGGCCGCCGGCCCGCACACTTTTTTGCTGGAATCGGTGGTCGGTGGCTCACGCTGGGGCCGCTATTCAGTGATCGGCCTGCGCGCCACCACCCGCTACGTGTTCGACGGGCGGCAATTGCACACCCACCGCTTCGATGTCCGCGTTGAGTCCGAGGATTGCCACGATGTGCTGGCCGCGGTGGACCGCATCAAGGCCACCTATTCGGTGCCGAAAATCGACGAATTGCCGGCTTTCAGCGGCGGCCTGGTCGGCTATTTCAGCTATGAAATCATCGAACAAATCGAACCCCGCATCGCCGGGCTGACCCCGCCGGATGCCTTGAACGTGCCGGATGTGCACCTGTTGCTGGCCGAAGAGCTGGCGGTGTTTGACAACCTCACCGGTCAGGTGTGGCTGATTGTGCACGTTGACCCGGCCGAGGACGCGGCCTGGGCGCGCGGCCAGCGGCGCCTGGATGAACTGGTGCAGCGCCTGCGCTCAGGTTCGGCTGGCTACGCCGAAACCGTGCTGCCCGGCGCGCTGCCGGAAAACGAATTCCGCACTGGATTCAGCCAAGATGAATTTGAACAGGCGGTTTTGCGTTGCAAGGATTACATCCGCGAAGGCGACATCATGCAGGTGGTGCTGTCGCAACGCATCAGCACGCCGTTTCACGCGCGCCCGCTGGACGTGTACCGCGCACTGCGCGCCAGCAACCCCAGCCCCTACATGTATTTCATGGACTTCGGCGACTATCAGGTGGTCGGCTCATCGCCGGAGGTGCTGGTGCGCCGCAGCGGCGATCAGGTGACCCTGCGACCGATCGCCGGCACCCGCCACCGCGGCGCCAATGAAGCCGAAGACCGCGCCCTGGAAAACGAGTTACTCAACGATCCGAAGGAACTGGCCGAACACCTGATGCTGATCGACCTGGGGCGCAACGACCTGGGCCGCATCGCCGCAACCGGCAGCGTGCAGGTGGTCGAACAGATGGTCATCGAACGCTATTCGCACGTGATGCACATCGTTTCCGAAGTGCAGGCCCGCCTCAAGGCCGGCGCCCGTTGCAGCGACGTGATCAAGGCGGTGTTCCCCGCCGGCACCCTGTCCGGCGCGCCCAAAGTGCGCGCCATGGAAATCATCGCCGAGCTGGAAAAAGTCAAACGCAACGTGTATGCTGGCGCGGTCGGTTACCTGGGCTGGCACGACGACATGGACCTGGCCATCGCCATCCGCACCGCGGTGGTCAAAGACCAGCAACTGCACCTGCAGGCCGGCGCCGGCATCGTCGCCGACAGCGAACCGGCCAGCGAATGGCAGGAAATCATGAACAAAAGCCGCGCCCTGATCAAAGCCGTGGACTCGGCGCTGGCCGGGTTTTGATGGAGTGTTTGTTGCCTCTCACCTTCACACGATCAGGACATATGTATGGCGCACAACTGACTCTGATACGGGCATCAAGTTATGACTGGCATCCAGTGCGGCGATCATTTATTCTCGGTGGGTCAAACGTCTGGCAACTCTGCGCCCCAACCGCTGACCGGGCCGTTCGATCAAGTGGTGCAGCACCAGCGCTGCACCCAGCATGAGAAGGACCATGCCAGCGGCCAATAGATGATTCAGCAGCGGGTCTTGCAGGGTCAATGTTCTCAACTCATTGACCATCGGGGCCACGGCATGTTGCGTTGTGTGCTGAATCAGCAGGAATGCGGAAATGGTCGCAAAGATCACCGCCGCATGAACCATGTAGATTGAATAGGACAATTGACCAAGAAACACAAAGAATTTGAATTTGAGCAGTTGGGAGATCACGCCACTTTCCTGCGCGTACACATACAACAACACACAAAACAGCGCGCTGAGAATCAATGCCCTGTGCTCAACATAGTGACCGGTGAGATACACCAGCAACACAATGCAGATCAGCTCCAGGGCTGTGCCGAGTACCAAACCGGGTCGAAATGATTTGAATTTCTGATAGAAAACATGGGTCAGGCAACCGGCAAAATAACACCCCAGCCCCCATTGAACGTACTGCACAGGCATTTCGGACTCTGAGTAAATCAGCAAAAACATTGCCACACTCAATCCCAGCCAAACAATGACGCGCAAGTCCCGCATCAAGTTCAGGGTCAAATAAAACAGCAAGTACAAATAAAATTCAATGCTGATGCTCCAGGACGGGTGATTGAACGACAGGGGTTCTGTGTACGAACTCCAGGCGTGTATCAGGAATAAATTGGGCAAAATTTCACTCACCGCGTTGCGCCCTTCAAATGCAACGTTGTTGAATGCCATGCCTTGCGTTGCGGCCAGGTATTTGGCCCATTCAAAACCAATAAAAACCATTAACATGACCAAATGCACGGGTACCAGGCGAAAAAAACGCGACACAAAATAGCTGGAAAAACGCCGTGATTTGTCTTCAGCATAGCGGTGCGTCATGACAAAACCACTGAGCACAAAGAAAAAATTGACAAAAACATCGCTGCCGCGAAAAAAATTCAGATCAGTGAAACTGCCGGCAATATTCATATGAAATATGGCCACACTCAGTGCACACAGGCCGCGAAAACTGTCAAGCACGAAAAAGCGTTTGGGTGTTTTGTCAAGATCAGAGCCCATGGCTGAGGCTGTGGGGGAATTTCTTGAGTTTGTGCGATTGAATTCATTCATGGATAGATAGATGTGCGCAAACCATATGATTCAGTGGTCGAGAATAAAAAAAGAGCATTCCTTGTGTTTTGCCAACACAGCGGTGACCGCTGTGACGTGGTCCTGATTTTATCAGAAGAACAAGCTCTGAATGATGGAATGTGTTGTTTCTCGTCCGTCGTGCGTTGATGCATTGATGCATGAGAATTTTAAGGGGTGATTGATGCAACGAAGATTGGGTTTTTGGGCGCTGCTGCTGTGCGCGGTGCACGGCCAGGCGGCGGAGTTTTGCGTGGACAACGCGGTGGATTTGCAGGCCGCGCTGACGGCCGCGGCCAGCAATGGCCAGAACGACACGGTGCGGCTGACTTCCGGGCTGTACATTGCGCCGGCGGGTGGCTTTGTCTACAGCTCCGGTGAAGGGCTGGATTTGAGTCTGATCGGCGGGCACGTGCAGAACACGCCGGGGGTGTGCACTGCGGACAGCAACTCAGCGCTGGACACGGTGCTGGACGGGTCCAGTGCCAGTGGCGTGTTGACCCTGGACGGCGGTTTTGCCGCGGTGTTTTTCAGCGTCAGCAACCTCAGTTTCATCGACGGCGCGGGCGGGTTTTCCGGGGCCGGTGGCCTGTCGGTGTACACCGGTGAGAATTTCAGCGCCAGCGTGCGGGTGCAGCGCTGCGCGTTCATTGGCAACAGCACCGTCAACGGCCTGGCCTCGGCACTGTACATCTCCGGCGGTCGCCGCATTGTGGTGCAGGACAGCCTGTTCACCGCCAATGAAGCGACTCAAAGCCCGGCCATCGCGCTGCAACAGGCGCATGAAACCGCCGGCAGCCTGACGCCACCGGGGGTGCAGTTCATCAACAACAGCGTGGTGGCGAATGTGGCCAGCAACGGCAGCAGTCTGATCGCTGCCGGGCTGAAAATAGAGACCGACGACGCCTCGGCCGCGCTGGTGGCCAACAACCTGTTCTGGGACAATGTGCTCAACGGCACGCCGTTTTCCACCGATCTGGAACTGCTCGGCAGCGGCACTGAACGGCACGTGCGCAACAACAGCTACACCGCGGTGCTGGGACAACCGGCGCAGTTCATGGACAACGTGCTGGGCACCGCGCCACAATTCGTGGCCGCGCAACCGCTCAACGATTTCACCCTGGACTGGTCCGCGGTGCAAATCAACCGGGGCTGGATGCCGACCTGGAATGAAATTCCCCTGGGCGCGCCGTTTTTGCAATCCTGGGCCCTCGGCACGCACGATGTGCTGGGGCGTGCGCGCGTGCAGGACGGCCGGGTTGAAATCGGCGCCTTTGAATCCCCTGCGGAACCGTGGATTTTTCGCAACGGCTTTGAAGCCCTGCCGTAATCGGCCGGGGCGCGTCTTACTGCACGCGCAGCGCCGGCGGCTGTTTGTTAATGCCCGCCAGGCGACTGCGGCCCAGCCATTGCGGCGCCAGGGCGATGCAGCGCGCATCGCCGCGAAAAATCACCCGGCGTTCGGCCACCGCGCGCTCGAGATCCATCCAGCCCATGTACACGCGGGTCAGGTCCGCGGCGCTGGCCTCAATTTGCACGTGCACATCGAAATCGTGATCGACGATGCACAAATCCACTGCACCGCCTTTGAACACCAGCCAGGCGTTGCGGCGATTGTCTGGTTGATCGCTGAAGTGAATGTGGGTGACAAAGGGCTCGGGCAGGGCCGGCAATGGGCGCGCGCTGCGGCGCAATGACCAGAGCAAGTGATCGGTGTCGATGTCGATCAGCGCCGGCGCCTCTTGCAGCCATTCCTGCGACCAGTCGGCCAAGGCAAATACAATCTGCCCCAGGGCCTGACCGGCCGGCGTCAGGCGGTATTCGACGCGCTGCGAGCCGGCCGTTGCATACCGCGCCAGCACGCCGCGCTCGGTGAGTTCTTTCAATCGCGTTGACAACAAAGTTCGGGACATGCGCGACACGCCGCGGCCGATGTCGTTGAAGGTACATGAACCGAGCATCAATTCCCGCAGAATCAATACGGTCCAGCGCGTGCAGAAGAATTCCGCGGCCATCGCCAGCGGACAGAATTGTCCGTATCCTTTGCGCATGATGTGTTCTTTCCAGATTGACCGGGATTGAGTCTAGCACAGCGATCCAGCCTGTTGCAGTCCATTGTCTGTACCGGGTCATCGCCCACTGCGCCGCCCGGCGGTACAATTTCAGGACTTATCAGCTCGGTGTGTTTATGAAATACTCGGCAGCAGTTCAACTCAGGAGATCACAGTGAACGATTCAACCTTTGTGCAGCGCGTGTGCCTGTGTGGCCTGGCGCTGCTGCTCGTCGCAAGCTCACCGAAGCTGCGGGCCGACGCCGTCACCGACTGGAACCTCACCGCACGCGATCTGGTCGCTCAGGCGCATTTGCCCACACCGCACGCCAATCGCGCCATGGCCCTGACGCACACCGCGATGTATCTTGCGGTCAGGTCGCTCGCAGAGGCGCCGTCCGAAACGGCCCTGGCGGCGGCCGTGGCGACCGCGGCCAGCGAATCTTTGCGTGCCGCGTTGCCAAATCATGCGATACAAATCAACGCGGCGCACCAGGCCGGCCTGCAACAGCTGCCGCCAGGTGAGGACACAACCCGCGGTGTGCGCGCGGGTGAAGACGCGGCGCGTGCGGTGCTGACCGCCCGTCAGAGCGACGGCGCCCATCGCAGCGAAACGTACCGGCCGTTCACCGCCGCCGGCCAGTACGTGCCCACCACCACACCGGCGGTGCCGCAGTGGCCGCAACGCCGCCCCTGGCTGCTTGAAAGCACGGCGCAATTCCGCCCCGGTCCGCCGCCGTCTTTGCACAGCGCGCAGTGGGCGGCCGATTTCAATGAAGTCAAAACACTGGGCGCCGCCAACAGCAGCGAGCGCACAGCGGAACAGACCGCCATGGCCAAATTCTGGGAAGCCACACTGCCGCCGATTTACCACGGCGTGGTGCACAGCGTGGCCCGGCAACCCGGGCGCACCGCGTTGCAGAACGCGCGGCTGTTCGCGCTGGTCACCCAGGCCACCGACGACGCCATGATGGCGGTGTTTGAAGCCAAATACCATTACGCCTTCTGGCGCCCCGTCACGGCGATCCGCAACGCCGATCTGGACGGCCACAACGGCACCGCACGCGATCCCGGCTGGCGCCCCTTCATCCCCACGCCCATGCACCCGGAATACCCCTGCGCGCATTGCGTGGTGGCGGCCACCGTGGCGGCGGTGCTGCGGGCTGAAATCGGCACAGGTGAAATGCCTGAACTGAGCACCCAAAGCGACACCGCCGGTGGCGTCACGCGCCGCTGGTCGAGCCTGCAGGCGTTCGTGCACGAAGTGTCCATGGCGCGCATTTACGACGGCGTGCATTACCGCAGCTCCACCGTGGCTGGCAACCGCATGGGCCAACAAATCGGCCAGCACGCGGTGCAGCACTTTGCCGCCGAGCTGTGGATGCAGGCAGCGAAGCCGACACCTCAAACGCCACAAAACCGGCGTTCATAGTGTTCGCCGTCGCGCCTTCCCCCTGCGCGCAGCGGCACGGCAAGCACCGGTGCTGAGTGCACACAGTGCGCACTCAGCGCCGGATCCCCGTTCACTGCAAGCGGAACGACAGCGCATCGACGTTGTTGCTCTCATCACCATCGGCCGCTTCACTGACGACCTGCCCTGCAATTTCCACCCGCGCGCTGGACACGCTGCTGGGCGAATTGGCCAGTGTCACGCGGAACGTGCGCACATCGCCTGCGATCAAGGCACCGGCCTCACAGCGCACCCAACGGCCGTTGCCGCGTGGCCGATACCAGACAAACCGGCAGGCCGGATCCTCCAGATTGATCAGGATGGGTTGATCGGCATCAATGATCATGTCCACACGCGCTGCGGCCACATCCACACCGTCGAGGTGACGGATTTCAGCCTGATAACCCTGGTAGGTGCGAGTCAAGTCCAGCGCCAGATCGGCCTGCGTGACGCAGCCACTGCCCAGCGCTGTTTGCACGCCGTTTTGTGGGTGCGCCAGCAGTGCATCAATGCAGCCGTCGCCGTTGATGTCGCCCAGGGCCAGAGAATCCTGCTGCGTGTTCGAGTGCACCGGCAGCGACACCGACAGCGGCGCATCCAGTGCACCGCCGGTGTTGATGTGCACCGACAGCGTGCCTTCCTCACCGGCCTGCACCGCCTGCAGGACCAGCACCGCGTCGTCCAGTCCATCGCCGTCCACATCGGCGCTGCGCAGGGCGCGAGAAAACGCGCCGTTGGCGATGGGCTGGTCGATCACGGGCGACTCCAGTTGACCCTGCGAATTTTGTCGCAGCCATTGCAGGCTGGATCCGGCGGCGTCGCGGTGCAGCAGCAACAGGTCGCTCAGCCCATCGCCATCAAGGTCCGCAATGGCGGCCGCCGGATTGCTGCTCAGGGACGCATCGCCGTCGCTGAAATACTGCGGCTGCCCGCTGTCCGCGCCGCCGTGAAAGGCGAACACGGTCACGTCCGGCAGCGGCACGGTGCTCAATCCGCCGCCGTTCACCAACACCGCGTCCGTCCAGCCGTCGCCGTTGACGTCGCCCTGCAAAACAGAAAACGCTGAACCACCAGCGGATAAATCCAGCGCAACACCGCCGCTCAGACCACCGAGACCGTCGTTCAAATGCACATGCGCCGCCGCAGGCGACGTATTTTTCACCGCGATCAAGTCGTCGTGCCCATCCAGATTCACGTCCGCCACAGCAAAGCCGTGGATCGGCGCCGGGCTGCTGTAGAAATCAAAGCTGAAGCCACCGCCCGCCTGCGCCCTGGCCACCACCAGAGAGTTGCTGTTGCCGGCGATGATTTCCAGCGCGCCATCGCCGTCCAGGTCGAGCAATTCCAGACCCCGGGTGCCCGCGCCTTGTGGACCGGCACCCGAAAAAAAGAAGGATTCGGCGGCAGCCAGTGTGCCGTCGCTCTGTTGCCGGAACAGCAGCACGTGATTGGCCAGTGGCCCGGTCTGCAGGCCGTTGTTGTAGACCACCACATCGGCCAGTCCATCGCCGCTGACATCGCCAACCGCCACCAGCTCGGCCGACCCTTGAGTGTCCAATGCAATGGACGGCGTCAACTCGTACGCCCCCGCCTGCGCGGTCAAAAAGAATGCCCATGCGATCAAAACACCCTGGATTGATTTGTTGTGCCTGTTTTTTATCATGATTTTCTCGTTTTTTTTCGAATGAATGGCATTGTATCTGTGGCGCTTCTCATTGCCTGAGAAAGGCCGCAATTTGTCCTTTTAAAACATGCATTGGACCGAAAAACACAAGCCCTGCAGCGATGGCGCCCCCGCGCACTGACCCAGGCACACGCTGTCTCCCCCAGTGTTCATGTTCTGAGCGGCAAGCGCCCAGCGGGGTGGCAACCGATGCCTTGCGGGCATGCACCCATCAAGCCTGTGTTCACCGGCTTTAAAAAAATGTGTTGTTCACCCGTCACCATGCGTTTTTCGGCTGTACAGATCATTTGCAGGGGGACACCATGAAACAACGTGGCATCATCATTCTGTGTTTGCTGTTGAGCTTTTCACTTAAGGCCGCCACCTTCTGTGTAAGCAACGGCACTGAGTTGCAGAACGCATTGGATGTGGCCGAAGCCAACAATCAAAGCGATGAGATTCTGTTGACACAAGGGGGCAATTTCATCGTGCCATCGACGGGATTCAGATATGAGTCGACCGAGGCCTTTGATTTGAAACTGATCGGTGGTCATGTGCAGAACACCCCCGGCGTGTGTACACGTGTCAGCCACTCGGCGCTGGACACGGTGCTCGACGGCAACGGCACCAAGTCGGTGCTGTTCATCTTCAATGTGAACGAAACCATGCGTGTGCAGATCGAATCATTGACCATCGCCAATGGCTGGGACCACAACATTGGCCAGGCCTCGGGTCTGAGCATTTTTCTGGGAGAAACCCCAGCCAGCACCGCCATCGTTCGCGGCTGTGCATTCATCGGCAACCACTACGCCAGCACAACATCAAGCGCGGCACTGATCGCACTGGGTGGCCGCCGCATTGTGGTTCAGGACAGCCTTTTCACCCTCAATTCATCCAATCATGTGGGTGTGATCAATCTGGCGCAAAGCTACCCGTTTCCAAGCCCCACGGTGCCACCCGGCGTGCAGTTTATCAACAACACCGTGATCAACAACGACGCGGCACCCGGCACCCAACTGATCGCCGCGGGATTGAAACTCACCACAAACGAACAATCGGCGGCGCTGGTGGCCAACAATCTGTTCTGGAACAACTTCCACGGCGACACCCCCTTTTCCACCGACATTGAATTCAATGGCAACGGCACAGAACGCCACGTGCTGAACAACGCGTACACCGCTGTGCTGGGACAACCGGCGCAATTCGCCAACAATGTTTTGGGCATTGAGCCGGTTTTTGATGCCAATCTGCCGTGGCCGAACTTCACCCTGGACTGGTCTTCACCACTGATCAACCGCGGCTTGACCCTCAATCAAACCATCGTGCCGCCGGGCACCCCGTTTGTCAACGCCTGGAGCATCGGCACACACGACGTGTTCGGTTCACCCCGACAAGCGGATTTCGCGGTGGAAATCGGTGCGTTTGAATCGCCCGTGGAACCCTGGTTGTTTCGTGGCGACTTTGATGCCAGCGATTCGCTGTGGCCCTGAATGACAATCGGCCAATGCTGCGCACAGGCTCATGTTAATCGCGTGCGGCCAGCACTGAGCCCAATTGCAAGATCACCGGGCAACAATCGGGTTCATGCAACAAGCCGCATAAAGCGGGCCTGATTGCCACGAAAATCAGACAAAATCAAACACCTGTCTTGCCTCCAAACGCGGGCTTGACAAGCCTTCCAGCCGTCTATAACATGGCAATCGAGAGTTGAAGCGTAACCTGTAACACAACAGGTCAGGGGGTGTTGTGTCCCCGGTTACATAAAAAAATAATAATCACAACAACCCGGAGAACTTTATGAAATTCATCCACAGCGGGCGCCGCGGGCGCAACGTCATTGCGTTGACGTTGCTGAGCTCGGCGCTGTCATTCAATGCACCGGTCTTCGCACAGGACGACTCGGTGGAAGAACTCGACAAGGTGCAGGTCACCGGATCGCGCATTCGCCAGAGTCAGATCGGCGACATCGAAACGGTGCAAACCATCAGCCGTGAAGACATCGACCGCTCCGGCCTGACATCGGTCGGCGACATCCTGCAGCAATTGACCCAGTCCGGTTCAGCCATCAACACCCGCTTCAACAGCAGCGGCAACTTCGGCTTTCCGCCCAACGGCGGCGGCATTGGCGCCGGCGCCACGCAGGTGGACATGCGCCATCTGGGCTCCTCGCGCGTGCTGGTGCTGGTCAACGGCCAGCGCTGGGTGGCCGGCTCTTCGGCCTCGGGCGTGAGCAACGCGGTGGACATGAACACCATTCCGGTCGGCATCATCGAGCGCATTGACATCCTCAAGGACGGCGCGTCTTCGATCTACGGCGCCGACGCCATCGCCGGGGTGATCAACATCATCACCAAACAAAACTACGACGGCGGTGAAGCGCGTGTTTATCTGGGCGCCTTTGATGAAGGCGACGGCGAAGTGGCCAGCATGGATGTGACCTTTGGCAAATCCTCCGAAGACGTCAGCCTGCTGTTGAGCATTGGCTACGCCGATCAATCCGAAGTGTCAGCCGCGGACCGGGTGCTGTCCCAGTTTCCCGTGCCCAACACCGGCGTCACGCGCGGCTCATCCGGCACCCCGCAAGGCCGCTTTCTGTTCACCGACGCCAACGGCGTGCAACAGAACTGCACCATCAACAACGGCGTCACCGGCGTGCCGTTCTTTGACATCAACAACCCCTGCAACGGCGACGATTTTCACCCGTTCACCGACGCCGACCGCTTCAATTTTGCACCGTTCAACCTGTACGTCACGCCGTCCAAGCGCACCAATCTGTTTGCCGAGGCGCGGGTCAACCTGAACGACAACGTCAGCTGGTACGTGCGCGGCCTGTACAACAACCGCAAATCCACCAACCAGGCGGCCCCGGAACCGATTTTCATCGGCCCGTTCGCGGAAGCCGGCGCCATCGCCGAGGCGTACGAGAACGTCGAACTCGAAATTCTCGAGGAGTCGGACATGTCGGAGCTGGGCATGGACGCGCTGCTGGGCGTATCCCGCGGCAGCAGCAACTCTGCCCGCCTGATCGTCCTGAAGTACCACGGCGCAGCGGCGGACCACCGCCCGGTAGCCCTGATCGGCAA
>JBNLBT010000013.1:0-52310 GCA_050303435.1 Marinicellaceae bacterium
GGAGCACACGGCGGGCGGCCGCTTTCGGCACCGCGGGACTCAGTGCCGCACTGGCCATCCATAAAATCCAGTCCACAATCGGCCTGCCCTGCGAACTGCCCTGGCTGGTGACCGGAGCCAGCGGCGGCGTCGGCATGCACGCGGTGTGGATGTTGAATTGTTTGGGGCTGCCGGTGGACATTCTGTCCTCCAAAGCCCGAACCGCAGTGTTCAGTCAACTGCAAGTGCGCGCACAACACCACCAAATCCCGACTGCGGACGGCACACTGGCTGTGCCACGCTGGCGTGCGGCCATTGACACCGTGGGGGGCGATGTGTTGACGCAGATACTGGCCCAACTGGCCCCATGGGGTTCGGTCGTGGCGCTTGGCATCGCGGCATCCGCTCAGCTGCACACTTCTCTCATGCCCTTTGTTGTGCGCGGCGTCAATCTGTTGGGTCTGAACGCGTCCGGCTGCCCCATGCCATTGAAAAAACAGCTGTTCGAACGCTGGGCGGACAGCGCTTTGGCAAGCGACGGTTCGGTCATCCCGGTGACAGAAATTTCGCTGGCTCAGGCGCTGGAATTCAGCCAATCCATGTTGCGCAACGAGAAAACGCCGGGGCGCACGCTGCTGCGTCTGGTGTGACAATAATTCGCCCTCTGCCCAGTCGCTCCAGGGGTTTGACAGAAGGCGCATGGAATTGGCGTTTATATCAAAAAATTTCTGCCGCAATGTTCACATTGATCTTCGAATCCTATAATATATGTGAATTACACAATGATGGATGTACACCGATACCATGGCACGAATTCTGATAATTGACGACTCCCCTTCACAACTGTTTGGCATGCAGAAAATTGTTGAAAAACTGGGCCATGAAACCATCACTGCAGAAAACGGACAGGAAGGCATTCGAGTGGCCAAGGAACAACTGCCGGATTTGATTTTGATGGACGTGGTGATGCCGGACCTGAATGGTTTTCAGGCGACCCGCAAAATCAGCAAGGACGAGCGCACTTCACACATTCCAATCATCATTGTGACCACCAAGAATCTGGAAACCGACAAGGTGTGGGGCATGCGCCAGGGCGCCAAGGATTATCTGGTCAAACCAGTCAGTGAAAAAGCGCTGACCAACGCCATCAATAATTTCCTCAAATAAGAATTTCTAAAACTCTTTAGAGCCCGGCCATTTCACCCATGAATTGCCGGTAATAGCGCAGTTCCTGAATCGATTCACGAATGTCCGACAACGCCAGGTGCTGGTTGGATTTGCTGAAACCATCCAGAATCGCCGGATTCCAGCGTCTGATCAGTTCCTTGATTGAACTCACGTCAATTTGTCGGTAATGAAAATAGTATTCCAATTTGGACATCCATTTGGCCAGAAATCGACGGTCCTGACAAATGCTGTTGCCGCACATCGGCGAGGTGTGAATCGGCACGTAATCCTTGATGAACTCAAGCGTCAGTGTTTCTGCTTCTTTGCTGCTTATGTCAGATTTAAGCACACGATCCCATAAGCCGGATTCCGAGTGGTGATCGGTGTTCCATTCATCCATGGCCTGTAAAACCGACAATTCCTGATGAATCGCCAGCGAGGGCCCCTCGGCAATGATTTCAAGTTCCTGGTCGGTGATGATGGTGGCGATTTCCAGAATGCGGTCTTTGCGTGGGTCCAATCCGGTCATTTCCAGATCAATCCAGATCAAGTGGCTGTTCGGGTCAGTCACGGGTTTTCCTTATAATCGATTGTTGCCCTGAACAAGTCCACCCTGGACTTTATCAGGATATACATCCATGCGCCGGTCACAATCAATGCGATGATGCCGACCCATTGATGGCTCACTGGGTCCAAAGGGACCGTTGTGGACTTTCCATCTGCCACGCGGTTGAACTGAAGCACGACCCGTGAAAACTGTTGTCAGGTCTGGAAATTTTAAATGAGAACGATTAATTTCCATTGGCAACACGAATTCGGCCCATTTCAGGTTCAAATAAACCGCCTATTCTAACTGAAAAAAAAACACATTAAAATTGCTAAGTTTTTGATTCCGAATAAAATGCTTGCATGGACCCGATGCATCGAGTGATATCAACACAACGCACCACCGCCCGTGTGTTGTGCCTGCAGGACGACCACATCCTGAACGCTTTTTTTTCCCGCCAGCTGAAGCCCGTGTGCGGTGATTTTGTTTCCATTGAATCCAACGGCGATGAACACCGGATCACAGAAATTCTGCCACGCACAGGGTGTTTTGCACGTTCCAACAGCAAGGGAGAACAACAGATCATTGCCGCCAATGTGGACCAGCTGGTCATTGTTATGGCGGTGGAACCGGCCCCTACACGCGACATCATCAACCGCTATCTGGTGGCCGCCGAAATTGGCAACATCGAAGCGGTGCTGGTGTTCAACAAAATTGATCTGGACGTCGGCTTTTTCAAATCCTCTGAAAAACTGTACTCTGAATTGGGCTACCGTTGCATTCAAACTTCGGCGCGCCACCACCGCGGCATGGATGAATTCGACGCTGCATTGATGAACAGAACCTCGGTGATCGTCGGTCAGTCTGGGGTCGGCAAATCGTCTTTGAGTCGACTGATTCTCGACGACGACAGCCTTAAGACACGCGCCCTGTCGAGCAAAACAGGCAAAGGCGCGCACACCACCTCCGTGGCCACGCTGTATCCCATACCTGAACTCAATGCCTGGCTGATCGATTCACCCGGCGTGTGGGAATTTGGCCTGTGGAAAATGGACGCAACGGACATCGCGTACGGTTTCCGGGAATTCAGACCATTCGCGGCGCACTGTCGATTTTCCAACTGCACGCACTTGCATGAACCGGGTTGCGCGGTCAAGGCTGCGGTTGAAAGCAGCGAAGTGCTGCCTTCGCGCCACACGTCATATGCGCGCATCGTCGAATCTTTGAAACACTGGAAGTGAACATGAATGAAATCAACTATTGCCATCGCTGCGGCGGCCGCATGGAACAGCGCACGCCACCGGGTGACAACGCGCCGCGCGCTGTGTGCACGCAATGCGGACACATCCACTATCTCAACCCCAAAATCGTCAACGCCTGCATCATTGAACACCGCGGGCAGATTTTGCTGGGCCGTCGCTCAATTGCGCCGCGCGAGCACTGCTGGAATGTGCCGGCTGGCTTTATGGAAAACGGAGAATCCACCCACGAGGGCGCGCGCCGGGAAGTGCGTGAAGAGTTGTGCGCTGAAGTGAAAAACATCGAATTGTTCGGCGTTTACAACATTTTGACCCGCGATCAGGTGCACGTGTATTTTCGCGCTGAACTGGACGGTGAATCCTTCGCTGCTGGTGCCGAAACCAGTGAAGTGAAGTTGTTTAAACCCGATGAATTGCCCTGGGACGAAATGGCCTTTCCGGTCGGCATCCAGGCGCTTGAGCGCTATTGCCGTGAACGTCTTGATCGTCGATTCAGCGTGCTTGAGCAGGACATACACATCGACTACACGCTGATCTGAATGCGCCCTGCCCAATCACTATAATTTAGTTTATAAAACCCTCACAATCAATTGATTTTACTCAATTAACCAAGAAATGGGTAGCGGTAATCCACTGGACTGACAAAGGTTTCTTTCAGGGTTCTTGGCGACAGCCAGCGGTACAGATTCAAGGCACTGCCGGCTTTATCATTGGTGCCAGATGCGCGTCCACCACCAAATGGCTGCTGACCCACCACCGCGCCTGTGGGCTTGTCGTTGATGTAGAAATTACCGGCCGCGTGGCGCAACACGTCGGTCATGCGCGCGATGACCGCGCGATCACAGGCGAATATAGCGCCAGTGAGTGCGTACGGAGATCCGCTCTCGCAGGCGCTCAGGGTGTCTTCAAATTGCGCATCCGAATACACAAACACGGTCAACACGGGCCCGAAAATTTCTTCGGTCATGGTGCGATAATCCGGCGCGTCTGCAACGATCACTGTGGGTTCTATGAAATAACCTTCGGAACGGTCACAACGTCCGCCAAACAAGACAGTGGCATCGTCCACCTGTTGAGCGTGATCAATGAATGACTTGATTTTTTCAAACGCCGGGGCATCGATGACGGCGTTGATGAAATTGGAGAAATCTCGCGTGCCACCCATTTTAAAACTGGCCAGATCCTCACCCAGTTGCTGTTTAACCTGCGGCCACAACGACGCCGGAATGTAGGCTCTGGAGGCCGCCGAACATTTTTGTCCCTGGTATTCAAAGGCACCACGTGACAAAGCCGTCGCGACTTGCTGCGGGTTGGCCGATGGGTGTGCAAAAACAAAATCCTTGCCGCCGGTTTCGCCCACCAGACGCGGGTAACTGCGATAGCCTGCAATGTGCATGCCCACGGTTTTGTACAGGTGCTGGAACGTACCGGTGGAACCGGTGAAATGCACTCCGGCCAGGTCGGCCCGGGTCAACAGCGTCTGTCCGGTGAGTGGCCCGTCTGCCGGCACCAGATTGATCACGCCGTCGGGCAATCCGGCTTCCCTGAAAACCTGCATGGTGACGTGCGCTGCGAGCATTTGAGTGTGCGACGGTTTCCACACCACGGTGTTGCCCAGCATCGCCGGGGTGGCGGGCAGGTTGCCGGCGATGGCGGTGAAATTGAATGGCGTGATGGCCAGAACAAAGCCTTCCAGCGGGCGCCAGTCGGTCTGGTTCCACACGCCTTCGGATGAAATGGGCTGCTGCGACAGGATCTGCTGATAAAACTTGGCATTGAAGCGCAGAAAATCCACCAGTTCACAGGCCGAATCGATTTCCGCCTGAAATACGTTCTTTGATTGACCGTGCATGGTGGCCGCATTGATGCGATCACGCCACGGTCCGGCCAGCAGATCCGCGGCCTTGAGAAACACAGCGGCGCGTGATTGCCAGTCCAGTCGTTGCCAGTCGTGTTGTGCCCGCACGGCCGCGTCCGCGGCGGCATTCAGTTCGGCCGCGCCAGCCTCGTGCACATGCGCCAACACATGGCTGTGCCTGTGCGGCATCACCACATCAAACGTCTGCCCGGTGCGCAATTCTTTGCCGTCAATAAAACAGGGGATGTCATGCACGGACGAGGCCATGTCATCCATGGTTCGCTGCAGCGATTTGACTTCATCGCTGCCCGGTCGATGGCTGCGGACCGGTTCATTGTGAACTTCGGGGGTGTTGGATTGGCTGGCGTTCATGGGGCGCGTCTCCGGCTGTGCAAAAATGCCCCGATTATACTGGAATCAACGGGTGGATTAAACCTTGAACTCCCCGCTCAGCGGAATGATTCGTTGATTTTCTCCAGGGCCTGACTGCCCGGACACAGGTCTGCCTGCGGCAGTGAATTCAAGGGCGCATCGCAGCTGTTGATTTTGCGGTGAGTGTCGTCTTCACCGCCGTCGGCAAAGATCACACCGGTCAAGATGCGCTGCTGTTCTTTCATGCGCTCCAATTCATTGATCGCGGCCCGACGGTTGGCTGTGTCGTGGCTGCCATCGGATTTGTGCAACAACACCACTTCACCATTGTGCAATGTAACTTTACGGGTGCTGCCGGCATCGTAATCAATGTTGATCGCTTGCCGGTGTGGCACGTAATCCAGTGTTTGCGTGGCTTCCAGGTGGTCCCGCACCCATTCATACCCTTTGGTGGATTTTGGTGTGTTGTTGAAGGTGACGCACGGCGATATCACGTCCAGAAAGGCAAAGCCCTGGTGCGCCATGGCGGCCTTGATCAATGGCACCAGCTGACGCTTGTCGCCGGAAAAACTGCGCGCCACAAAGCCGGCACCCAACTGCACGGCCATGGCACACAGGTCAATGGACTCAAACGCGTTGGGTTCGCCTTTTTTACTCACCGAACCTTTGTCGGCGGTGGCCGAATCCTGTCCTTTGGTCAAGCCGTAACAGCCATTGTTCATGACGATGTACAGCATGTTCAGATTGCGCCGGATGGCGTGCACATACTGGCCCATGCCAATGGATGCGGTGTCACCGTCACCGGACACGCCCAGATAAATCAAGTCGCGGTTGGCCATGTTGGCGCCGGTGGTGACCGATGGCATGCGGCCGTGCACGGAATTGAATCCATGAGAATTCGACAAATAATAGGCCGGTGTTTTCGACGAACAGCCGATGCCCGAAGTTTTGGCCACGCGGTGTGGTTCGATGTCAAGTTGAAAACACGCGTCAATGATGGCATTGCTGATGGAATCGTGCCCACAGCCAGCGCAGAGTGTCGATAAAGCGCCTTCGTAATGTTTGCGGGTGTAACCCAAGGCATTTTTTGCTGCGGCCGGGTGTCTGAATTGGGGTCTGATGTATGTCATGATGCGCGCCTCAATCCGCCAGTTTAAGTGATTTGGACTGCAAAGCCGGCCAATGATGCTTGATGTGATCCATCACAAACTGAGCTGTCAGCGGCATGCCATCGGTGTTCAGAACCGACACCAGTTTGCTGGGATTAAAGCCGCATTCATTGATCAATAGTGTGCGCATTTGACCGTCTCTATTTTGTTCAATAACAAACACATGGCGATGTTTATTAATAAATTCTTCAACATCTGCGTGGAATGGAAATGATTTCACCCTGAGGGCATTCATCACCACCCCCTCACTGGCCAGCGCGGCCAAAGCTTCGTGACAGGCGTGCGCGCTGGTGCCGAAATACAGCATGGCCACTTCGGCCGCAGCATCGTGCACAATCTGATCTGGCGCCGGCATCAGGGTGCGCGCAGTGTTCCATTTGCGCTTGAGTTTTTCCATGTTGCGCGCGTACGCATTGCCGTCTTCTGTGTAGGCGGCGTATTCATCGTGCGATGAACCGCGGGTAAAATATGAACCTTTGGTTGGATGGGTGCCCGGGATGGTGCGCGGCGAAATGCCGTCGTTGTCTTCATCCAGGTAACGTCCCCAACGGCTTTGCAGGGCATCCAGATCCTCGGCACTGAGCACTTTACCGCGATCGTAAACGCGTGCATCGTTCCAGGCCAATGGCGGTGACGTGTGCAGATTCATGCCCAAATCCAGATCGGTCATGACGATCACCGGCGTCTGTAAACGTTCCGTCAAATCAAACCCATCGGCCATCATGCCAAAACATTCGGCCGGATCCGATGGCAACAGCAACACGTGTTTGGTGTCGCCGTGTGAAGCGTATGCCGCGCTGATCAGGTCGGATTGTTGGGTGCGCGTCGGCATGCCTGTGCTCGGGCCCACGCGTTGCACGTCCACCACCAGTGCCGGCACTTCAGCAAAATACGCCAGACCGAGAAATTCACCCATCAGGGAAATGCCCGGGCCGGAAGTAGATGTGAATGAACGGGCGCCATTCCACATCGCCCCCACCACCATGCCAATCGCGGCCAATTCATCTTCGGCCTGAATGATGGCAAATCGGTTTTTGCCGCTGTCCCCGTCGACGCGCAGCTTGCGCGCATATTTTTCGAAGGCTTCCACCACTGAAGTGGACGGCGTGATCGGGTACCAGGCCGCCACGGTGGCGCCGGCGTAAATGGCCCCCAACGCGGTGGCGGTGTTGCCTTCAATGAGTATTTGATCGCGCGTGCGATCGCTGCTGCGAATGCGCAATTTGCAGGTGTCCGGAAAATGTGTCGCCGCGTATTCCCTGCCCATGCCCAAGGCTTCCAGATTGGGTTCAATCAGTTTGGGCTTTTTCGCGAACATCTGACGGATGGTGGCTTCCAGCACGGCATAATCCATGTCAAACAGACTGCACAGCGCACCCACATAAATGATGTTCTTGAAGATTTGCCGCAGGCGCGGGTCCTGATAATTGCTGTTGGTGATGTCGGTCAGAGGAATGCCGATTTCGTGGATATCCGTGCGATTGAATTCCGCGCCCAGGGGTTTGCTGGAGTCGTACAGCAAATACCCACCCGGCAGCAATTCACTGTAATCCTGTTGCATCGTCTGGCCGTTGATCGCGACCATGAAATCGACGCCTCCGCGGCGTCCGAGGTGCCCCTGTTCATTGATGCGCACTTCATACCAGGTAGGCAATCCCTGAATGTTTGATGGAAAGATGTTTTTCGCGCTGACCGGTACGCCCATGCGAAACACCACCTTGGAAAACAGGTTATTGGCACTGGCCGAGCCGGTGCCGTTGACGTTGGCGAATCGGAGTACAAAATCGTTGACGGCTTCAATTTTTTGCATGTCATCTGGCCTTGGCTTCGTGATACAAAAACTTGCGCATGTCCCAGGCCCCAGTCGGGCAGCGTTCGGCGCACAAGCCGCAGTGCAGACACACATCCTCATCTTTGACCATCACGCGCTGGGTGGGCAAAGGATCCGACACATACAGATCCTGTTCGGCGTTGAGGGCTGGTTGCTTCAGTTGTTGTCGCAGTGCGTCTTCTTCGGCGTTGGTGGTGAAATTGATGCAGGCGGTAGGACAGATGTCTTCACAGGCGTCGCATTCAATGCACTTGTCTTTTTCAAACACCGTTTGCACATCGCAATTCAGGCAACGCATGGCCTCTTCAAAGCCAACGTGGCCGTCAAAGCCTTTTTCCACTTCCAACAAGCGGTTGGCCAGAGCCTTCTGTTTGTCTTCCAGCGGCACTTTATTGCGTTCATCGTGGCTGATGTGGGCGTCGTACAACCATTCATGAAAACCCATTTTCTGGGTCACCAGGGTGTAATCCGGCGCCGGGCGCTGATGCACGTCCTCGCCTTCGCACAGCCGATGTATGCTGATTGCCGCCTGGTGACCGTGGGCCACCGCGGTGATGATGTTCTCCGGCCCCCAGGCCGCGTCGCCGCCCACAAAAACGTGCGGCAGTGATGTCTGAAAGGTGGTTTTATCCACTTCCGGCATGTCCCAGTCGTTGAATTCAATGCCAATGTCCCGCTCAATCCAGGGAAACGCATTCAACTGTCCGATCGCCAGCAACACATCGTCGCAGGGCATCAGCACATCGTCTTCTCCGGTGGGCACCAGGCGCCGACGTCCATTGGCCTCATACACGGCTTCGACCCGCTCGAACAACATGCCAGTCAATCGCCCGTTTTCGGTGACGAATGCTTTGGGCACGTGGTTTTCATAAATTGGAATGTCCTCGTGCAACGCGTCCTCAATTTCCCAAGGAGAAGCTTTCATTTCGGTTTTGGGGCTGCGCACCACCACTTTGACGTTGTCACCGCCCAATCTGCGCGCCGTGCGGCAACAGTCCATGGCGGTGTTGCCGCCACCGAGAACCAAGACATTTCTGCCAATCTTATCGGTGTGGCCAAACGCCACGCTGTCGAGCCATTCAATGCCAAGATGGATGTTTTCACGGCCTTCCTGTCGACCCGGCAAGTCAGGCAAATCACGCCCACGGGGCGCGCCTGTGCCAATGAACACCGCGTCGTAATCCTGCTCCAGCACGGCCTTTAAGCTGTCCACGTACTGATTGAAATGCTGCACCACGCCCATGTTGAGGATGTAATCCACTTCCTCATTCAGCACCCGTTCCGGCAGTCGAAACGCCGGAATCTGGCTGCGCATGAAGCCGCCGGCGTGTTTTTGTTCATCGTACAAATGCAGATCGTAACCCAAAACGGCGAGATCGCGCGCCACCGTCAATGACGCCGGTCCGGCACCGATCAGGGCGATTTTACGGCCGTTTTTATTCGCCGGCACCTGCGGCAGCCGCGCTGTGATGTCCTGCTTATAGTCCGCTGCCACACGTTTCAAGCGGCAAATCGCCACCGGTTCTTCTTCAACCCGGCCGCGTCGGCAAGCCGGCTCACAGGGCCGGTCGCAGGTCCGACCCAGAACTCCGGGAAAGACATTGGATTGCCAATTGATCATGTAGGCGTCGTCGTAGCGACCGGCCGCAATCAAGCGAATGTATTCCGGCACCGGCGTGTGCGCCGGGCAGGCGTATTGACAATCAACCACTTTATGGAAGTATTGAGGATCGGAAATATCGGTTGCTTTCATTTGGTCTCACCCAAATCGGTCATTGACTGAATTATACCTTGCACGGGGTAAAAAAACAGCGCATTCGTCAGGCCCCGGGCGTCACTGTTCCGGCTGATATACACAGCCTGACAGACAGGTTTCATTGACTTCAATGCGATGCAACAAGGGCAATGAGGGCTTCAGTCGCGTCCAGATCCAGCGGCACAGATTTTCACTGGTGGGGTTTTCCAGACCCGGCACTTCGTTCAGACAGCGATGATCCAATTGCTCAAACACGGGACGAAACGCCGCCTTGATGTCGGCAAAGTCCTGCACCCAGCCCAACTCGGGATCAACTTCACCCTGAACGGTGACAGTGACTTTGAAGGAGTGGCCATGCATGCGACCGCATTTGTGGCCTTCCGGGACATTCGGCAGCCAGTGTGCCGATTCCAGCGAGAATTGCTTGAAAATTTCCATGCCCTATTTTTTCTTGCGCACGTACAGGACCATTTTATGATCAATCAGATGGTAGCCGTGTTTATCGGCGATGCGTTCCTGAATGCGTTCCAGTTCCTCATCGAAAAACTCAACCACCCGTCCACTGTCCACATCCACCATGTGATCGTGGTGTTTACCGGTGTCCAGTTCGTACACGGCCTGGTTTTCCTCAAACTGATGTTTAATCACCAGCCCGGCCGATTCAAACTGGTTCAGCACACGGTAAATGGTTGCCAGACCGACGTCCAGGGATTGTTCGCGCATGGCATCGTACAGCTCTTCTGCAGTGTAGTGTTTGCCTTTGTTGCGGGTGAGGAATTCAAATATCTGTAATCGCGGTATTGTGACCTTAAGTCCGGCTTCTTTGATCTCTTTGCTGCCCATCAATTTTACTGCTATTTAACGGGATTTATTGTATCATTCCCTTTTTTACAATTGTGCATATTCTTTTCCATGACAGCAAAAGTGATTCCCCTGATTGCCGCACTTCTCTTGAGCGCCTGCCTGTACAAGACACCGGTGAATCAGGGCAACATACTGGATCAGGAAGAAGTCAATGAGATCAAGCCCGGCATGAACAAGCGACAGATTGCCATCATACTGGGCACACCCGCCATTGCCGATCCGTTTGATCAAGATCGCTGGGACTACGTCCACACCATCAAAAACCATGGGGAATTCAAACGGGTTAAAAAGCTGACCTTGTTCTTTGAAGACGACAAACTGGTGCGCACGGAAGGCAATTATTTCCCCGAAGAAAAAGACGGGTTGTAAGCACCGCACGCTTTACCCTTGTGGTGCCCAAACGCATTAACACAGCCGTTGATTAATCCTCTGCTTTCTGGCGCGCCGCCATTTGCCGTCGCTTTTCCTTGGGGTCAGCCAGCAATGGCCGGTAAATCTCCACACGGTCGCCGTATTCAAGCACGTCACCAAGCGCTTTGCGTTGACCAAACACCCCAACGGCCAAATCATCAAGCACCAATTCCTTATGCTCTTGCAACACACCCGATGCCTTGATCGCGTGCTCTATGGTACTGCCGGCATCCACCACCAGCGAAATCAGTTCTTGCTGCCAACGCGTGGCATACACCACTTCGATTTCAATGGTTTGCATAGACTTCATGGGCTCTGAGGACAAAATCGTGCACCAGTTGCTGTGCAACGGTTTTAAAACCGGAACTGACCAGACGACTGATCAATGAGGACCTGAAATGATAGTCCAGACTCAACTCCACTTTGCAGGCCGATTCAGTCAAGGCAACAAAATTCCATTGCCCGGATAAGTCGTGAAAGGGCCCATCAATCAAACGCATGTGCAATGATGTACCAGAGAATGCATCGCGCACGAAAGGCTTCACTGTGTTTTCTGTGGTAAAACCCAGCTTGAATCCTTTGATAGACACACTCAAACCGGCCACCTGTCGTTGTTCACTGTGTTCAAACACTTCGCCTTTTTCGCACCATTTGAGGAATTCGGGGTAGGCCTCCACATCAACCACCAAGTTCAGCATGTCTTGACTGCTGTAAGGCACCAGTGCACTTTTATGGATTGATGGCATGATTGAGTCGCGTGGCAGTGGGGCTGATATTTATTTCAAATTCCCATACAATAGATCTTTTTTCTTGATGCAGCCCGATGGCGAAAAAAAACAGCGATAATAATACCATTGTTTTAAATAAAAAAGCAGGCCACGAGTATCATTTTCTTGAAGAGTTTGAGGCCGGTGTGGCGCTGCAAGGCTGGGAACTTAAAAGTCTGCGCGCCGGTAAAATCAACCTGAGTGAAAGCTATGTTTTGCTCAAAGCCGGCGAGGCTTATCTGTTCGGCGCACACATCACCCCACTGGCCTCGGCATCCACCCATGTGGACACAGACCCCACCCGCACGCGCAAGTTGTTGCTGCATCGCAATGAACTGAATTATCTGATTGGCGCCGTTGAGCGCAAAGGCTTGACTCTGATCGCACGAAAACTGTATTGGAAAAAAGGCCGGGTGAAAGTACAAGTGGTTTTGGCCAAAGGTAAAAAACTGCACGACAAACGACAGACCGAAAAACTCAGAGACTGGTCAAGGGAAAAGCAGCGGATACTGAAAACGCAAAATCACTGAACCGCGCCTTAACACGGTTCAGTGAAAATCAAACCCTCAACAATTGGATCATTTCCAGCAATCGGCCGGTTGTTTTTGTCCCAAGTTGTCGAATTGAATGAGTGGACAGGCGGTGTCTTCGGTTTGTTGGTTGATGGCTGTGGCCGTCAAATTCCAACCCGCTGGATCGTTGCCATTAAGTGAGCCACCACCCAATGATATTTCGTACTCATTCCACGTGATGTAATCCGCGTTCAAATCCAAGGCAGTGCCTCCGCCTGTCAAACCCGTGGGATATTGGTTTGTATTGGCGTAGAAACGTTCCATTTGGCCAGCAATTTGCATCACCCTGTTGTGCGCTTCGGCCCGCTTGCCCTTAAGGACATATTGACGATAGTTGGGAATGGCGTAGGCCAAAATCAGGGCCACAATAGCCACCACAACCATCAATTCAATCAATGAGAAACCTTTGTTTTTATTCATAGTTCAGCCCGGTGGTTCATGAGAAGCAATGTAGACGACTTTTACAATTTCACTGGTGTTGTCATCCACCACAAAAGAGAAATGGTACGCTTCACCCACGTTCAATTCACGCGGTTCCAGATAGCCATAACTCTTGCCATCGAAATAATAATTAAAAAATCGTTTATCCAGTTTCATGGAATAGTATACACCATTCACCATAATCTCATTGCCCTTAACGCCTCCAAATACAGCTTCGGTCGTGCGAATGGCAAAGCCTTTATCGATGCTGGCCTTTTCATTGTTGTACTGTGCCAAAGTTTGGCAACTCATGAACACCATCGCCATCAGGCTTATTGTTTTAATATATTTCATGATTCACCTCGCTTATTTGGTTAACATGTTGGTCCAGCCACGTCTTCTCCACTGGAAGGCAGGCAATTCAATCGCATCAATGCTGTCGCCGGTGTTGCCGGACAGCGGATCGGACGTCGAGTCAGGCAAAATCAGCACCTTGCCGCCGCCTTCGGGCTGCACCACAGGCGGTTTTCCGACCACGATGTTGCCCAGATTGACGCCATCCACACGGGCGCCGGTGCTCGCTGTGATCACCGAACCAATGCCCGGCGTACCGCCGGTCAACGGGTTGACCACCATAAACCAGCTGTTACCGCCACTCAGGCATGGGTCCTCGCCGTTGGGAATCAAGGTGGTGAACACCAGAATGCTTTCACTCAGCTTGCTTTGCGGGTTCACCATACGTTCACCCGGTTCGGTCAAGCGAATTTTCCAGCCTGGCGCCGTTAAATCCACTTCGTTGTTGGACATTTTTCGTGTGCCGCCATTGACAGAAAATGTTTGTTCGACCAGTTCATCGACGCCAATATTGAAGTCGCTGTTGCCAGCGCCGTCTTTAACACCAATCATGAATTGATCCACAGGCAAGGCAATGGATCGGTCGGCGCTTTCCAGGTATTTTCCGGTGCCTACGGTGACCATGATGCTCTTGCCATTGTCGTCAGATGGCAACGCAAAAATCCGCGGCTGCACGGTGATCGGCCGTTCATACGGTGTGTCCGCATCGATCAGTTTGCGGATGTTGTTGGAATCGTTCCAGCTGCCCGGGTCTGAACTGGTCAGATCAAAGCGCCACAGATTACCGTACAGATCACCGGCATACACATAGTCGGTGCCCTGGTCAACGCCGCTGGTGCCATCGGGCTTCATCAAGTCGGCTGTGCCCGGTGTGGACAGACCGTTCGGGTCAGTGGCGCTGCCTTCACCGGTGTCCAGCTTGGCAATGACGTTGCCGTTTTCCATGTCCACGACAAACAGCACCGCGGTACCGGAACCGGCATTGCCGTCATCTTCCGAGCTGTTGAAACCATTCGGCAACAGGGCCACCCAGCGATCAATGCTGGTGAGGCGCACAATCGATGCGTTGCCATAGGTGTATCCCAAATCGGCGTCATCCTGATCTGTGAACTCCCACAACACATTTGGAGCCTGCGCACCGGTGTCGGTGATGTCTATGGCATAAAAGCTTTGACCGCCGTAGCGTTGACCGCCCACGATCACAGAATGCCAACTGTCGCTGAAGAACACATCACGGATACTCGGTGTCACGTCCACATAGGTGCGATGTGAGTACGCCGGGCGCGCCAGTTCATGAATGTTTTCAAAGGCTTTGGACGGGATATAGCCCCAGATTTCCTCACCGGCTTGTGCGCCGTTGGCATAAAACGCGTGCAGCATGCCGTCATTGGCGCCCGCCAGGATGATGTTGCCGCGCGATTGCCGGTCTTCCTGGAAATCCTGATAGCCATTGCCATCCAGTGCCGCATCGCGCTCCAGGCTGCCGTCAGGCCAGACCACGTCGCGGTAGCGTTCACCCGGTGCACGCACCACCACAATGCCGGAATTGATGATGTCACCCAGCAGAGATTCGCGGTTGCGGAAAATGCCACCGTTGCGCACTTCAAAGGTGTCATCGCCGCGCAGGAACTCAACCACATCACCCACTGTGCGACCTGAAGTGCCCAGCAATTGCGAAGTGTTGACTTCCAGCAAGCCGCTCAGGTATGGCGAAGCTGCCACCCCGCTCGGCGTGAACTCGACCCGCGCACCGCCGGCGGAAAATGGATCAAAGGTGTACAAATTGCGGTTGCCTGGATCTGGAATCAGATCAGCGGCGTTCCACTCAACGTCACCAAAATTGCCGTTGCGATCGATGGTTCGGGCCAGAATGAATCCGCTCCATTGCGCCGCGTCAAAACCGGCCTGGAAGGCCAAAGAACCCGACGAAATGATGCCGGAGGACACACTGGTGGCGCTGGCACGGCCTTTGCGTGCGGTGATGTCGTTGACCACATTGCGCAGAGCCTCAGTCAATTCAGACGGGTTTTTGGCGCTGAAATAATTGCCGCGGCTGTTGATGGATGAGTGCCATACGTCGTCAATGCGCTGTGGTTCGTTGCAAATGTCGCAATTGCCCACATTTGGCCAATTGGCGGTGCCTGCACGCAGAGCCTGATACACCGCGGCTTGCGGGTCTGTTGCACACAACGCTTGCAGCGCGGTGTCACCACCCACATTGGCTTCACAATTGGTGCCCAACACGCCATCAACACCCAAGCCCACATTAAAGGTCACCAGGTGCTGCCAGTAGGCGGGATCGTTTTTGGGGTTCCACTGCAAGGCCGGTACGTCATAAGGTGTTTGTTCCGGCAGCAATTCAATGGTGGTGCCGGCCGCATCGGTGAATTCCTGCCAAAACGGTTTCACGTTGTTGTCGAGGTTGTCTCGCAGATCCCGGCCCCAGGCATCCATGGCGATGTCGGCCAGTGAATACCGACGTGGGCCTGGGTAAATGGCTTGCTGTCCTGCGCCACCGTAATTGGTCAACAAGGTGTCTGAATCGCCCGGCACTCCGCCGAAATCATTGTCGTCGAAATTGGCGTTGTTGGTATTAATTTGATTCCAGCCACCGTCTGAAATCGCAATATGAAAGTTCTGCTGGCAACTCAGGTCGATGTCAAATTCTTCGGAATAATACGCTTTGCTGTTTTCATCATCAAACAGCGCCGTGGCACGTCTGAATGCATTTTGCAGCGGTGTAAAGCCATCGCCAGGCACGCCGAACAGCCAATTAAAAAAGTCTTCTCGATGATCGCCACGGAAACGGTTCATCGGTGAGAAAAACTGGTGATTGTTCAATTGCTGCCAGGCCACTTTAAAATCTTCGCCGAATGTACCAAAGGCGCGACTGATGGCGGCTTTGGTCAATTTGTTTCTGTTGTTGTAATAGGTGTACCAGTTGGCAAAATTTTGTTCCTGCGCAGCCGGCAATGTCACCAGGTCATAGTCGGTCAAAAACTGCCGGTCTTCGCGGGCAACGGTCAAATCACCGGTGTACTGATAGTAAAACGCCCGGGTGCCGTTGTTGTTGGCAATGTTGTTATCAAAATCACTGCGCTGGTCACAACAGATGCTGTTGTTCAAATTGGGGTGCCCAGCCGAGGTGTAACGGATCCGGTAGCCGCCGTCGTTGCGAATGAGGTATTCCACATACGGAATGTATTCATCGGCCAGATCCACGTAATACTTATTGTTGGCTCCACCGCCGGCGTTGTAAATATAGCCGTTGACACTGGCGTTGCGAAAGTTTGAACTGGGCAATTCCTCACCGTTCTCATCCAAAGGCGGTGAATAGGTGAAATTCGGATTGTAATAAATCGTGTTGAAATCCGAGCTGGCAAAACTGTTGGCCGTCTGCGCGCCGCCAGCACTGGTGATGTTGTCCGGCATGTAAGACCGCCCCATGCTGCCTGAATCGTCGAAGGTGAACGCCATTGCGGGCGGCACAGACTGATCAAGGAACAGCGGGTTGTGGCTCAACTCGAGCAGATCCGCATGCGAGTCAAAGCTGGCCATAAAGACCACCAGGGCCACCGCCACTTTCAATTTAAACTGAGTAATCATATTCATGATGCACCTTTTTTACTTTCGTTATTCGTTAAAGCCTATTCAATGGCCATGGTGTAAATGCTTTGAGCCAAGCTGAATTCATTGTCATCCCCACCGTTGCTGCGCGCTGAAACCAAAAAACTCCGGTATTCAATTTTTTCAGCCGAGTTGGTTTCCTGCGCGGTGGTGTCGCCTTCATCCTCGCCGATCCGAGTTTGGTAGTCACGGATGATCTGGATGTAGTATTCGGGTTGCCGATTCAAAGCTGAGCCTGGCGCTTCAGAATCAAACGCGTAACTGACCTCTGTGCCACCGGCAGCAGACCAGTCACGGGTCTTGAAGTTTTCCGCCACACTGTTCAAGTCGTAATTGAAAATGTCGAAATTGTCTTGGTAAATTTCATAGATATTGAACAATTCAGGATTGGTGTCCAGTGCCAGTCCATTGGTGTCGCGGCTTTTCTGCCACAATGACCATTCGGCCTCACGCAAAGCGCTGTTGGCGCCGCTGTTGGCCATCACGCGGTTGTGCAATGATGCGGCCATTTTTTCCTGCAGCATGGTGCCTTTCATGGCGGTAAAACCGATGACGGTGATGATCAACAGCATGATCATGCCCACCGCCAATGCGGCGCCCTGTTGTTTTTGCATACTGGTTTTCATAATACATAACCTCTGATTGGTACGGTGGCGGAGAACTCCCTGCGGTGCATTCTGCCGGGCTCAAGCCCGGAGACTAAGCCGCCGGAAGGGTCCTGAACAGCAGTGCCATCTGGTGTGTAGACAAACGGTTCATTGTCGGAGGGTGAGCTGTCTACAACGGTGTTCAACAGCATGTGTACGCGCACTACGTCCACCGAACGCCACAGACAACCCGGTCCATTGGCCATGGTCAAGCCGTTCTGTGTAATGAATTTGGGCGGCTGCACACAAATGGCGGCGCCCTGCTGGGTTTCCACTTGATCGGCAGTCATTTCAGCCACCCCACCATCGGCCAGTTGCACCAGGTAAGTCACGTCAAACCGTTCAACGCCCTCAACAATCAGCTGATTATTGCCGTTTTCTGACCGGTACAGAGAGCTGACCATGCGGCCACTGCTGGGGTCGGCCTGATCCACATCCACACCAATGAAATAGCTGACATTTTTCAAATCTTCCTCCATGTCAAACACATGCACCAATGTGTCGCGACCGTAATCGCCCGCCGGAGTTAATGGCACAGAAAATGTCACATTGGTGCCGCTCGATGACCCGGGCACCACGTGATTGCGGCTGCAGGTTGACACCAGTATGTTGCCGACACCGTCCATGTCCAACGGTTCGGCGGTCTGCATTGCGGTGATGCTGTTGGCCACAGTGGTCATGTTCACTGTGCGCGCCCCGCCATTGAAATAGCGCAGGGTCAATATGTCTGTGAATGCAGCGCGGGTGTTGTCCCCGGTGCCGATGCTGCGAAAATCGGTCAATAGATCGCTGCCGGTGACGTTGACCGCTGGTTGGCAATCCGAGCCGTCGCATTCGTGGCCGCGGAATAAATACGCCCGATCAATCGGATAGGCGATGCCAGCAGGCATGGGTGTGTCTGGCAGCTGCAGATTCGGATCGGCAGCCAGCATGACGTCGTTGCGTTGCGGAAAGCCATTGCCAAAGGTCAAGGCATTGGGATCCACCGTCAACGGTTTGGTTTCATATCCCTGAGTAACGCTGGTGATCACATCGCCGACATTGGCCAGTGAACCACAATGTATGTGCCCCGCCATTTCAATGTCGCGTTTGATCATGGCAATGGCAAAACGACCGTTTTCCTGTAAACGCGCCAAACCGTTTTGCGCCCGGTTCACCACATTTGAATTGGTGAACAGCGTAACAATTCCGGTCAGCAACAAAAGACCGATGAACATCGCCACCATCAATTCGATGAGAGAAAAACCCTTATTCTTCTTCGTGTTATTAATCATGGCTGCACCACCAGTCTGACTGTTTGAGTATCGCTTGCTGTTTGTTCATTGGACTCGGACCATGTAATGATGATGTTGCACACCCCCGGGTATGGCGGCGCGTAAACCCACATGGTGCCGCCAACAGCCGGGTCAGCGGCCGCGGGAATTGGTTCGGCGTTGACGCATTCAATGCTGCCCTGGCCGTTGGGCAACACGCGGTTGAGCATCACCGCCCATTGTTCCATGTCGTATTGGGCCAGGGTTTGCACATCGCACGGTGCAGCCAGCGTGCACACCGTGCCGCCCGCTGTGGCTGAACCGCTGTATGCGTCCGCCCACAAAGCGTAGGGATTGGCGCGCATGCGATCGGCCATGTTTTCCGCCAGAAAATTGGCCTGGGAACGCAAATAACCGTTGTGGTTACTGCGCACAGAAATGGTCATCATGCCGGCGATCCCGAGCAAGCCCAGGGAAAAAACCAAAATGGACACCAACACCTCAATCATGGTGAAACCGGAATTTCTCTTCAATCCAAACATGTCTTAATCCTCCAAGCTGTAGGCGCGCACGGAACCGGATATTGCGATGGCCACTTGCTTTTTGAATTCATCGTTGTTCTGGTTATACACCTGAAACACGCGGCTTTCATCCACCAATCCGCCGATGCTGTTGATGGTCACTGCTCCTGCCGGACCCTCCACGGAAGCAAAAACGATGTTTTCATCCAAGGCGTTTTGCACCAACAGAGAGTCTTCACCATTGGCCGGGGTTCTTTCCTGATCTTCATCGGGATCCAGAAAAATTTCCCACCCGCTTTGCCACCCCCCGGAATTGGGTTTAATGGTCACCGACTGCCCCCGATTGATGGCTTCGCTGCGCGCAAAAGTAAAGCCATACACCAATTCATTGACGTCGTTGCTGAGTTCCTGACGCAGTTTGAAATCAAAGTAATTTGGCATGCCCCATGCCAGCAGAATGGAAAGCACAAAAAGCGCCAGCATCAGTTCTATGAGATTAAAACCTTGGATTTTGTTTGCAAACATTTTCAAATCTCCACGTGTACATTGTGCATTATTCACAGACTGACACGGACCACAACGGCCCCGGGCACAAACGGTGAAATTTGTTTGATGAGCGGTCAACTCCCTTTGAAAACCAACGTGAAAACGTGATGCCGATCACATTTCCCGAAGGCGCGAATGTCAGCGAATGGCCAGTCGGAGTTCTTTGGGCAGGGCAAATTCCATGGTTTCGGCTTGACCCTGCAACTCTTCGATGTCGGCTTCGGGGCAAATGCTGGAGATGCTCATGATCACATCCTGCACGAGTTTTTCCGGCGCTGAAGCCCCCGCAGTGATGCCAATGACCTGTGCATCGCGGAACCAGTCCAGGCGGATGTCGTTGCGATCATCGATTAAATGTGCGGGTTTGCCGGCGCGCTCGGCCAATTCTCGCAATCGGTTGGAATTGGAGCTGTTGACGCTGCCCACCACCAGCACCAGATCGGCCTCGTCCGCAAGCTGACGCACGGCCACTTGTCGGTTTTGGGTGGCGTAACAAATGTCGGCTCTCTTGGGCCCCTGAATGGACGGAAAACGTTGTTTCAACAAAGCAATGATCTCGGCCGTGTCGTCCATGGACAAGGTCGTTTGCGTCACGTAGGCCAGTCGTCCGGGCTGACCCGGCGAGACCCGCTGGGCAGATTCTACAGAATCGACCAGATGTATGCGTCCAGTGGCACCGGCCTGATCCCATTGGCCCAGGGTGCCTTCAACCTCGGGGTGACCCTCATGACCGATCAGAATCAGGTCGTGTCCGTTTTTGCAGTACCGGTAAACTTCCATGTGCACTTTGGTCACCAGTGGACAGGTGGCATCAAACACTTTAAGCGATCGTGCCTGGGCCTGCGCCCGCACCGATTTGGACACGCCGTGTGCAGAGAAAATCACGATGCTGTCGTCGGGCACTTCATCCAACTCGTCGACAAACACCGCGCCGCGCTGTTTCAAGCGATCAACCACATAGCGGTTGTGCACCACCTCATGGCGCACATAAATGGGTGGGCTGTAAATGTCGAGCGCGCGATTGACGATGTCAATGGCGCGGTCCACACCGGCACAGAATCCACGCGGATTAGCCAGCAGTATCTTCATGTTTGACGAAAAATGTCTCCAGAATCAATAAAATTGCGCCGCACGTGATGGCAGAATCGGCCACGTTGAACGCAGGAAAATACGCTTCATTATAATGCACCTGAATGAAATCAACCACATGTCCCAGGGTCACCCGGTCCCACAGATTGCCCAGCGCTCCGCCCACGATCAGGCACAAGGATATATTCTGCCAGCGCCATTCGCGCGGATTGCGCAACAGCCACAGCACCAGCCAGATCACGATCACCAAAGCGACCACACTGATGAACCAACGCTGCCAGCCGGGCTGATCGGCGAGCAGACTGAACGCCATGCCGGTGTTGTGCATCAACGTCATGTTGAGCACCGGCAACCATTCGACCGGCGCGTACAATTCCAGCATCGAATTCGCCAGCCATTTGGTCCATTGATCCAGACACACCACCAGAGCACTGATCCACAACCAGCGCACGCCGCGGTCACGCCAGTGCGTCACGCGAACCCCCTGGATTCACCCTCACCGGCCACGTTGACCACGCACCTTGAACAAATGCCCGGGTGCGCCGCATCGGCGCTCACTGACTCGCTGATGTGCCAACATCGCTGACATTTTTCCCCATCGGCTTTGTGCACAGCAACGGCCAGAGTGCCGCGCGCCAGAGCATACTCTGTGGCGTGCTGTGGCCGTTCTGCGTAGGTGTGCACGGTGACTCCGGAAGTGATCAGCACAAAACGCAGTTCATCGCCGATGCCGCGACACAGGGTCAGCCATTCCTCTGGCAGAAACAGCGCCACCTGGGCTTCCAGCGAAGCGCCCAACTCACCCTTTTGCCGCAATGATTCAATCGATTTCAGCACCGCTTGCCTGATTTCAAACAAATCGTCCCAGCTGCTGTCATCTGCCCAAACCCCAGACAAACGGCTCACCGGCAAGTCGTGCCACTGCAAGAACAGCACATCCCCGGCCCGGTGCGCATCGCTGTGTTCCGGCATGGCCGCCAGAATTTCATCGGCGGTGAAGGTGAGTATCGGGCTGATCCAGGGGATCAAGGCATTCAACACATGCCACATCGCCGTCTGCGCCGAACGCCGTGCTTGTGAGTCGGCGCGCGCCGTGTACAACCGGTCTTTCAGCACGTCCAGATAAAAAGCGCCGAGCGTTTGGGAACAAAAATGATGCACTTTTTGATACACCATGTGCAGCTGATAATCGCTGTAATGGGCCTGAATTTCTTCCTGCAAAGCGGCGGCCTTGCGCACAATCCACTGGTCCATCAGCGCGCAATCAGACAGCGGCAGAAAATCGGCCGCGCGCAAATCATTCAGATTGCCCAGCATGAATCGCGCGGTGTTGCGAATGCGTCGATAGCCATCGGCCGCGCGCTTGAGAATTTCATCGGAAATGCTCATTTCGCCGCGGTAGTCGGCCGAAGCCACCCACAACCTCAATATGTCGGCGCCGAGCGTATTGACCACATCCGACGGGGCAATGACGTTGCCCAGCGACTTGGACATTTTGCGGCCGTTTTGATCGACCACAAAGCCGTGGGTCAGCACCTGTCGATACGGTGCGTGCTGATTGATCGCCACACCAGTCAGCAACGACGAATGAAACCAGCCGCGGTGTTGATCCGAGCCTTCCAGATACAAATCCGCCGGTTCGGTCAGTTCTTCACGCGCTTTCAACACACAAAAATGCGACACGCCCGAATCAAACCACACGTCCAGCACATCGGTGGTTTTTTCATAGTCCACCGCCTCGTCGCCAAGCAGCTCGGCCGCGTCCAGATCGAACCAGGCGTCAATGCCTTTGGACGCCATCCGTTCAGCGACCTGGGCCATCAGCTCCGCGGTTCGCGGGTGCAACTCTTCGCTTTCGCGGTGCACAAAAAACGGAATCGGCACGCCCCAGGTGCGCTGACGTGAAATGCACCATTCGGGCCGATTCTCAATCATTTTATAAATCCGTTCTTCACCCCACTCAGGCACCCAGCGCACCTGCTTGATCTGCGCCAGTGCTGCGTCACGCAAGCCGCGACGGTCCATGCTGATGAACCACTGCGGCGTGGTTCTGAAGGCGGTCGGCGATTTGTGTCGCCAACAATGCGGGTACGAGTGCTCAATTTCTTCAACATGCAACAAGTGACCGCTGTCTTTGAGGTGTTCAACGATGGCCGCGTTGGCGCGCCACACGAATTGGCCGCCCCACAGCGGTGTGTCTGCGGCATACACACCGTTGGACATCACCGGATTGTAGACTTCAAGGCCGTATTTTTGCCCCACTTCAAAGTCCTCTGCGCCGTGACCGGGTGCTGTGTGCACGGCCCCGGTGCCGGCTTCGGTGTTGACGTGGTCGCCCAACACCACAGGCACCTCAAGGTCATAGAACGGGTGTTTGAGGCGCATCTGCTCAAGCGCCGAACCGGGCGCCCGACCCAGCACCTGCACCGAAGTCGCACCGCAGCGCGCCATCACCGCATCAACGAGTTCGCTGGCAATCACCAGCCACTGACCGTCAAGACCACTGACCAGTGCGTATTCAAGATCGGCATTGAGTGACACCGCGCGGTTGGCCGGCAAGGTCCAGGGCGTGGTGGTCCAGATGGGCACAGACACCACCACAGAGGCGTCGTCATTGACACCAAATGCCGCCAACAGGGCGGCCCGGTCAACGGCATCAAACCGCACATCGATGGCCAGTGATTTTTTCTCCATGTACTCGATTTCGGCTTCCGCCAGGGCCGATTCACAGTCGAAACACCAATTCACCGGCTTCACGCCTTTGAGTACATGACCATTCTCGACGATGCGCGCCAATGCCCGGACCATGTCCGCCTCGTAACTGAAGTCATTGGTTTTGTACGGTCGTTCCCAATCACCCAGCACGCCGAGCCGCTTGAAATCTGTGCGCTGCAGATCAATTTGTCGATTGGCGTATTCTCGGCATTTTTGTCGGAACGTCTTGGCGTCGATTTTTTGCCCGACTTTGCCGTGTTTCTTTTCCACCTGAATTTCAATCGGCAGGCCATGACAGTCCCAGCCCGGCACGTAGGCGGACCGGTGGCCAGACAGCCATTTGGATTTGACAATGATGTCCTTGAGAATTTTATTCACCGCGTGACCGATGTGAATGCTGCCGTTGGCATACGGCGGGCCGTCATGCAAAATAAATGCCGGACGGTCGACCGTGTGTGCCTGAATGCGCTGATACAGCTTGCTTTTCTCGCAGGCCTTGAGCCATTGCGGTTCACGCTGGGCCAGCGATGCTTTCATTTTGAATCCGGTTTGTGGCAGATTGAGCGTGTCTTTATAGTTTTCGGTCACGCCGGTTTACTCCTGTGTTGATGCAAAAAATTCCCGGGCCTTGCGCACGTCGTCCGCAATGGCCGTCTGCAGGGCCGATAAAGTGCTGAATTTTACTTCATTTCTGAGCCGCGCATGAAAAAAAACTTCGACCCGCTGGGCGTAAACATCGGCGTTAAAATCAAACAGATGCACCTCCAGAATGGCCTGTGTGCGCTGTTCGGTTGTGGGGTTCAGACCCACGCTGGCGACACCGCAGTAAAGCCGCCCGCCGCATTCCACCGACGCAACGTAAATGCCGGTGTTCAGCGGCGCCTGTTGATGCAGCGTCAGATTCAGCGTTGGAAACCCCAGGGTGCGACCCAGTTGCTTGCCGCGACGCACCCGTCCGCTGACGCTGTAGGGTCGCCCAAGCATGGCATTGGCGCTGTCCACGCGGCCCTGTTGCAACGCCTCACGTATGGCCGTGCTGCTGACCCGCTGACCGTTCAAAGTCACGCTGTTCTGTGGCAACAGCAGCACGTCCTTGCCCTGACAAAAGCGCTGCAACATCTCCACATCGCCGCGGCGTCCTTTGCCGAATCTGAAGTCATCACCTATCACGATCACGGCGGCGCCCAGACCGCGCCACAGCACCTGCTGCATGAAATCCTCGGCATCCATGTTGGCCAGGCGGTCGTTGAAGTTCAGCACACACAACTCATCCAGTCCGGCCTGACACAAAAGACGGTGTTTCTGCCTGAAACTTAAAATGCGCCCGGACCGTGCCCCGCTGTCGGCTCCAAAATACGCCTTTGGGGACGGTTGCATGGTGACCAGAACCGATGCCAGATTGCGCGAGCAGGCCTCATCCAACAGCCGTTCCAGCAAGCGCTGATGGCCGAGATGCAAGCCATCAAAATTGCCCACAGTCACCACCGATGGCGGGTGCGCTAAAGAGGACAGGAACGGGTAACGAGTGACTTTCAATTTCTCACCAAGCGCACCCGCAACAGGTGCAATGCGGCAAAGTAAACAGCGGCACCGGCCACAATCAGCGCACTCAGATTCAACACGCGCTGATGCCAGTGCAAATCCACCCACGCCAGCAGGTGATGATTGCTCAAATAAAGCACTCCACCCATCAACAATGAGGCCAGCAACACCTTATACAGCTTGTGCCAGGGCAAGGCGGCAAAATGCACCGTTTTGTTGCGCTGCAGATGGCGTGACAACAGCAGCAGTTGCAACCACCCCGCGACGGCGCTGGCCAAGGCCAGACCGGCATGCAAGGCCTGCACTTGCAACAGCCACAAAGCCCAAATAAACAGCCCGTTCAGCAGCATATTGGCCAACATCACAATCACCGCCACGCGCACCGGCGTGCGGGTGTCCTTGCGCGCATAGAACACCGGCAACAACACCTTATTTAGAACAAAAGCCGGCAAGGCCAACGCATACACCATCAAAGCCACGGCGCTGTTGTGTGTATTGCTCGCATCAAACGCGCCGTATTCAAACAAGGTGTACATGATGGGTTGTGCCAACAGCAGCAGCCCCACAGCGCATGGAATGGCCAGCGCGGTGGCCAGCGACAAAGCCCAGGCGATGGTGTCCTGAAAACCCTGCTTTTCCAGACTGGCGTGTTGCAATGACAGGCGTGGCAAAATCACCGTAGAGATCGCAATGCCAAACACCGCCAGCGGAAACTCCAGCAGACGATCGGCAAAATACAAAAAAGACACGCTGCCAACCAAGGGCAGTGCCGTGGCAATGACCGTGTCCACCAGCAAATTGATTTGCGCCACCGAAGAACCCACCAAAGTCGGCCCCATCAGGCGCACGATCTTGCGCACTTCGCTGTTGTGCCAGTCCAGGCGAGGACGTGGCAGCAAACCTAACCGCGCCAGCGCCGGCCACTGCAGGAGCAATTGCAGCACACCGGCCAGCAACACCCCCCAGGCCAGCGATTGTTCCGGCACCGCCAGATCGCGATGCAACCACAAGACACAGGCAATCAGAGACACGTTCAGCAACACCGGCGTGACCGCGGGAATGGCAAAGCGATCGTGGGTGTTCAGCACACCGCCACAAAAAGCCACCAGAGAAATCAGCAACAGGTAGGGCAAAGTGATTCGCAACATGTCAACCGAAGCGTCAAACACCGCTGGCTGGTCAGAAAAGCCGAAGGCGAACACATGGATGACGCCTGGCGCGGCCAGTTCAAGCACCGCCAGCACCAGGACCAGCACCGCCAACAAGGCACCAGCGACGTGATCTATCATGGCTTTCAAACGCACCGGATCCCCTTCGGCCTTGACTTCATTCAGAACGGGGATGAACGCCAGCGAGAATGACCCTTCAGCGAACAGCCGACGCATGAAATTGGGGATCTTGAACGCCACAAAAAAGGCATCGGTCCAGATGCTGGCACCGAAGATGCGGGCAATCACCACATCCCGCATAAATCCACTGATTCTAGACAACAGCGTCAAGGCGCTGACAGTGCTGGCAGATTTGAGTAATTTCACACGCTTTTTTCCCAATTGGCATTGACTCAGGGAATGTTTGGTGAGACAATGCCGCGCTTGTTTTAACTATTGTCTATCAGGAGTTTATTTTGGCAAATTCATTATCTGCTAAAAAACGCGTCAGGCAGGCTGCAAAAAGACGACAGCATAACATGAGCCTGCGTTCAAAAGCACGCACATATATCAAAAAAGTCGTCTCCGCAATTGATGCCGGTGATAAAAAAAATGCGCAGGAACTTTATGAAAACATGGTGCCGGTGATCGACTCCATTGCTCAGAAAGGCCTGTTCAGCAAGAACAAGGTGGCACGGCACAAAAGCCGCTTGAACAAAAAAATCAAGCAAATGGCCTGAATAAGCCAAATTTCACACACACCCACCGATAAAAAAACAGGCAAACGACATTTTTGACTAAAAAACTGTCAAAATATGTCAAAAAGCCTGTTTTTTTATGACTTGTTTCACAAAAAGCCCCCACCCAAACTGCTATTATAGTGGTGCATAAATATATTAATTACTCGGGCGCTAACAAAAATGGTCATCGTAAAAGAGAAAATATCTGTACAGCACTTGCAAATTGGCATGTACATTTGCGAGCTGGACAGATCATGGCTGGATACACCATTTCCTTTCCAGGGATTCTACATCCGTTCCAAAACCGAAATTGCCGACGTGCAACGCTTTTGCGAATACGTATACATTGATGTTGAGAAAGGCAAAGGGTTGCCGGTTGAATCGGCCTTATCCAAGCCATCGCCGCTGCTGGACAAGAAAAACCAGCCCAAGAAAACCTACACCGGCACCAGCCGACCAGTGCACATTCGCATTGGACACTACGGTGAAAAGCTCAAGCCCATTAAGCGTGAGTTCACCGCCGCGCACAATCTGCTGATTGACCTGACTCAAGCGTTCGAGGAAACCAGTTTTAATCTGCGCGTCGGTAAAAAACTGGACATTCGCAAAACCAAGGCGCTGGCCAAAAACCTGGTTGCATGCGTGATCAGAAATCCGAACACGCTGGTGTGGCTGACTCAACTGAAACAAAAAGGCGACTACACTTACAACCACTCGCTTCGCTGCGCCGTGCTGTCCACCGTATTCGGTCGTCATCTGGGACTGAGCGAAACGGATCTGCACGAATTGGCCACTGGTATGATCCTTGCAGACATCGGCAAAACCAAAATCAGCCGCAAACTTTTGAATAAAACCGAGAAAATTTCCGACAAGGAAAAGGAACTGTTCAAAAGCCACGTTGAGTTGGGCGTGGAAATACTGGGCAACGACAAAACCGTTGGTCACACGGCACTGATCATTGCGGAAACCCACCATGAACGGTTTGATGGCACAGGTTATCCCTACGGCCTGGTGGGCAAGGAAATTCCTCTGTTTGGACAAATTGCCGGCATCGTTGATACATTCGACGCCATGACCAGCAAGAAATCCTACGGCAAACAACACACCACTTCACAAGCGATGGACTGGTTATACCAAAATCGCAACAAGAAATTTGACGGTGAACTGGTGGATGAATTCATCCAGGCAGTCGGCCTCTATCCGGCCGGGTCAATGGTTGAATTGTCTGACAACTCCATCGGTCTGGTGTTGTCACACAACAAGAGCAAGCGTCTTAAACCTGAAGTGCTGCTGATTAAAGACAGCAACAGCAAATTCATGGAAAAGCCGAAGTACGTGGACCTGTCCAAAAAAGGTGTGTTCACAGGCAAAGACAAACCCATGGTGACTCGCAACGTTGTTGCTGAATCCATCAACATCAATGGCGATGCCTTGCTGAATGCTTTTTTGCAAAACAGACGGTTTAAACAAGCGCTGCTCGGCTAACAGCATCTATCATTTTCATCAATCAAAGCCAGGTATTTTGCTATAATACCTGGCTTTATTGTTTGTGAACCATCATGCAGACTTACCTCAATTTGATCCGCCGGGTGCTCACTGAAGGTGAAGAAAAAACTGACCGGACGCAAACCGGCACATTGAGTGTTTTCGGCCACCAGATGCGTTTTGACCTGAGACAGGGATTTCCCCTTCTGACCACAAAAAAGCTGCATTTAAAATCCATCATTTACGAACTTTTGTGGTTTCTGCAGGGCGACACCAACATCAAATACCTGAATGACAACGGCGTCAGGATCTGGAATGAATGGGCCGATGATGATGGCGATCTGGGCCCTGTGTACGGCGCACAGTGGCGCGCCTGGCGTGGCGCCGATGGCCAGACCATAGACCAAATCAAAACCTTGATTCACAACCTGCAACACAACCCCGATTCCAGACGGCACATCATCAGCGCCTGGAATGTGGCAGAAATTGAGCGCATGGCCCTGCCGCCTTGCCATTGTCTTTTCCAGTTTTACGTCAACAACAACACCCTGTCCTGTCAGCTTTATCAACGCAGTGCAGATATTTTCCTCGGTGTGCCATTCAACATCGCCTCGTATGCCCTGCTCACCATGATGATTGCTCAAGTGACCGGCTTGCAACCCGGAGATTTTGTTCACACCCTGGGCGATGCGCATTTGTACAGCAACCATTTTGATCAGGCCAAAGAACAGATTGAGCGACCGCCCTATCCACTGCCGGAAATGCACATCAACCCAAAAGTTAAGGACATTTTTGCATTTCGCTTTGAGGATTTCGAATTGCACAATTACCGTGCGCATCCACACATTCCCGGAAAGGTGGCAGTTTGAATTACACTTTAATTGCTGCCCTGGATCGGCAAGGTTTGATTGGTCGCGATGGTCAACTGCCTTGGCATATGCCGGCCGATTTGCAACATTTCAAAAAGCACACCATGAGCAAAGCCCTACTGATGGGCCGAATCACCTGTGAATCATTGCCCCGTGCATTGCCGGGTCGCGACAACTATGTACTGACCTCCCAGCCGGACTATCACAGGGAGGGATTTCTGATCATTCACACGCTGGATCAATTGCCGACAAGCGAGGCTGAAATCATGGTGATTGGCGGGGCCCGAATTTACTCACTGATGATGCCTCAGGCCAGACGGATGCTGATCACCCGCATTCATCACGCGTTTACAGGAGATGTGTGTTTTCCTGCATGGGATCCTGAACAATGGCGCATCACTGAGCAAACCGACCATCTCGCTGACAGCAAAAACCCCCACGATTACAGCTTCATTACCTACGAAAGGATCATTTAAGCCTGTTGAGACGGATTGGAGCGGGCCTATGGGTGTTAATCCAGTTCACGGTGACTAATCAGACACTGAATGCCGTTGCGTTTCAAGAATCCGGCCAATTTTTCCACCACATACACCGAACGGTGCTGACCCCCGGTGCAACCAATTGAAATGGCAATATAGCTGCGGTCATTGGCTTCGAACCTCGGCAGCCAGGTTTTGCCAAAAGTGCACAAGTCACGATAAAACTCATTCGCGAGCGGTTCCTTATCCAGGAATGCCACCACCGCCTCATCGCGGCCGGTCAATGACCGCAGGTTGCGATCCCAATACGGGTTGGGTAAACACCGGGCATCGAAAACAAAATCCGAGTCAAATGGAATGCCGCGTTTGAAGGCAAATGAACGCAGGATGATGGACACCCGATCGCTTTTCTGGCTCAGCAATTTCCAGATGTTCTGACGCAATTGATGCACCGAGGTGTTGTCAGTGTCAATCAGTAAATCACTGCTGTCGAGCAGGGATTGCATCAAACCACGTTCTTTTTTAATCGCTTCGGTGAGGCTGTATTTTTGTTTCGCCGTGGACAATGGATGCCGCCGGCGCGTTTCACTGAAACGATTGAACAATACCTCATCACTGGCATTCAGATAGATCATTTTAACGCGCAAATCGGCACTGCGAATGCGCTCTATCAACGACGGAAAGGCGTCCAAGGCCTGCTCGGAATTGCGAATGTCTATGCCGATCGCCACCTTCGGATAAAATTGACGATTGGCACAGATGTGTTGAACAAAATCCATCAACATGCCGACCGGCAGGTTATCCACCGCGTAGTATTCAAGATCTTCCAATGTGCGCAGAACCACTGTTTTGCCGGCGCCGGACATGCCGGTAAGAATGATCAACTGTTGCATTGTTTAAATCCGTTAAACAATGCCTCAATGATCTGCGGTTTGCTTTGTGCATGCACCAGATCACGATAAAGGGTGTGTTGACGCAACATTAAAATGGCGTTTTTAAGAAATTTTCGGTGGCCGTTGGTGCTTTGCTTGGGAAACACCATGCCCACCACAATTTGCACCGACACCCCATCGATGTTTTCAAAATCAACCGGATTATTCAGTCGCAGCAGATGGACTCTGATTTCATTGTTGTTCAGAAATTTGCCGTGTGGACAGGCCACCCCGTTGCCCAACGAAGTGTTGCCCAGTTTTTCGCGCACCACCAAACTGTTGTAAACACCCAATGCCTGTTTGTCGGAATCCGACAGGCGCTCAGCAAGCTGTTCAAACAGGCGTTTCTTGCTGGTAAACGGCACATCCAGAGAGATGCTTTCAGGCTCAAGCAAATCAATGATGTGCATGGCAATTCAATGCGACTGGCACCGCATGACAATGCAGTCCGTTGTGCCTGTTGACTTGTGGATTTGCATGCGCAGCTGAACTTGGGCGCTGTTCACAACCAGCATCTGCTTTCCTGTGCATCCTGCGCCCGTGCATTCACCGTAAAAAAACGTGCCTGTGGACTTTAATAGTGGTTTTGATTCAGATTGATCGCCTCAGTGCGATGTTTATCGCTCACTTTGTCTTTATGTCGACGAATCTGCTTGTCCAGCTTGTCGGTCAATAAATCGATTGCAGCATACAAGTCCTCCTCGGTTGAATCGGCAAAAAAGTCCTTGCCGCCGATGTGCATGGTGGCTTCTGCTTTGTGTCGAACTTTTTCTACACTGAGAATGACATGGGTGTTAATCACTTGATCAAAATGGCGCTTGATTCGTTCAAATTTGGTGTCGATGTAGTCTTTGATGGGTTGTGTCACTTCGATTTGATGACCAGTGATGTTCATTTGCATGATGTAGACCTCGCGATGTATAGACTTTCTGAGTCAACGTGAATAGATTTTTGTATGATATTTATGTGGACATGAGTTGGGGATTTTTCAAGCGAATCCATGTTAAATACAATACACAAACTTGCAGTTTTTGACAAGTCACATGGAGAAATCTTTTCCCAGATAAACTTCCCTGACGGCTTCATTGGATATGATTTGTTCAGGCGTGCCTTCGGTCAGCAACTCACCGGCATTGAGAATGTAGGCACGATCACAAATGCCTAGGGTTTCTCGCACATTGTGATCCGTGATCAATACACCGATGTTTTTGCTTTTGAGATGATAGACAATTTTTTGAATGTCAATGACCGAGACTGGATCCACCCCGGCAAACGGTTCGTCCAATAGGATGTAGCGTGGCTGCATGGCCAGCGCACGGGCGATTTCCACTCGCCGCCGTTCGCCGCCTGACAGGCTGATGCCCAGTTGGTTTTGCACGTGATCAATGCGCAGCTCTTCCATCAATGCCTCGCAGCGATTTTTGCGCATCTGAGGTTTCAGGTCGCGACGCAATTCCAGAATCGCCTGAATGTTTTGCCGCACCGTGAGCTTGCGAAATACCGAGGCCTCCTGCGGCAAATAACCGACGCCCAGCTTGGCGCGCACATGCATGCCGCAGTGTGTGGCATCCTGGCCGTCGATGACCAGGCGTCCACCGTCCACCTGAATGAGTCCAACAATCATGTAAAAACAGGTGGTTTTGCCGGCACCGTTAGGCCCCAACAGACCGACCACCTCGCCTTCACGCAAATCCAGAGACACATCGCGAATGATGTGCTTGCGCCGGTAATATTTGTTCAGTAAACGGGCCTGAATCATTGCTCGGGGTCAATCACCATATGGAATTGCTGACCACCGCTTTCACCGCCGGCTGTGACCTCTTGTGTGAGCAAATCAAATTCCATGGTTTCTCCTCGGGTGACGCCAACGGAACTGATGATTTTGACATCACCCCGCATGAATATTTTATCTTCGGCGCGTCGATAGTCCATGCGCTGAGCGGTGATTTCCATGGCACCATCCTCGGCACTGATCTGCTGTTCAAAATACACCGGAGACCCGCTCATTTCAATGCGATCGATCTGGTTGTCGCGGTGATGAATGGTGGCTTTGCCGGATTTAATCAGCAAGGTCCCCTGGCGGATGGTTAAGCCAGCATTGCATACAGTGATCTGCTCTTTCAGCTGCAACTTGCAACTCGGCCCATCAAGCACAATCTTCTGTTTCCGATCGCTTTCCAGCGCCAGCAACGACGTTCCTGCCAACAGCATCAAACTAAGGGTTAAATTCCGCATGCACATTCGATTTCACCTCAAATTCTTCTCGGTTAAAGTCCAGCTCCGCGCCCGTGCCAGTCAACAGCAAGCGCGGCTGTGTGATTTTGATCGGCGCATCGGTAATGGCGGTCTTGCTGCGGGGATCCACCCGCAACCGACGGGTGTTGATGCGCACCAGCGTCTGGTCATTGGCGTCTTTTTGCAGCGCTTCCACCGCGCCTGAAAAATACAAGACGTCCTCATCGTCGCGGTACTCGCCCTGCGGCGAAGTGAACAACCAGCGCCCCCCCTCGTCGGTGAGCAGAGTGATGCTTGGCGACTCGATTTCGGTGACCCGGCTGTCTTCATAATACACCATGGAAGGGGCTTTGACACGGGTCATGATGTGCCCGTTCTCATCGGTCATGTCCATGCTCAGCCGGGTCACTGAATAGCCTTTGGTGAATGGCTTGAGACCGCGCGACTCCGGGGCTGGAAAAAAATAGCGCCCAGCCGCATACAACATCACGGACAGCAGCGCGAAAACCAACAACATCCTGACTTTGTCCGCATCCATGACTCAGTCGTATTTTTGCAAAATTTTCTCCATGTGTCCCTGTTCGGTCAACAGCAGGTCACACACCACACGTGCGGCGCCCTGTCCACCGCATTCATCCAACACCACAAGGGCGTGCTGTTTGGCCACCGGATGTGCATCCTTGACAGTGATGGGTAAAGCACAGCGTTTCATCACACAGGCGTCAATCAAGTCATCGCCCATGTACAGGATGTCGTCGTCACTCAGATTCAGCGCCAACTTAAGGTTCTCATAGGTTTCCAATTTATTCAATCGCCCCTGGTACACATGATTGACACCCAGTGAGCGCATGCGTTCCGCAACAATGCGTGAGTTGCGACCCGTGATCACCGCCACTTCGATGCCGAACTCAATCAACCAGGTGATGCCTAACCCGTCCTTGACGTTAAATTTCTTGATTTCCCGGCCATCATCGGTGAAATACAGGCCGCCGTCGGTGAGCACACCGTCAACATCAAAAATGGCCAGGCGAATGCCCTTCGCCAGGGTTTTAATTTCAGATTTCCAGCGCATCAGACCACTCCGGTTCTCAGTAAATCATGAATATTCAACGCACCCACCAGCCGGTTGTTGTGGTCACACACCAACAAGGAATGAATGCACTTCTCCTCCATGATGCGCGCAGCCTCTACCGCCAGTTTGTCGGCCGTGATGGTGATCGGATTGGGCGTGGCCACCGAATCGATGAGTGCGGTGTTCATGTCCACTCGTGTGTCCAGTGCCCGACGCAAATCGCCGTCTGTAAACACCCCGGCAATGCAGCCATCGGCGTCCACAACAGCGGTCATGCCCAGACCTTTTTGGGTCATCACCATCAAGGCTTCGGAAAACGCGGTGCCCTGGGTCACTTGCGGGATGTCGCTGCCGGTGCGCATGATGTCACTGATGTGCAACAGCAGTTTTTTTCCCAAAGCGCCGGCCGGGTGGGACCGGGCAAAATCCTCTTCGGTGAAGCCGCGCAATTTCAGCAGTGTCACCGCCAATGCATCGCCCATCACCAGCGTCACGGTGGTGCTGGAGGTGGGCGCCAGTCCCAGGGGACAGGCCTCAAGCTCGACACCGATGTCCAGGAAACAGTCGGATATTTTGGCCAGCGATGAGTGCGCCTTGCCAGCCATGGAGATCAATGGCACACCCATGCGTTTGATGATCGGCAAAATGGTCAACAATTCTTCGGTTTCACCGGAATATGAAATGGCCAGCACCACGTCGTCTTCTGTGATCATGCCAAGATCGCCGTGGCTGGCTTCACCTGGATGAATGAAAAACGACGGTGTGCCGGTGGAAGCCAGTGTGGCTGATATTTTATTGCCGATGTGCCCTGATTTGCCCATGCCAATGACAATCACATGTCCTTTACATTGCAACAGGGTGTTGACTGCGGCGACAAAATTATCATCGAATCGGCTGTGCAGCAAATCCAGCCCCTGTTTCTCAGTCAGCACCACCTGCCGGGCGGTATCAATGATTTCGCTGTGCATGTGCCTGTTCATTCAATTTTTATATACAGCCATATCATGTAACCCACATACAAGGATAGCAGAATGATGCCGATGATGCGGGAGATAAAGCGGTCTTTGACCACGAAATACACCGACACCAGTTGCAGAAACACAATCAGCAGCATCATATAGATGTAGTCAAAACGGATAAAGTCGGCGGAGAACGTATTGTTGGCGATTAAGCCGGAAATGCCGATCACGCCCAATAAATTAAAAATATTGGAGCCCACGATGTTGCCAATGGCCAGATCGTGTTCTTTTTTCAAAACACTGGCTATGGTCGCCGCCAGTTCTGGCAACGACGTGCCCAGCGCCACAATGGTCAATCCGATGATCAGATCCGAGACACCAAAATGCTTGGCAATGTCGGTGGCACTGGTGACCATCAACTGTGAGGCCACAGGCAACATGATGATGCCAAAAACCAGCCACGCCAGGGCCACTTTGAGGCTCATTTCGGTGTTCAATTCAGCCTCAATCTCATCGCGCAGAACGTCCTTGCCTTCACGCAAACCCAGCACGCCCAGCAAGACCGTCACCACGCCCATGGCCACAATCAAAATGACACCGTCGACGGTGTCCAGCTCAAGATCGAACAGCAGCACAAAGGTCAGCATGCTGGCCACGATCAGAATCGGCATTTCGCGTTTAACGACTTGAGACTTGACCGCCATTGGCGCAATGATCAGACCGATGCCCAGCACCAGTGCGATGTTGGTGATATTGGATCCCACGGCGTTGCCCAGGGCAATGCCCGGGTTGCCTTTCATGGAAGCAATGGCTGAAACCACCATTTCCGGAGCCGAGGTGCCGAAGCCGATCACAATGAGACCGACCATCATGGTCGAAACCCCCAGCAATTTGGCGGTCGTGGCCGCACCCATGATGAATTTGTCTGCGGAGTATACCAACAGCACCAAGCCCATCAGCAGATACAGCGTCGATATGAGCATTTATGGATGATCCTTATACGAAAATTTATCGCAAATACTTTGTAAACGGCACATTATAAAAGATAATAGCGAATCTCGTAACCAACTATTTGCACATATGCAACCCGACTCAATCAAACAACTCATCTGCGATCAACTGCCGTGTGAGCACATCAATATCAGCTCCGGGGATTTGCGCCATTATGAGGCCACAGTGGTGTCTTCGGCGTTTGATGGCAAGAGCCGGATTCAACGTCATCGAATGATTTACAGCTGCCTCAATGACCACATGGCGGCCGACATTCACGCCCTCAGCATGAAGCTGTACACGCCGGCAGAATTTCAGCGTCTGCAATGAGTAAAATCGCCATTCAGGGGGGACGTCGGATCGACGGTGAAATCACCGCATCCGGCGCCAAGAACGCGGTGCTGCCCATTCTTGCGGCCACACTGCTGAGCTCGGGGGATTCCTCCATTGACAACGTTCCGCATTTGCAGGACGTGGTGACCATGAACCAGTTGCTTGGCATCATGGGCGCAGAAATCACGGTCAATGAATACGCCGACATCATCATCAACACCGACCGAGTGACGCGCCTCGAGGCGCCTTACGAAATCGTCAAATCCATGCGCGCTTCAATTCTGGCGCTGGGCCCGCTGGTGGCCCGCTACGGCCAGGCCCGGGTTTCGCTGCCCGGCGGCTGCGCCATCGGCGCCCGACCGGTCGATCTGCACATCAACGGATTGAAATCCATGGGAGCAGAAATCGGCGTGGCCGACGGCTACATCAACGCCCGCGCCAAACGCCTGCACGGCGCACGCATTGTGATGGACAAAGTCACCGTGACCGGCACCGAAAACCTCATCATGGCGGCCGCTCTGGCCAAGGGAGAAAGCCTGATCGAAAACGCCGCAACGGAACCTGAAGTGGTGGATCTGGTGCGATATCTGCGCGCCAAAGGCGCCTTGATTGCCGGCGAAGGCACAGCTAAAATTCATGTGCAAGGCGTGGAATCTCTGCACGGCACACAGCACACCGTCATGCCCGACCGCATTGAGATTGGCACCTTTCTGGTCGCCGCAGCGATCACCGGCGGCCGCATCACGGTGCGGGAATGCTGTCACGAAGACATGGACGCGGTGCTGGACAAACTGCAACTGGCCGGCGCCGATATTCAAATCAATGGCCGCGACATCACGCTGGACATGGGCGGTCGCCGTCCAGTGCCGGTGGACATCCGCACCGCGCCGCACCCGTCATTCCCGACCGACATGCAGGCGCAGTTCTGCGCCCTCAACGCCATCGCCGATGGCACCGCGGTGATCACCGAAACCCTGTTTGAGAACCGTTTCATGCACGTCGAGGAACTCAAGCGCATGGGCGCACAGATCGACGTGGAAGGCAATCGCGCCATCATCAAGGGCGTCGAACGGCTCAGCGGTGCCCCAGTGACCGCCACCGACCTGCGCGCCTCGGCGTCCCTGGTGCTGGCCGGACTGGTGGCCGATGGCGTCACCGAGGTGCACGACATTCACTACATTGATCGCGGCTATGAAACCATTGAAGAAAAGCTCAACCAGCTGGGGGCCAAAATCAAGAGGATTTCACATGCTTAAAAACAGTGTATTTTTGCTGCTGTTCATGCTGCTGGCTTTCGGCGCGGAATGGTTGGCCTATCCGTCCCAGGTGACCCGCGAGGACAGCTACAACGGGTTTTCCATAGACCAGGCGATGAGTCACGTTGAACGCATCGCCGATTCACCGCATTACGTCGGTGCACGCAATCACCGTTCAGTGAAAAACTACATCGTCAGTGCTTTGCAACAATTGGGCTTGCAGGTGTATTCGCAACAAACCGATGTCATTGAGCCGGAGCACCGCGTTTCGGCCCCAATCAGCAACATTCTGGCGCGCATAGAAGGCAGCGACCCGTCCGCACCGGCCGTGCTGTTGATGTCGCACTACGACTCCCGGGCGTTTGTATCCTACGGCGCCGGCGATGCCGCCTCCGGTGTGGCGGTGATTCTGGAAGGTTTGCGCGCGCATCTGAAACAAAACCCACAACCGCGCAATGACCTGATCGTGCTGATCACCGACGCCGAAGAAATCGGCCTGATGGGCGCGCGCGCCTTTGTGCAAAAACACGCCTGGGCCAAAGACGTGGGCCTGGTGCTGAATTTTGAAGCCCGCGGCACCGCCGGGCCGGCCATCATGCTGATGGAAACCAATCAGGGCAACGCCGCCTTGCTGGACGCCTATGCCCAGGCCGAGGTGCCGTTTCCGGTGACCAATTCGATTTCCTATGCGGTGTATAAAATGATGCCCAACGACATGGACTTGACTGTGTTCCGGGAATTGGCAGACATCCAGGGATTTAATTTTGCCTTCATCGACAATCACTTTGACTACCACACCGCGCTGGACCGCGCGGACCGGCTTTCGCTGCGCAGCCTGGCGCACCAGGCCACCCATATGATGCCTTTGTTGACGCATTTCCTGTCCGCCGATTTGTCACAATTGCGCAGCACGAACGACGCGGTGTTTTTCACCGCGCCTGTGCTCGGACTGGTCAAATACCCGGCCACGTGGGCCTGGCCGCTGGCGATTTTCAATGCCCTGCTGGTGGTGGGTCTTTTGAGCTGGGGCCGCAGACGCCGGGCGTTGAATCTCAGTGAATTGTTCAGCGCAACAGCACGTTTGCTTGCATTGACCGCCCTCACCGCCGGCGCAGTCTACCTGTTGACGCTGCTGTCGCTGTGGCTGCAACCGGGCCAGCGTGAACTGTTGCACGGCTTTCCCTACAATGGCCACGCGCAGGTCAATGCCCTGCTGCTGGTCGCGGCCTTGCTCGCCGCTTGGCAATTGACCGCGGCCCGTGGTCGCTGCAGCGCGGTGGCCTTGTCCGCGGCTGTTGCATTGATCTGGGCAGTGATTGTGTTGCTCGCCAGCTGGGCCATCCCGGGCGCGTCGTATCTGGTGCTGATTGCGCTGCCGGTGGCGGCAGTGCTGGCCCTGCACTTGCTGCGCCCTGGCCTGGCCACCGATTATGGCATCTTGCTGTTGCTGCCTGCACCGGTGGTGTTGGCGCCGTTGATTTTCAATCTGCCGGTGGCCATGGGCTTGTCTGCAGCAGTGATTTCCGCGGCGCTGGTGGCGCTGCTGGTGGCGGCACTCGCTGGCGTGTTCGATCGGGCGCGCACATCGGCCTGGGCGGCGCTGTGGCTGTTGCCTGTGGCTGGTCTGCTGTACCAAGCGCAATCGACCGCTGGATTCAATGAGCAGCGCCCCCGCCCCAACAGTTTGTCTTACCTGCTGGACACCGACGCACAGAAGGCCTGGTGGCTGAGTTTTGATGCACAACTGGATGACTGGAACCGCGCACACTTTGATCGCCCTCTGAATGAATCACTGGAGGACTGGCAAGACCGAGAGCACTTTAATGCAACACACGTCGCCCCCGCTGATATACACGCCATGAAGCCCGCCGATGTGCGCATAGATCAGAATCGCGAATTCCGCGACGTGCGCCGTGTGTCGATGCGCATCACACCGGCCAACGGCACCAAACTTCTGCGACTGCGCACGCACGAACCCATGCAGCTGTACAAGCTCACGGTCAATGGCGCCATTGAACAGTGGCCCGAGGGCGTGAGTCTGGATGTGAATGACACCGTGCTGCGTCACTTCAGCGGCACGCAAAAAGAGATCGATGTGACCTTGGAAGTGGCCCCTGATCATGCGCTGGATATGTCCTTGTGGCAATACAATCCGAGCCTGCTGACACAGCGGCGATTGGGCGTACTGCCCCGCCCTGCGAACACCACGGCCAAGAATTACCGCGCGTTCAGCGATCTGATGATCACGCGTCAGCGCCTGTCAGCGCTCCAGCACGAGCAGTAACGGTCGGATGTCCTTGACATCGGCCTGGCGCGGCGAATAGCCGTTGTCCAGAACGATGTAGAAATGCGCTGCATCAACCGCCAGGCCTTCGGCGTGGCCATAGCGGGTGTCCAGATAGCGGTATTCCTCGCGCGCAACGATCTCATCAAAACGCCATGAATCGCCTTCAGTGAACCCCGCTTGCGCGCGATCTAGACGGGTCACGCGCTCGGCGTTGCGTTGCAACACATACACCGCACCGTCGTGCATTGCCAGACCGGCAAAATCCAGATTGCGGTCGCTGCGTCGCGGGTGCAGGCTGTGCTCATACATCGACACATGCAGCGGCGTCAAAACATCGCCTGCCACACGCACTTCCAGCAAACCGCGCGGCTCTCGTTCAGCGGCCAGCAGAAAATGATCCGGCCCCAGCCACAACACCGCCTCCAGCATGGCGTTGTGCTTTTGCAGCAGCCCCTGACTCTGGCCCAAGGCCAGGAGTTCACCTGCACCGGTGTGCCACTGGGCGCCATCCGCCGTCACACGAATCAACCGATTGTGTGCCTCGCTGAGAAGATAAAAGTGCCCCTGGTCGTCGTGACTGATGCCTTCCAGATCCAATTTGCCGTCTGCAGCAAAGGCCGCGCCCAGGCGTGTGTGCACCCGCGCTCGCACCACATCGCCGTCGAATTCCAGCCGATAAATGTCGTTGTGTTTGTCACACACGGTGTACAGCTGGCCATCCAGCAATGTCAGACCCGAAGGCTGCAAAGGCTCACTGTATTCAATGGGATACACCCGCCAGCCTTTGAGTGGTCGATCCATGGCTTGCGTTGCACCCTGGCCAACACAGCCCAGCAAGCAGATAAAAAACAAAATTTTATGCATATAGTGGAATGATGGGGTCATTGTCGACTCAATTCAGACTGAACAACAACACAGCATACACAGCCGATTTGACGTTTTAATGTCTTCACTGATTGACGGGTGTAGAACGTGTGTTCCGGCAGACAACTGTGCGGCCTTTTTTTCTCGCGCTGTCGGCGATGCACCGCTCATTCAAATCCGTGCTTATAAATCACATCACTCACGGTCACTTCAATGAACACGGCGCTGGGCACGCCACTGACACCGGAAGCGTCCGTGCCGCGCAGGTACACCGTGTGCACCCCGGGCAATAAGGCGGTGGTGTCCAGGACGCCAGTGAACGACTCGCTTTTGCTGTTGAACGTGCCGTCCGTCGCCCCGAAAGCAACCGGCAGTGCAGCGGGCGACCACGGCGGCACGTCGATGTATGCGGACACCGCGGTGATGTTCTGGGTGGGTTCGGTGCCATTGGAATTGTTGAACAGCAAATCCGTGGCGGTGCCAGTGATTTGCACACCGCTGCCGAGAGCCTGAGTGGCCAAGTCGGTGATCACAGGGCCGGCCGGGTCAATGTAGGGTCGACGCGCGGCTTTGGCGGCGTACATCAGCGCCGGTAAATTGTCCGGCCAGATTTCGCTTTCAAAACTGCTGCAGGAGGAAAAGAAACCACCCTCACCCAATTCGATGGTGTACGTCGCCACGCCCAGTCGGCCATAGGCATTGTCATCGGACGCGCCGTCGGCACCGCCCAGCAGATCGGCGATGTTGCCGGGGGTGTAACCATTGAAATACGTCATCCTCCGGCCCAAAGTCTGCAACTGCGTGTGGTTGGGAGCCAGCGGCGATGAATTGCTGAAACCGTAGGGCCAGCCCACCACATTGGCCACATTGTGAATGTCCAGATAGACACCGGTGGTGTCGTCCGGAGCCGGGTCATTCAGGTTGGGGCCGCGTTGATCGGCGAATATCAAATCAATGTAGTCATTGATGGCCGCCGTTTCCGGTTCGGACACCGCAGACGGCCCGCGGTACGTTTGCGAACAGGGGTTGCCGCTGGAGCCGGAACCCTGATCCCAGAGAAATTCAAAATTGCGGTTCATGTCAACGCCGCGACTGTCGCTGCTGCCGCAATGGTTGTTGTTGCGATTTTTGCGTTGATTGGGAAAAGATTCGGTCTCGGAGATTTTGCGCCCGTCCGGATTGCCCTGCGGCAACAGGTGAATTTCATGGTGATCCACCAGCCAGGTGGCGTCGGCGTCCACACCGTAGTTGTTCAGCAGATGTTCGGCAAATCGAATCACGAGCTCCGCCGGCGGGTATTCGCGCGCGTGAATCGAACCCATGGCATACAGCACCGGCTTGGGGCCGGCGATCAGCTGGTTGCTGATGACAATCACACGCATGTCATATCCGGCCAATCCACCGGGGGTTTGTTTTTCCCAGCTGTCACCGATGTCGACAAGGCGCGCCAGATTCGGGTTCGCGCTGATCAGATTGTCCATGCGCGTGTGGGTTTCCTCCACCGTGGCGTAGCAAGCAAAGCCGGGAATTGAACGCGCGTCTCGCACGCTGCGATCGATGTTTTGCAGATAGTCCATCTGTTCTTGATCGACTTCGGCACGCACACCGGTGGCCAGCAGATCGAGGTATTCCTGCTGCGAATAGATGCCCAGATACACGGTGCGTGTTTTATGATCAATGCGCCACACATCGTATTCACGCCGCAAGTCCTGTATTTGGCGAAAATCGTCGTAATGCGCCCGCACCGCCCACGGCGGTGAACTGTCCGGCAAGGCGCGGTGACCCCGCGATGCTTCCTCGGCGCCGACCGGATTGACGCCTGCGATCAAAGCCCACAACACAACTGCACGCATTTTTTTCATCTACACACTCATTGCCATCTATTTCCCCGGGCATGGATTTTAGCGCATAAACGCGCGTCAAACCATGACTCAGTCGAGCTTTTCTAAAGACCCATCATGTCCGATAGATATCACAGATCAGCGGCGGCGCGTAAACAGACAACGGCGTTGAAGGGTTGAACCATTCAGTCCAGAGAAAATAACTGCACCGCAGCGCTCACCTGCTGACCGGCACGCATGCCGCCAAGCAAGATGAATTCAGCGCCATTGAGCAACAAACCGCGGTGATCCATGCTCGCTTGAATGTGTTCAGGCCACACCCGCCAGAGACCGCTCTGCAGATCGAAGGCACGCACGTCACCGGATGGTTTTGAGGCTTGGCCGTTGTAACCAATGCCATTGTAATTGTAGGGGTTGTCGCTGCCGCCGGCGAACACCACGCGCGCATTCAGTGCATCGCCGGTGGCGCCCATGCGGTAGTGGGCCACGCCGGAATAATGCGGCACACGCCGCCAGTCGATTTGCCGAAAATCATCGGCGTCGATGCGTCCCATGACGCATTCAGGGGACGGTAAAAAGTGCTTTTTATCCGCCTCAATGTGCACCTTGACGCCATCACAGATCAACAGCTCATCGTCGACCAGACCACCGGCATGGCCAAACACCGGCGGCAATGGAAAGGCCGTGCCGCGATGCCAGTCACCGGTGAGGGTGTCGAATATCTGCACCGCATCGACGTTGTCGCTGTCGTGCCATCCGCTGATCAGATAAATGTAGCGGTCTTGATACGCCAACGCAACGGCGTCGTCCACCGGCACCGGCATGTCACTGACGCGGTGCCAGCTGAGGTCGGTCGGATCCAGACGGTGCAACGCCGGGGTGGATCGTTCACTGCCGTCGGCGGCGACCGTATAACCGCCGATTAAATACACCGATTCGCCCAGCGACACCGCCACAGCAGCCAACACCGGCGGCATGTCATCCGAGCTACCCAGAGATTGCCAGCGCCCGCGATGCCAGGTCCAAGCGGACTGAGTCACATCGCGGTGCTTTTTGCCGGCCAGCAGACCAGTGAATGAGAACAGCCTGAGCGCATCGCCGGAGCCGATCGCCGCCACCGCGTTGTTGCTCACCGCCACGGGCATATCTGCCATCCCTTGACTGGGGGTGCGCAGCGGGGCGTGGCAGGCGCCGAGCAGAACGCACGACAGCAGCCAAATGCGATTCACAACAGCCCCCGGGCCTGTTCTGCGGTGAACGGCCAGTTCAATTCCACATCGCCCACACGCAGCACCGGCACACGCACGTGATAAACACGGCGGATTGCCTCGTCGCGGTCGATGTCGATCCATTCAATTTGCACGCCCGCTTCGGCCAGCATCGACTCGGCAAATTCACACAGGGGGCAATCCAATCTGCTGTATAATATCGCTCTCTTCATTGGGCGTATTCTAGCATGGCCGTCAGTGCGTTTGATCTGTTTAAAATCGGCATCGGACCATCGAGTTCTCACACAGTGGGACCGATGCGCGCCGCCAAACTGTTCATGCAGCAGTTGCACTCCAGTGACCTGTTCCAACGCACCGCCGCGGTGCAGGTGGAACTGTACGGATCTTTGAGTCACACCGGGCGCGGACACGGCACCGACAAGGCCATTGTGCTCGGCCTCAGTGGCTACGAACCGGATGGCATCGATCCGGACGCCATTGAAGCGATATTAACGGCGGTGCGTGACAGCGGCCGCATCGACACCGGCCTGGGCACCGAACTGTCGTTCAATGACCGCAAACACCTTAAATTTCATAAACGCAAAACCCTGCCATTGCACTCCAATGGCATGCAATTCACGGCCTGGGATGAGCGCGGCACTGAGCTTTTGCAAAAAGCCTATTACTCGGTTGGCGGCGGATTCATCCTGGCGCACAACCACATGCAGGAACAGCACATCATGGAAGACGACACCGCCCTGCCCCACGCCTTTGGCAGCGCCGAGGAACTGCTGACGCATTGCCGCGAAACCGGCCTCAGCATCGCCGAACTGATGTACCGCAATGAATCGGTGTGGCGGCAACGCGAGGACATCGATGCGCAGCTGGACCGCATCTGGGCCGCCATGCAGCAATGCACTCAGCGCGGCTTGCACGCGCGCGGTGAGTTGCCCGGCGGCCTGAAAGTCCGACGCCGCGCCCCGGCCCTGTACGATGAGTTGTCGCAATCACCGAAAAACAACAGCGAAGACCCGTTGGCCATTCTTGACTGGGTCAACATGTACGCGCTGGCCGTCAGCGAAGAGAACGCCGCCGGTGGCCGGGTGGTCACGGCGCCCACCAACGGCGCGGCCGGCATCATCCCGGCGGTGCTGCACTACTACCGCGAGTTCGTGGCCGGCAGCACGGATCAGGGGGTGCGAAATTTCCTGCTCACCGCCGCCGCGATTGGTATTCTGTACAAAACCAAAGCCTCAATTTCGGGCGCCGAGGTCGGCTGTCAGGGTGAAGTGGGCGTGGCCAGCTCAATGGCCGCCGCGGGTTTGGCTGCGGCCTGCAATCTGCACAACGAGGAAATTGCCAACGCCGCGGAAATCGCCATGGAACACAACCTTGGCCTGACCTGTGACCCGATCGGCGGGCTGGTGCAAATTCCCTGCATAGAACGCAACGCCATGGGCGCAGTGAAATCCATCAACGCCGCGCGCATGGCGGATAAAAACGACGGCATGCACTGGGTCAGTCTGGACAAGGTGATCCAGACCATGAAAGCCACCGGCGATGACATGAAAGACATCTACAAGGAAACTTCGCGCGGCGGACTGGCGGTCAACATCATCGAGTGTTGAACACCGGCGGCACTTACCAGTTCACTGGATTGCGGTGCACCGGCAACGTCATGCAACGGCATCCGCCACCGCCGCGACTCAATTCCGACCCTTCCATGGCGATGGCGGCTTTTTTGCTGGGCTCAAATTTCAGGTCGTTGTTGATGATGTCGAGCGCATCGATGATTTCAAATCCGGCTGCATCCAGCGCATCCAGTGTGGCCTTGTTGTGCTTGTAACCAATCACATGACCGGGTGCAAAGGTAAAAAAGTTGGCACCGCTGGTCCATTGCTCACGTTCCTGTGCAAACGGTTTGTCGCCGCCGCAATTGACAAACTGTGGACGCAGGCCAAAATGCGCCAGGGCTTTGGGCACGCCTGAATATTCACTGATCTTGCGAATCTGGCCTTCACCGCATTGCATGTGGTACGCCTTGCATTTATTGGCCCCGGTGATCAACTGCGGAAACACCATGCACACGTCCCGATCCAGCATGGTGAAAATCATGTCCAGGTGAATGGTGGCGCGTATTTTCGGCAATTCAACCACCACAATGTCCAACGATGATTTGTCCTGGGACAGGGACCGCGCGATGCGGTCGATGGCGCGCGCCGATGTGCGTTCACTGTACCCCAGCAGAATCAGATCGTCGCGAATCACCAGCAAATCACCGCCTTCTATGGTGACTTCCTCACTTTTACGCTGCGTGCCATCAAAATGGAACCCGTGTCCACTCAGCATCGGGTGGTGCTTGAACACCGCTTTGAGCAACAGCGCCTCGGTCAGACGGACGCGGTGCGCCATGGAACCAATCACCGCCTTGTCGTACACGCACATCACCGCATCGCGAGTGAAAAACGCATTCGGCAACGGCGGAATCGCGTGATTGGACGCGCTGATAAAGCGTTCCAGGGTGTTTTTTTCCAACAACGTGCCTTCAAACAACTGCCGCGATAAGGCATCCGCCGACAGCCCCATCAAATCGTCCACCAGTTCGTTGTGGTTGTGCAGGCTGCACACTTCCGTCAACAGCGACAACTTGACTTTGTCATCGCTGAGTATGTCCCTGAGCAGGTCGGAAAATTCCAGCACTTGCCCGGCCACTCGACTGAGCACTCCGGTCAGCTGGCGGTGTTCTTCCAGGGCCAGCTCCAGATTCAATATGTCGTCAAACAGCACTTCGTTGGCTGTGCCCGGCGTCATGTTTTCCATCTCAGCGCCCGGGCGATGGATGATCACGGTGTTGAGTTGGCCGATTTCCGAAGAAATGGCAATTTTGTGTTCTTGCATGGTGTTATTCGTCAAAGGATAAGTGCAGGGATTCGGATTCCGGAACCGCCTGGCAGGCCAGCACATAGCCTGCGTCCAGCTCCCATTGTTCCAGAGAATAATTGTTCAGCATGTTGACCTCGCCTTGCAACAGGCGACAGCGGCAGGTGGCGCAGACGCCGGCCTTGCAGGCGTATGGCAGATCGATGCCGGCTTTTTGAGCCGACTCCAGCAACGTCATCTGTTCCCCGGCGCGGATTGTGTAGCGACTGATCACACCGTCCAGCGTCACCGTCACACCGGCGTCCAGCCGGGCGGTCTTCTGTTGCGGCCGTATGGCTTCACCGTCGCTGAGGAAGCGTTCGTTGTGAATGCGTGCATCGGGCACACCCAGTTGCGCCAACCGGTCACAGACCCGATCGATCATCTGGCCCGGACCGCAGACATAATATCCTTTAACATCAATGTCTTTAAGAACATTATTAAACAAAAAACTCACTTTATCTTCGTCCAGACGCCCGGCGTACAGAGGCACATCGGTCTGCTGGCGTGAGAAAAACACGTGCACCGCCAGACGCGTGCCGTGGCGGTCTTTCAACGCCATCAAATCGTCCTGCAACAGCACGTCCGCCGAACTGCGGTTGCCATAGAACAGGATGAAACGGGCGCTGGCATTGGACTCCAGGACCGCGTGCAGCATGCCCATCACCGGTGTGATGCCAGAACCGGCGGCAAACGCCACGTAGGTGGCGCCCGCTTCGGGTTGCAATGTGAAATGCCCGCTGGGTGGCATCACTTCAATGGCATCGCCAGGCTTCAATCCCGCTGCGACCTGGGTGGAAAAGCGACCTTCAGGCACGCTTTTGATCAACACCTTCAATTCACCGCGCGATGAACAAATGGAGTAATTGCGACGCAACTCTTCACCGTTGTGTTGTGCTCTGAACGTCAGGTGCTGACCCGGCTCAAAGGCAAAGATTTCGCGCAAATCCTCAGGCACAGCGAGCGTCCACACCAAGGCCCCGCGATCGGATTCAATGCGACTGATTTCAAGCGAATAAAACTGGTGCATGGGGCGTGCTCACAAACATTTAAAATAATCAAAGGGTTCCAGACAGTCGGTGCAGCGGTACAAGGCTTTGCAGGCGGTTGAGCCGAATTCACTGATGCACTCCACCTGCCTGGACTGGCATTGTGGGCAGCGAATCTCGCCGCGATTTTTTTCCGGCGGCGCGATGCCGTATTCAAACAGCTTTTGGCGACCCGCTTCACTGATGTCATCGCTGCTCCAGGCCGGTGAATTGACCAGCTGAACGTGCCCGTCGCTGACCCCATGCTCGCGCAAGGCCTGCAACACATCGGCGCGCATGGCGTGCATGGCAGGGCAACCGGAATACGTCGGCTTGAGCACCACGGTGACGCGCCCATCGGCAATCTCAATGTCGTGAATCACTCCCAGATCGGCCAGAGACAACACCGGAATTTCCGGGTCGTGCACCTCCGCCAGCATCGCCAGCACCTGGGATTTATCCAGCGCCGCTACCATTCGCAACCGGGGTAAGCGCGCTGCAGGAACTGCATTTCAGCCAGCAGATAGCCCAGGTGTTCAGAGTGTTCGCCTTGCCAGCCCCCGGTGGCCACCCAACCGGATTGCGGCGCCTCCAGGCGGCACGACTGCAACTGCTGCAACACGCGTTCGCTCCAGACCCGCTGCAGCACCTGACCATCCGGCGCCACGCCCTCTTGTTGCAAAGACTGCAACAGGTCGTGGGCCTCAAACAATTCAGGGCTGTAGAACCACAATTCATCCAAGGCACTTTGCATGCGCGCGTGGCTCTCATCTGTGCCCAGGGACAAACGCCGCAACCACAACAGCGATCGCTGCAAATGGTAGGCCGTTTCCTTGGCCGCCTTGCGCGCGATCTCGGCCAGTGGCGTGTGTGTGCTGTCACTCAAAGCCGCATACAACAGGTCGTTGTATGCATCCAGCAGATATTGTCGCAACAGGGTGAAGGCAAAATCGCCTTTGGGCAATTCCACCATCAGCGGGTTGCGGAATTCGTGTGCGTCGCGCAGAAACGCCAGTTGGTCCTCGTTGGCAACCGCCGGGTTCAAAGTCACCGCGTGGCGGTAAAACATGTTGGCGTGACCGAACAGATCCAGTGCGGTGTTGGTCAGGGCAATGTCCTCTTCCAGGAACGGGCCGTGCCCGCACCATTCGGCCAGTCGCTGACCCTGCAGCAGGGCGGTGTCACCCAGGCGCAGGCAGTATTGATACAGCGCATCCGTCATCAGATGTTCTCCACCTCTTCATCCATGGGATAAAAAGTCGGATGGCGGTATACCTTGTCCTTGGCCGGATCAAACCACGGCTGTGACTGGTCTGGATTTGAGGCACGGATGTGCTCGGCCTCCACCACCCAGATGCTGACGCCTTCCTGACGCCGCGTGTACACGTCCCGGGCGTTCATCAAGGCCATTTCGGCGTCGGCCGCGTGCAGTGAACCCACGTGTTTGTGGTGCAATCCCGACTTGGAACGAATGAACACTTCAAACAATTTCATTTCACCCATCTCAGGCCACCTCCCGATCGGCCACTTGGGCCGCGTCATAGGCCGCCGCGGCCTCACGCACCCAGGCGCCGTTTTCATGCGCTTCGATGCGCGCCTGCAGGCGGGATTTGTTGCACGGGCCATTGCCAGCGATCACCTGTTTGAATTCCTGCCAGTCGATTTCGCCGAAGTCATAATGGCCGCGCTCGGCGTTCCAGCGCAGATCCGGGTCGGGAATGCTCAAACCGATGTGTTCGGCCTGCGGCACCGTGGCATCGACGAATTTTTGCCGCAATTCATCGTTGCTGAAACGTTTGATTTTCCAGCGCATCGACTGTTCTGAATGCACGGAATTTTTGTCGCTTGGTCCGAACATCATCAATGAGGGCCACCAGAAACGATTCAAGGCGCGCTGCGCCATGTCTTTTTGTGCGGCGCTGCCGCGCGCCAGAACGCTCATGATTTCATAGCCCTGTCGCTGATGGAAACTTTCTTCCTTGCAAATGCGGATCATCGAGCGTGAATACGGTCCATAGGACGCCCGGCACAACGGCACCTGATTCATGATGGCGGCGCCATCGACCAGCCAGCCAATCGCCCCCATGTCGGCCCAGCTGGGTGTCGGGTAATTGAATATGCTGGAATATTTCGCCTGACCACTGAGCAATTCATCGATCAGTTCGGCGCGGTCCACACCGAGGGTTTCCGTGGCACTGTAAATGTACAGGCCGTGGCCGGCTTCATCTTGCACTTTGGCCAGCAGAATCATTTTACGTTTCAACGTCGGCGCGCGCGTGATCCAGTTGCCTTCCGGCAATTGTCCGACCACCTCGGAATGCGCGTGTTGCGACATCTGGCGGATCAGCGTCTTGCGGTAGCCTTCGGGCATCCAGTCGGTCGGTTCGATTTTTTCTTCCGCATCGATGCGACGCTGAAATTCAGCCAGCAACTCTTCCGGTTCCTGACCGCCTTTGACATCTTTAAGACCTTGTGAATACATGCAACCTCACTGAATTCGTTCAAGCAACAGCGCAACCCCCTGGCCGACACCGACGCACAGAGTGCACAACGCCAGTTTACCATTTTTGCGCTGCAATTGTTTGACCGCCGAGAGCACCAAACGTGCACCACTCATGCCCAGCGGATGGCCCAAAGCGATCGCACCGCCCTGCGCATTCACGCGCGCGTCGTCATCGGCAATGCCCAGCTGACGCAACACCGCCAGTGACTGCGCGGCAAACGCTTCATTCAATTCAATCACGTCCAGATCGTCCACCGAGACGGCGGCGCGCTTGAGCAGTTTTTCACAGGCCGGCACCGGCCCGATGCCCATCAGGGCCGGATCAACGCCGTGCGTGGCGGCACCCAGCACACGCGCCAGCGGCTGCAAACCATTGGATTCCAGTGCCGCCTCTCCGGCCAGCACCAGGGCACAGGCGCCGTCATTGACGCCGGAGGCATTGCCGGCGGTCACGCACCCGCCTTCACGGAAAGGCGCGGGCAACCTGGCCAGCTGTTCGGCGCTGGTGCCCGGACGTGGGTGTTCATCTTCACTGACCACCCGGTCATCGCCCTTGCGCTGCGGGATGTGCACCGGGGCAATTTCCTCGGCCAGCCAGCCGTGTGCCCGCGCGGATTCTGCGCGGGCTTGACTGCGCGCGGCAAAAGCGTCCTGGTCGGCGCGCGAGATGTTGTACTTGCTGGCCACGTTTTCCGCCGTTTCCGGCATTGAATCGGTGCCGTAGAGTTGCTTCAGTTGCGCATTCACGAAACGCCAGCCGATGGTGGTGTCGTATATTTCCGCCTGGCGACCGTACGCGTGTTCCGCTTTGGGCAACACAAACGGCGCACGGGACATCGATTCCACACCGCCAGCCAGTGCCAAATCCATCTCACCACAGGCAATGCCCCGCGCCGCCATGATCACGGCATCCAGTCCGGACGCGCACAGGCGATTGACGGTGATGGCCGGCACCGAAACCGGCAAACCGGCGAGCAAGGCCGACATGCGCGCGACGTTGCGGTTGTCTTCGCCGGCCTGATTGGCACAGCCCATGATGACTTCATCAATGGCCGCGGGATCGAGGCCGTTGTTGCGCGACAACAACTGCCGCAGGCAGTGCGCCAGCATGTCGTCCGGCCGCACCGCGGCCAGCGCACCGGCAAAGCGACCAATCGGTGTGCGAATGCCATCGCAAATGTACACATTATTTGGGCCCATGCAATTCCCCTTGTTGTTTGATCCACGGCGATGGACGGTAACGGTCATCGCCAAACCACTGCTGCAAACGGCTCAGCCCCGCCAGCACCTGCGACCAGCCCAGCCGCTCGCCCCAGTGCAACAGCCCACTGGGGTAATTCACCCCATGTTGCATGGCCAGATCCACATCCTCGGCACTGCACACGCCATTGAACACCGCATCGGCGGCCTCGTTGATCAGCAGCAACACGGTGCGCAGCGTGGCACCGCCCGGGCGATCAGGCAATTCAATCAGGGCTTTGCCCAAAGTGGCAAACACACCGGCCAACTGGGATTTCAGATGCGTTGGACAGTCGCCATCAAATGCCACACCCAGATGCGTGGCCGTTGCCCAGTCGTGGTATAAATCCAGCACCGCCACGTGTTCGGCGTTCAATGGCTGGCGCAAAGACTGTGCGCTGCGCACGTCGCCAAACACCACAGCCAGTTCACCGACCTGCAATGCCGCACCCCCGGCCTCGGCGTGCACTTGCGCGACGGGGCGCAAAGCGTTTTGTAAATCCGTGCAATACGCCGGCCACGTCCCGGAGTGCACCGCACCCTCGGGTTCAGTCGGCTCGATTACGGGGCACGCCGGCGTCACCGCGTCCGCGTTGTACGTGTAAAAGCCACGGCCGCTCTTGCGCCCCAGGTCACCGGCCGCCACCATTTCCCGGT
>JBNLBT010000014.1:0-52018 GCA_050303435.1 Marinicellaceae bacterium
GAATTTGAATACTTCTACAAATTGACGCGACACAACAACAACAACGCCAAGGTCATCGTTGCGATGACGCACCACGATTGCAATATCCACAACATTCGTGAACTGGTCAGCGAGATATACGAGCAAAGCCGCAACAAAGCCGCGGTGATCAAGATGGACCCGCGCAGTGGCAGCGAAGTGCGCTCCATGCTGAATCTGATTGCGGAAGCCAAGGTGGACAACAAAGTCACCACCCGCATCAACAGCAACCATGTGCTGGTGCCACAAAACCCAACCGGTGCACCGGTCAACATCACCGCGCTGCAATGACCTTCAGTCTGTCCCCCACCCGGGGGACAGACCCACCGCCTCTAAAGACGCGCATTCGCGGCGTCAGATGCCTTTAAATACCGCTCAAAATCGCTGACAAAAGCGTATTGTTCGTCGGTTTGAATGTATTTGTGGTTGATGTTGCGAATTTTTTCAATCGCGCGAATGGCACTGATGTCTTCCACCCACACCAGCATGCAGGCCAGCAACGTGCCGGTGCGCCCCATGCCCGCTTTGCAGTGAAACACGACGCTCTCACCGGCCGTCACCAGCGCAGCACACTGGCGGACCATTTCCAAAGTCTCCGGCAAGGTCGGAATGTCCATGTCAACGATGGGAAAATGAATGCCCTTGATGCGGTTTTTGGCCAGCAACACAGGGTCAATCGGCTGTTGCGTCAGGCTGACCAGATTCTGCACCCCCAGCTGGCGCATGATTTTCAAGTCCTTGTCAATGTCGGTCAGCAATCCGGGCCGTTGCATGCCACCGATCAGATCGGATTTAACCCAGAAAAATTCATTGACGCTGGAAAAACGTCGCAGCGCAGCCAAACGTTCATTGGCCGGCAAGGTCTCCTCATCCACCGGCTCCAACGGTTGCTCGCGCACATACCAGGCGCTGCCGCTGTTGAGAAATTGATGCCCTATTTCGGTTTGCGGCGTGCGAAAGAACTCTTTTGCGGCGGTGAACTCATGCAACATGCCTCCGCTGATCAGGGCAATGTAATCGCTGTATTTTTGCGCCTCATCCTTGTTGTGCGTGATCACACACACGGTGGTGTATTGTTTCAGACGCAGGATCAGTTCCACCAGGGCCGTCTCTTCGGCCAGTGACGTGTCGGCCAGTGGCTCGTCCAGCAACAGCAATTCTGGATTGCGGGCACTGGCACGAGCGATCAGCAGCATTTTGTGCATCCCCATGCTCTGATCGATGGCCGGTGCATCCAACAGTTCGCTGAACTGGCCCCACAATCCCAGCTTGCGCAAATGCTGTTCGGCCAGCGCACGCTGTGCCTCGGCTGTGGTGGTGCCACCGGTGTCCAGTCCGTCGATGAAATTCTCCAGAATGCTGCCGGTGTACAACCGGGCTTTTTGCGCAATGCTGGCGATTTTTGCCTCAGCATTGGCTTCAATGAGGGGCTCATCGCGCAGAAAAACCTCGCCTTTTTTCCAATACGAAGGGATGTTGTTGACCTGTGTGATGGTACCAAACAAGGTGCTTTTACCACTGCCCGAGGGCCCCATGATCGCGGTGATGCTGTGTTCGGGGATGTGCAACTGTTCCACCGACAGCACTTCATCCATGCCATAACCAACGGATAAATTCTCGATCCTGAGCAAAAAGTTGGGATTGTTCATGCACTGATTGTCAGGCTTTGCTGATCAGATTTCAAGGTGACTGTCGTCGCAATACGGCGGTTTGCGGGTTTTTTTGCACATGCACAGCTTCATATAGCCGCTCTCGGCCACCTGTATGCGCACCGGTTCCACGCCGGTGCCTTGATGTGAACCGTCACACAGTGGCTGGGTGCGACTGCGGCCACAGGCGCACCACAAATAGGTTTTATTTGCCAGCACTTCGATGGTGACGGGCTTGTTGTTGTCATGTTCACTGTCCGACATGTGGGTCTCCGTTCATGGATTAAGGCGCTCAAGGTGCGCAGCCTTGTGAATGACAATGCGCCGATTGCGGCTTTGAACAGGTCGCAATCAGGAGCAACTGTTGCAATACAGCTCACCGGTCTGGGCGTGGTATTTCACCTGCACACCGGCGGGAATTTCGCCGCCACAGGCATCGCACATGCCCCCGACTTCCAGAGTCAGCACCTCAAACCCCTTCAAGGGCTCTATCACGCCATTGGAGACGCGTGGCCACTGTCGTGTCTTGACGATGACGCTGCGATAGCTTTCATTCAGTGTGAGTAATTTGTTGCGTGGCTCTGCCGGCACATTGAACCGATCCAGGGATTCGGCAAACAAGCGCTCGCGGTGATCAAAAATTTCATTTGAAATCACCATCCAATGGTGCGCATTGCGGGGGTGATCGCCAAAATAGACATCTTTGCCGGTGTACACCTTGTGCAGAAAGGCGAACTGCTTGCCGATCACGTGAGACTTGGTCACGCCTTTAAAATACGGTGAAAGCAGCTCATCGGCAAAAACCTTGGTATAAAAATCGTGCAACACCCGTTGCAACAGATCGTCCTGACTCAAGATGGCCCAAGTATCCGGCTCGGGCTTAAACTCGCGACGTCGTTCTTCCTGAAACTCCATCAGATCCAGATCTGCCTGCCCCCCCAGCACGGCCGTGGATTTGTATTCAAAAGCATCGGCATAAAGCCGCTTGCTGTCCAGCCCGGCCTGCACTGCCAAGGAAGTGGCCGTGCGCACCATGCCAGGGTTGCCAAACAGATACAGGTCGCAGCCCTGCATTGACGTGATCTGGCTGAAGGCCACATTTTCTGCCCGTCCATGATGCACAACGTTGTCGTGATCCGGCCCGGACACACATAAATGGAACTTAAATTTCGGGTGCGCTTCGGACAGTGCAGCCAATTCGGTTTGCAGGTATAAATCCGTCTGTGCGTGCACCCCATGGTACAACTGAACCAGGCCAGTGAATCCTCCGGCCAGCGCCGCCTGTGCGATGGCCAATGCCACCCCGAGGCCTGATCCGGTGGCTATCAGAACGAGACTTTGAGCCTGCCCGTCGTTGGACCAACAGGCTTCGCCCAGCGGGTAATGAATCTTAATGGTCTGACCCACTGCCTCCGGTGTGTGCAACCAACGGCTGAGCACCCCTTTGTCAACCCGCTGCACATGCAATATCAGATCCGATTGACCGTCATCCGGCGCACAGATTGAATAACTTCTGGCCATGCCGTCCGATGGTTCAAGCACGTTGAGAAACTGGCCGGCCTGATACGGCAGCCGCTGCACGGGCCGCACACAGACTTCACACACGGTGTCGGACAACGGCCGAACCGATGTGATCTGAGCGTCTTTGTACAATTCACCGGTGATCGGACGATCAAACTCGAGGTCGCCTCGTGGGTGGCATTGACAGGGCAGAAAATGCCCGCTTTTAATCAGGGAATCACTCAGTCCGTGCTGTGATTCGGCCGTGGCCTCACCGGCCACCACGCGCATGATGCACACCTGACAGGTGCCTTTGCGGCAGGAAAATGGCACGTCTATGCCTTGACGAAAACAGGCGTCCAACACGTTTTCGCCTTCTCGGCATAGGATGGTTTTTTCAGCAAACTTCATCCGGTGCATGTGCGCTTACCCCCGATGTCATGCGATCAATGCTTCATCTTATACCGCTCAGCGGATTGATGTGAAAGAATATTTTGTTGCAGATTGTTAAACGTGGCGGTCAGCCCCGCGGCGCTCATCCATCATGTGCGGGATTGACCGGCCAAATCCACACGCATCAGCGGCAGAACCCGTCCGGGAATGCTTTCGGACGGCACCTGGCCACACACCCGCGCCCCGTGGTGCCGGTAAAAGGGTTCGGCAAAAGGTTCTGAGTGCAGCACCAGAGCTGTTTTGCCCAGCGCTGCACTGCGTTGCACGGCGTGACGCATCAACGCGCCGCCCACCCCTTGCCCCATGCATCCGGGTGCAACAAACAGCGCTTCCAGACTTGCTTCGGTTTGATCCAGAGCCGCCAGCGCGTAAAAGCCGAGCAACGCCCCTGCGGACGCACGGGCCACAAAAAACAGCCAGTCATCGCTTGCGATCATGTCTTCCGTGTAGGTCAATGCGTCGATGCACTGGCGCATGAATTCATCGTCGTAACCCCAGCTGGCCTTGGACGCCAATGCCAGCGCCGAAAGGTCAGTGGCCATGCCTTTAGCGGCGGGCAGTATTTTAAAATCGCAGCGTTCTTTTTGATGCCTCGAATCATTCATCGTAAACGTGTCCGTATCGCCCGAGGTCGATGCGACCGTTCAGACCAAACTGCACACCTTCCATGCGCAACAGGGCGCGCTGTTTTTCCTGTCCCTGGCCTGGCGGCAGCGAAATGGCGCCCAAACGATTGACCACTCGATGCCAGGGCAAATCGTGCTTGCGAGATGAACTGTGCAACACCCGCGCCACCGTGCGCGCACCGCGCGGATGGCCGGCTTGTCGGGCGATTTGTCCGTAGGTGGCCACGCGACCGCGTGGTATGGACAGGATCAGGTGTATCATCTGCTCATACAAGGCTGTGCTCATGCGTCGATTATAGCCAAATAACTTGACACTGTGAATCGCGCAAGGCCGATTGCTGGCGCTGCACCGAGCGGGTATACTGGAGCATTCTCCTGTGCATCCAATGCCATGAACCGCACCGACCCTGAGACCGCCCAATTCCGCGCAAGGCAACGTGAAGAGGTGCCAAGCTGGTACTCACCCCACGCACATTTGCTGGGCACCAATGTCCTGGCGCTGTCGGTGATTGCGCTGGCCGCAGCGCAATTGCACCAGGTGCAACCGTGGCAGTGGCTGACCATTCCGTTGACATTTTTGTACGCCAATTTGTCCGAATACCTGGGCCATCGCGGGCCGATGCATCACCGCTATCGTGGGCTGGGGCTGATCCATCATCGCCACTCCGTTGTGCATCACCGCTATTTCAATCACCGCAACATGGCCTTCGATGAGGCCCGCGATTTCAAGGCGGTGCTGTTCCCCCTGATCCTCATTGTGTTTTTTTTCGGGCTCTTTGGCACACCCGTCTGGGCCCTGCTCTACACACTGTTTTCCGCCAATGTGGCGTGGTTGTTTGTGGCCACGGCCGCGGCCTACTTTCTCAACTATGAATGGCTGCATTTCGCCTATCATTGCCGCGAAGAGGCCTGGATCATGCGGGTTCCAGGGTTTCGCCGATTGCGTCAGCTGCACCTGGAACACCACAACCCGAAACACATGTCCCGCTGCAATTTCAACATCACCTATCCGCTCTGCGATCACCTGTTCGGGACCCGTTTTCGCGCGGATGAGCACAGCCGCGATCAGAGGCTTTGAAGCGGGTATTGATCCCCTATTCGTCCACTTTCACGCGGCTGTAGCGGTATTCCAGCACCCGCGCCCCAACTTCTCCAACGCCCAGGTCCCACAGATCCATGACAAAATGGTCCGCATCAATGCGCCGTGTCACCTCTTTTAATGGCTTGTTCAACTCGCCGGTCAGGTATTCATTCAACACCCCGTATTCAACCTTAACCTGACCCGACGGGTCCGTGATCACACCGCGCGTGACGGTCATTGAATTGTCCATGTTGTGCACGCTGCTGGTGACAAAATTCTTGGCGTAACTGTCGTAACCGTGGATGTGAAAACTTTCATACGGCATGCCCATGATCTCGCCGCTGATGCGCTGCCCCATCCAGCGGCCGTCAATCACCCATGCAAATTCCGCTTTGGCATCCGTGGTTTGTGCTGGCGCACCCGGCATGTGCAGGGTCATTTTTATGTCCCACGCGCCCAGCAAATAGTTCATCTCGGCGTGCTGCGGCTGCAGCGCGGTGTGCTTTGCCATGGAGGCCATCATCGCTTCCATGGGGTTTTCAGTTGTCTCTGTTGATTGCTCGGCTTGCAGTGCTGTGGCCAGGCCAATGCCCAGACAAAGCAGCGCGGCTGCGTTGATTTTCGTCTTCACTCATGATCTCCCATTGTTTTGCCTGCATGGCAAGCGATGATTAATGATTGCTATGCCCTCAGAGACATCGTGCACTGATTCAGTGCCCGTGCATCCGACGGACAGGCGTTCAGTCCGACACGGCGTCGGTGTTGCTCTGCATGACCTGGTACTGGCGCACCGCGTATTGCACATGCAGGGATCCATGGCCTGGCGCATTGGCCAGCCCCTGTTCGGCCACCCGCTGCATCAGTGCACGCTGCGAGCCCAAAGACTGCGCTTGACCTCCGCGCCCAATCGGCAGTATGCAGGTCATTAAAAACAGCAGCCACAACAGCGCCTGCCACTGCGGCAACACCGGTTGGCTGTGCCATCGGTGCAGTGCTCGCATGCGTTGCATCAGCTGTCCATGTCGATGCACCTGCGCCGACGATGGCGGCTGGCTTTCGGTCTGATCAAGGGCCTGCTGCAACAGCACCCGTCGATACAGGCGGTTGCTTGAGCGCCAGCGATTCATCACATCCAGGTCACAGCACACCTCGCGGCTGCTGTGCGCGCGCACCGCCAGCCAGCGCACCAGTGGATTGAACCAGTGCAACGCACACAACATTTCATGCGCCCACTGCAACCAGGTGTCGCGTCGCTTTAAGTGCATCAATTCATGCATCAATACCGCATCCAGCGTGTCTCGATCCCAACCTTGCAGGGCATCGATTGGCAACACCAGGGTGCCACGACCGAGGCCAAACACGTGTGGACTGACCGCGGCGTGGACACAACGGATGCGCGGCGCGCGGTGCAAACCCACCCGTTGCATACACCGTTGCAGCCGCTGCGCCAGTTGAGACAACGGCGCGCCGTCATGGTGCAAATGTTCAACCCAGCGGTGGTGCATCCGCGCTCTGTGCCACAGCTGCAGCCACAGCGTCACAACCCCCGCGCACCAGATCGCCAACACCAGCTGCCAGGCCACGGCGCCAGACGCCGCCACCCAGGAACGGGCCTGTCCAGCCAACGCATCGGTGTGCGCATGCACCACCGCGCCCAGCGACCACGGCGTGGTCCAGGTTAGGGGCACCAGCATCTGCACGGCCAACAGAATCCACAGCATCGACAACAGTTTCGGGTGCAGTATCCGTTCAAATCGGTGCGTCACCAGCAGTGCCACCGGCAGCAGCCACAGCGCCTGACTGTTGACACGCCACAACCAGCTGAGCAGCGCTTCGGTGCATGCAGTCATCCACACATCAGTCATCTTCGTGGCCCTGCAATTCATTCAGCATGTGCTGCAACTCGTCGCGTTCGTGTGCGCTCAAACGGTCGTTTTGCATCAAGGCATGCACCATCGGTGCCAGGGCGCCGCCAAACACGCCGTCGAACAATTTTTTCGCCGCTTCAGCCTGGCTGCTGTCACGACTGATCAAGGCCCGGTAAATCCACGCCCGACCCTGCTTCTCTGAAGTCAGTCGGCCTTTGTCCTGCAAACGCTCCATCATGGTTTTGACGGTGGTGTAAGCCCATCCGGTCTGTGCGCTGAGCGCGTCATGCACCCGGCGCACGCTGCATGGCTGGGTGCGCCAGATGACATCCATGATGCGCCATTCGGCGTCGCTGAGTTGCGTCAATTCATTCATGACATTTATTTTGCTACAGATGTAGCAATAAAGCAACCGTTTTGCATCCCCAGGCATCTGGCCGCTGATTTACTGCACTGGCTTGTGCCAGATGACCCTTGACAATACGGTTGCGTATGTAAAAATAAACCACTCTCTGAAAATGACCCGACAGCATGATCTTAAAAGACTCCAAAGTGGCGGTGGTGGACAGCGTGAGAACGCCGTTCATGAAATCGCCCGGTAAAGCCTTGGACATGAAGGCCTATGACTTGGGCCGCCTGGCGCTGACCCACATTAAACAGCGACACCCCTTTCTTGAGTCGCATTGCGATCAGCTGGTGCTGGGCAGTGTGATCCAGAATGCGGCCACATCAAACATCGCGCGTGAATGCCTGCTCGGTGCCGGTTGGCCGGTCAACATTCCCGCCTATTCTGTGACCATGGCGTGCATTTCCGCCAACCGGGCCATCACCAACAGCGTCGATGCCATTCAAACCGGCTTTGCCCAGGTGGCCGTGGCCGGTGGCGTGGAATCGCTTTCGGACGCCCCGGTGCGCATCAGTCACGCATTGAAAAAGACCTTGATGCAGGCACAGAAAGCACGCGGTTTCAAGGGATACTGGAAACTCTTCAAAGCGTTCAAATTCAGAAGCCTGGTCCCTGAAGCCCCTGCCATTGCAGAGTTTTCCACCGGGTTGAGCATGGGCCAGGACGCCGACCGTCTGGCGGCCAAATTCAACATTTCCCGTCAGGCTCAGGATGAATTCGCATTGCGCTCACACCAATTGGCGGCGGCGGCATGGAACGCCGGCCAGTTTGATGAAGAAGTCTGCCCCATTCATTTGCCACCGGATTTCACACCGATTGAACAAGACGACACGTTTTACGCCGATTCCTCAATGCAGAAACTGGGCGCCTTGAAACCGGTCTTTGTCAAACCCTACGGCACCATCACCGCCGGCAATGCATCGCCGATCACCGACGGCGCCGCGGTCAGTCTGCTGATGTCATTGGACGCCGCCAAGTCTTTGAAAGTCAAACCCAAGGCCTTGGTGTGTGGATACAACTACAGCGCCCAGAACCCGGATGGGGAATTGCTGTTGGGACCGGCCTATACGATCCCGCGGCTGCTGAACGAAGCCGGCCTGGGCATTGATGACATCGACGTGTTCGAAATCCATGAAGCCTTTGCAGGCCAGGTGCTGGCCAATCTGGCGGCACTGAAAGACAAAGCATTTTGTCAGGACACCCTTGGACTGAAAGGTGTGTTTGGTGAAATACCCATGGAAAAAATAAACACCCAGGGTGGTTCCTTGTCGCTCGGACACCCGTTTGGCGCCACCGGCAGCCGCTTGTTGAGTTCAGCGGTGCGCCGCTTGCAGCAAAGCGGTGGGCAATACGCCCTGATCAGCGCTTGCGCTGCGGGCGGTTTGGGCAATTCAATTCTGATTAAAAACCTGGGGTGATGACAATGAAAGACTTCACAATTGAAATGCATGAACACATTGCCACCGTGTGGATGGATCAACCGGGATCGGAAGTGAATGTGTTGTCCCTGGGCATGCACAAAGAATTCACCGCATTGCTGGATCGCCTGGAAAACGATGACGACATCCATGCAGCGATCCTGATCTCAGGCAAACCCAACGTTTTCATCGCCGGTGCCGATATCAAAGGCTTCATGCAAATGGAATCCTCCGCGCAAGCCGAACAGCTCAGTCGCGAAGGCAATGCATTGCTGCAACGCATGCATCAAATGAACAAACCGGTGATCGCCGCCATCAACGGCGCAGCATTGGGCGGTGGACTGGAAGTGGCGCTGGCCTGCCATCACCGCATTGCCAGCACCGACGCCAAAACCGTGTTCGGTCTGCCAGAAGTCAAATTGGGCATTTTGCCCGGCGGCGGCGGTCTGCCCCGAATGCTGAAAAAATGCGGCCTCAGATTCACTCTCGATGCGGCCTTGAGCGGCAAAAACATCTACCCCTACAAAGCCTTGAAATCCGGACTGATCGATGCCCTGACACACAAAGAAGGCCTGCATCAGGCGGCGCTGGCAGCGGCCAAGGACACGCTGAAGTCGCGTCGCCGCAAACTGGGCCTGCTGGATCGCTTTCTCGACAACACCAAAATTGGCCGCAATCTGGTGCTGAAAAAAGCGCGCCAGTCCGTGCTCGCGAAAACCCGCGGCAACTACCCGGCCCCGCTGAAAATCCTGCAAGTGATCGAAACCCATCTGAATCACGGCCGCGCGGCCGGTCAGGAAGCTGAAATCATGGCCTTTGCCGAATTGCATGGCACCCCGGCGTGCAAAAACCTCATGCAGTTGTTTCTGTCGATGCAGGACAATAAAAAGCTCGCCAACCAGCAAAAAAATGCCCAGGTTGAACGCATCGCCATGCTCGGCGCCGGCTTTATGGGCGCCGGCATCACCGAAGTGTCGATCAAAAACGGATACCCTGTGGTGCTGAAAGACATTGCCCAGAAGGGCCTCGGACAGGCACTGAAAACCATCTGGACTGACTTCACCGGGCTGGTGAAGAAAAAAGCCATGCTGCCGTCGACCCGTGATCGCCTGATGGCACACATTCAACCGACCACGGACTATGCACACATCGCCGACGCCGATCTGGTGATCGAGGCGGTGTTTGAAGACATGGAGCTGAAACAGCGCATATTGGCCGATGTGGAAGCGCAGTGCAGCAAAACCACTGTGTTTGCCAGCAACACCTCGTCGCTGCCAATCACACGCATCGCCGAACAAGCCAAGAATCCACAAAATGTGCTGGGCATGCATTATTTTTCCCCGGTGCCAAAAATGCCGTTGCTGGAATTGATCGTCACGGACAAAACCACCAAACGCGCCATGCAAACCGCCATCAATGTGGGGGTTCGCCAGGGCAAAACCGTGGTGGTGGTCAAAGACGGCCCCGGCTTTTACACCACGCGGGTGCTGTCGGCCTTGACCCATGAAGCCTTACAGACACTGAAACAGGGCGCTCGAATTGAAGACGTCGATGGGGCCATGAAAGACTGGGGCTTTCCGGTGGGCCCACTGGCGCTGCTGGATGAAGTGGGCATTGACGTGGCGGCGCACATCGCCTCAGGCGCGCTCGGCGACATGTACGCAACGCGCGGCATTGAACACGACGACAGCACACAGAAACTGATGCAAGCCGGTTTACTCGGACGCAAAGCCGGCAAGGGCTTCTACCTGTATCCGAAGAAAGGCCGGAAAACAGTGAATCAGAACATCTATGCCCATTTTGGTGGCGATGAACGCCAGTCCCTGGACAAAAGCGAAGTGCAGGAACGCATCGGCCTGTGCATGGTCAACGAGTGCATTTTGTGTCTGCAGGAAGGCATCCTCTCCAGCGCCGAGGACGGCGATCTGGCCGCGATCCTGGGCCTGGGCTTCCCACCATTCACAGGCGGCCCATTCAAGTTTGCTGATGCCATGGGTCACGAGGCGCTGCTGCAAAAACTGAAGGCATTGGAGGCACAGCACGGCGTGCGCTTCAAGCCGGCTTCATTACTGGAAAAACACGCCGCCAAAAGCCAGCCTTTCAGGGCGTAAAGATCAACTCACGGGTTCGGCCACGGCAGCAACGGGATCGATGGCCTGAACCTGGTTTTTGCCATTTTCCTTGGCTTTGTACAAGCCCTTGTCGGCACGCGACAGGGTGTGCTGGGTGATCACCTCATTGGGTTGCCACTGCGCCACACCGATGCTGACCGTCATGTAGATCCGATGCGTGTCGTTGTTGAAATGTCGCGACTCGATCACCTTGCGAATCTTCTCAGCCACCATTCGGGCGTTGTCCAGATTTGTGGACGGCAACAGAATGGCAAATTCTTCACCGCCCCAGCGACACAAGCTGTCGGATGAACGCAAGGATTCGGCCATCAATTCCGCGCACTGATTGAGTATCTTGTCGCCGATAAAATGCCCGTGATCATCATTGAGGGTCTTGAAATTGTCAAAATCCAGCAACATGACCGAAAGCGGCTGGGCAAATTTACCGGCCTTGCGCATTTCAATTTCCGAGCGCACCGTGAACGCGCGCCGATTTAGCAACCCTGTCAATTCATCGGTTGAACTTTGATGCAGCAACAATGACTGCACCGCTTGGTTGTGTTTACTCCATAAGTTGACGCCGTTGGCGATGGACGCGTAACCGAGAATCAGCAAAGTACTGATACTGAATCGCGAGATCAGTTCAGGGTAGACAAACACCTGATCCAGGATGAACAGCACCCCGGCCAAATACAACACCAAAAACCCAATGGAGAGAAAATAATAGAAGCTTGTGCGGTGCTCGCTGTTGCGATGATTCAGCACCAACAGATAAAACGTGATGAACACCAGCACCGAAGCAGCGAATACGGTGTAATCATCAATGTGCGGTCTGAGATTATAAAAAGACTGACTGAATATGAAAAACAAACCGGTCAATGCCAACACAACCAATGTGAACCTGAACGTGTGTCTTTGCGAGCCTTTATTCTCTGTATCCACCAACTGTTACGTCACGCCGTTTGTTTGAAAATATCAATCAATATAGCACACATATACACAAATGAAAAACCACAAGTCATCGATGCAAGGCAAAAAAAAAGCCGGAAAATTTCCGGCTTTTTTTGTCTGCATTGAGGACCTGCTTAACGTTTTGAGTACTGCACAGAACGTCTGGCTTTGCGGTGTCCCACTTTCTTTCTTTCCACTTTTCTGGCATCCCGAGTCAGGAAAGAGTGTTCTTTCAACTGTGCACGCAGGGTTTCATCGCTTTCCAGCAATGCCCGTGAAATGCCCATGCGGATGGCGCCGGCCTGACCGGTGGTGCCACCGCCAGTGACGGTGCATTTGATGTCAAATTGATCGGCCAAGCCAAGTTTTTCCAGCGGCTGTCTGGCCACCATGCGGGCTGTTTCGCGACCAAAATAGTCATTGATGTTTTTGTCATTGATGACGATGTCGCCGCTGCCGGGCACCAAAAACACACGAGCCACCGATGATTTTCTTCTTCCTGTGCCGTAGTACTGTTGATTTGCCATTGTCTTTTAACCTTTTTATATGTCCAGCGTTTTGGGCTCTTGCGCAGTGTGCGGATGCTCACTGCCTTTGTACACTTTCAATTTGCGGTACATTTTGCGTCCCAATGAATTCTTCGGCAGCATGCCTTTAACCGCCAGCTCAATGATCCGTTCGGGGTGTTTGGCGTTCAAGTCCTTGAAATTGATTGATTTCAGGTTGCCAATGTAACCGGTGTGGTGGTGATACATCTTGTCATTGACTTTGTTGCCAGTGACCGCAACTTTTTCGGCGTTGACCACCACAATGTAATCGCCTGTGTCCACATGCGGCGTGTATTCAGGCTTGTGCTTGCCACGCAGTCGCAAAGCAATCTCAGAAGCCATGCGGCCCAGTGTTTTGCCATCCGCATCAATCAGAAACCAATTGCGCTTGACTTCATGTTCTTTTGCACTAAATGTTTTCATACGTTTATAAGTGTCAGTGTCTGTGTCAGATCGCACCGTGAAATGCGGTGTTTACAAAGAGCGGGGATAATACTGAATTATCTGTCTGGTTGCAAGCAATTTGTTGATATTTTTGGACCGCGCGGCGCGTTTCTTACTGGCGCGGCACTGGCCCTTTATACGTTGCCTTCAGCGCTTCACTGGATGCGGTCAGAAGGCGCTGCAAGCTTCAACGTCTGCTGGTGCAACATCATCACGCCGGCGCGCACGTATTCGGTCAATTCCATGAAGTCCGCTTCCTCACCTTCAGTGCCATCGCTGTGTTCGTCCACCCGGCTGATTTTTTCGACGTCGTGAATGAATTCACCGACGCTTTCATCCTGCAGGTGGACCTGAGACAGCCCCGCTGCGGCCAGAGACGACAAAAAAGCCGCGCACCAGTTGCTCAGGGCCAACAGACGTTGCGACAAATCCACGGCGTCGTCGGGCAACAACAATTCAAAACTGAAGTCGTCTGCCTGCAATTGATTCAGGGTCAGTTCAAACAGTGCCGACAACGCGGACTGCACCGACGGCCAGTGTTTTTCTTCCATGCAATAATCGTCGATCACTTGCTGCTGCCAGGTCTCAAATCCACACTCGGGATCCATCACCAGCACACCGGCGGCCATGGCCTGCAATTCAGCGGGCGTGGCGATCAAGCCGTTCTGTTGCAAATGGACGGAAAAGGGTTTGTACGGTATCATGCCTGGGCCGGGTTGAGAAAAACCCGTGAATTATGCCACAAATCCAGTTATTTTTCATAATCTTATGGCTAAAAATTAATTTGATTATTGACCTTTGAAACAGAACAATTTATATTTAATGTTAAAGCGGTCAAGCGCTGTGCTGTGGCGCTGGCCGATTCACATGGGTCCTGTATAACAAACGGCAACAGAAAGGTGTGGTATGGATGATTTACTGGCGCTGGAACAATCAGTGGAAACTTTGCTGCAGCATGTACACAAACTGCGCTCCGAAAACTCGGCACTGAAATCCAGGCTGGATGACCTGTTGCACGACAAATCCGATCTGATGAAAAAGAACGACCAGGCACGCTCGCGCCTGGAGTCCATGATCAGCCGCTTGAAAAGTCTGGAGCAAATCGCATGAACCCGGATCCTGAAAAAATCAAGGTTCGCCTGCTGGAAAGAGAATACCAATTCGCCTGTGGCGAGGGCGAGCGGCAGTCGCTGCTCGACGCCGCTGATTACCTGGGCAACACCATGCGTGACATCAAATCACGCAACAGCACCATGACCACAGAAAAAATCGCCATCATGGCGGCGATGAACATCAGCCATGAACTGATCAAAGCCCATTCAAAAAATCACGTGTACGACGTAGAAATTCTCGGCAAAGTCAAAAAACTCAAGGAGACACTTGAACAGGCTTTGGCCGAAGATCTATAATTGATCTCACGGGTGTTGTCTGTGCTGTTGGCTAGTGCTTTTGCATAAACCTTGGCCCTAATCATGACCTTAAAGGACTGCGGAACTGATGTCCCGTGCGCATGCTCGCTTTAGAAACGAGAAGCCTTAGGACGCAGGAGCAGACCACTTGAACCACTGGTTCCAAGGTCGCTATAGTGCGGCGGCAGGCATGGATAACACCTTCACAGGGGGCCACCCGTGTGACAATGCACCAGCTCTTTTCTTAAATTCAAACCCTGATCCCGGCAAAGCATGATCCCGGACAAAAAACAGCTGCGAAAATCATTGCTTCATCAACGCAATTCACTGAACGCCGATGCGCAAGCGCACTTAAGTCTCGCCGTCTGCCAACGCATCGGCGCTTCGGAACAATGGCAGCAGGCCCAAAGTGTGGCCCTGTACCTGGCTCACCGCCGTGAAGTCAGTTTGCAATCGCTGGACTGGGTGGCAAAAAAAGTGTATCTGCCCAGCACCCGTGGCGCCGAGATGCGCTTCATTCGATGGCGATCCGATGAGGCATTGGAATGCAATGAATTTGGCATACAGCAACCGCCGTTTGACTCACCAAATGTACTCGCAAACGAACCGATTGACCTGTGCCTGATGCCGTTGGTGGGATTTGACCGCGCAGGACACCGCCTGGGCATGGGCGGTGGATTTTATGATCGCCTGCTGGGTGGTCAACATGCGCGCGTGCGTGTGCTGGCCGGCGTCGCCTATGATTTCCAGGAAGTGGTACAATTGCCCACCGATGACTGGGACATTGATTTAAACATTGTTTTCACCAACAAAGAGACCATCACGCCATGAACCAACAAGAACTGAAAAAACGCGTGGCCAAAGCCGCCCTGCAATTCATCGACGATTTTGATCTGGTGATTGGCATTGGCACCGGCTCCACCGTGAATGAACTGATTGACCTTTTGCCATCGGTGAAAAACCGCATTGACGCCGTGGTCTCCAGCTCGGACGCCTCAACCGAACGCCTCAAGGCGCACGGTTTTCACGTCAAATCTCTGAATGACTGCGGCGATTTGGCGTTGTACATCGATGGTGCCGATGAATGCGACCCGCACAACCGTTTGATCAAGGGCGGCGGCGGCGCGCTGACCCGTGAAAAAATCATCGCCGCAGCCTCACGGCGTTTTATCTGCATCGTCGATGCCAGTAAATGCGTGGACCTGCTGGGACAATTTCCCTTGCCGGTTGAAGTCATTCCAATGGCGCGCAGCTACGTGGGCAGACAACTGGTCAAACTGGGCGGCACGCCGGTCTACCGGGAGCACACCGTCACCGACAACGGCAACTGGATTCTGGATGTGCACAATCTCAGGATCACCGATCCGGTGGAGTTGGAAGCCCGCATCAACGCCATTCCGGGTGTGGTCACCAACGGTCTGTTTGCCCAACGCGGCGCTGATGTGACCCTGATCGCGGATGAAAACGGCGTGACAGAACAGCGCTGATGCGCATCACCTGCCGTCGGTGATCAGGGTTCGGCGTTGTTGGAAACATCCGCTGGGTACCGGCCGGCGCGATAGGGAAACAATTCACTCATCAATTTGGAAGTTTCGTTGGAAAACACCATGCGCACGTGATCACGTCGCAACAAGCGCGGTTCAGTGACACCACAGGAATGCGCGATGGTTTCCACTTCATGAACCATGTGTCGGGCGTAATTGGCCACCCGCACCGCCTTGTCTTCCACCACCAAACCTTTCTGCAAGTCTTTGTCATGGGTTGTGATGCCGGTTGGGCAGCGGTTGGTGTTGCACTTCAACGCCTGTATGCAACCCAGTGAAAACAAAAACCCGCGCCCGCAATTGACCAGATCCGCCCCGGCACACAACGCCCACGCCACCTCAGAGGGCGTGATCAGTTTGCCGGAGGCAATCACCCGGATGCGTTCTTTCAATCCGTACTGGTCGCGCAGATCCACCAGCATCGGCAGCGATTCCTTGATCGGCAAGCCCACGTCGTCGATCAAAGATTGCGGCGCCGCGCCGGTGCCGCCATCGCCACCGTCTATGGTAATAAAGTCCGGTGCGGACTCGATGCCACGCCGATAAACGCTTTCAAACAGTTCACACAACCAGTCACCACCGCCCAGCACAATTTTCATGCCCACCGGCAAGCCGCTGTGCCGGCGGATGCGCTCGATCAGATCCAGCAATTCTTCCACATTGCCCGCATCCACGTGACGGTTTGGACTGATGGCGTCCTGACCCACGGGCAAGCCCCGGATCTCAGCAATTTCCGCCGTCACCTTGCGCCCCGGTAAAATGCCGCCTTTGCCCGGCTTGGCCCCTTGCGCCAATTTCAATTCGATCATTTTAATTTGCGGGTTGGCGCATTTCTGTTGCAAGCGTTCGACGTTCAGGCTGGCGTCGTCGTTGCGCGCCCCAAATTTGGCGGTGCCCAGCTGGTACACCAGATCGCAACCGCCTTCCAGGTGATGCGGTGAAACCCCGCCTTCGCCGGTGTTGAGCCAAATGCCGGCCTGTCGGGCGCCGTGTGAAAGCGCGCGCACCGCCGATTTTGACAAGGCCCCATAGCTCATGCCGCTGATGTTGAAAAAACTGCGGCTGTGGTATGGTTTTGCTGCGTACGGACCGATCACCAGCGTTTCGGTCTGTGCCACATCGGTGTCCAGCACCGGGAAGGCGCAATTCATGAACAGCATGGCGCCGCGGCGGTCCAGATTGCGTGTGGAGCCGAAGGCCACGGTGTTGTTTTCATCCTTGGAGGCTTTGTAGACCCAGGCACGCTGCGCGCGATTGAATGGCATTTCCTCGCGGTCCATGGCAAAAAAGTACTGTCGGAAAAATTCACCCAGATGTTCAAACAGCCAGCGAAAACGTCCGATGACCGGGTAATTGCGCCGAATGCTGTGTTTTTTTTGAGTCCGATCAATGATGTACATCAACAGCGCCGAGAACAACAGCACCCCCACCACTGACACAAACAACGCCGAAAGCAATTTGATCACAGACACCACCCATGAATCCAGCATGGTCACCTCGAATGCAGATTGATTGAGCCCGTATTGTAACGCAAAGTCGCGGCGTTTGAATGGCACCTGTTGCCGGTGCAGCAGCCCCGCGAAATAGAATGAATCAGAGAATCAGCATGGCATCGCCGTAGCTGAAAAACCGGTAGCGCTGGGCCACTGCGTGAGCGTATGCGCGCAGCACCGCTTCACGCCCGGCCAGCGCGCTGACCAGCATCAACAACGTCGATTGTGGCAAATGGAAATTGGTGATCAAACCATCGATCACCTGAAAACGGTGCCCCGGGTAAATGAACACGTCGGTGTCCCCACAGTACGGCGCCAGTGTGCCGGAGCGTGCTGCGGTTTCCAGAGAGCGCACCGCGGTGGTGCCAACCGCGATCACGCGGCCGCCGCGCCGGCGGCATTGCTGCACCGCGGCAACGCAGTCGGCCGATACATTCAGCCATTCCTTGTGCATGCGGTGCGTCAACACATCGTCGGTTTTGACCGGTTGAAAAGTGCCGGCACCGACGTGCAAAGTGACAAACGCGCTGTGCACACCCAGCGCCTTGAGTTGCTGCAACATGTGTTCTGAGAAATGCAACCCGGCAGTGGGCGCTGCCACCGCGCCGGCGTGTTGCGCGTACACGGTCTGGTAGCGGTTGGCGTCGATTGCCTCATCGGCGCGTTGAATATATGGCGGCAATGGCACGTGCCCATGGGCCTGCAACAAGGCATCGATCGGGTGCTCAGGGCTTTCCAGTAAATAAAACATGCCGCGTTTGCCGGCGACGAAAAACACCGCCTCGCCGTCCAGCAGCACCGCTTGACCGATGCGCACCGCTTTGGAGGATTTGAGCATGGCCTTGACGCTGTGCCGGGACAGCACCCGCTCAATGAACACCTCCACACGACCGCCGGTGACCTTGTGTGCGTGCAGGCGCGCGGGAATCACCTTGGTGTCGTTGAACACCAACAAATCACCCGGCTGCAGCCTTTGCAGCAACTCAGTAAACATGCAATCGTGCAATTCGCCGCTGCGGCGATCCAGACACAACAGGCGACTGTCGCTGCGCTCAGGCAGGGGATGCTGGGCAATCAATTCATCCGGCAACTGGTAATCAAAATCACGGGTTTTCATGCGCAGACGCCCGGACAGTGCTCAGAAACCCTTTTTGACCGGGAACCACAGGTGCTGCACCTGCGTCTGCCCGTCCTCGCCGCGGTACAGTAAACAGATTTTCACCTGCGCACCGGGTTGAATGGCTTTCAGCGGCTGCATCAACATGATGTGCAGCCCACCCGGCTCAAACACCAGCCGTTGGTTCGGCGCCACAGTCAATTCTGGCTGATGGCGCATTTTGAACACGCCGTCGACCTCCACCGTGCGATGAATTTCACTCATGCGAAAATCTGGACTGTAGGCGCCAATCAGGGTGAGTGTTCTGGTTTCGGTGTTGTGCAGATTCAAATACGCCGCCAACATCTGTGCACCCGGTGGTCCGGCGCGCAGCCAGGGTGAATCCACTTGAGCAAAATCAGCAGCGCGCACGACAACGCATGACAACAAACAGATCAGAACGACAGTGTATTTCATTGGCTTCACCGGTAGAAATCTGCGCGTATGATACCGCAAACGGCGTCTCGGGTCATGTGTGCATGTCGTCAGGCTTGCACACCCAGCACATCGGCCATGGCATACAGACCGGGCGGCTGTTGCAGCAGCCAAGCGGCGGCCTTGAGCGCCCCCTGGGCAAAAATGTCCGCACTCACGGCGCGGTGTTTGAGCTGCAATTCATCGTCATCCAGCCACAAATGCACCTCGTGCATGGCGGCTTCCTCGCCCAAACGATGCGAGTGAATTTCCAGCACGCCGCAGGCAAAGCGGTTTTCGCCGATCGTTTGCAGCGGCGCCTCTGGCTCGAGACAGCGGGCCAGTGAGATCGCGGTGCCCGATGGCGCGTCCTTTTTGTTGCGGTGATGCGTCTCGGTGATCAGCCCGCGGCGCACGGTTTGTTGCGCGGCGATGTCGCGCAACAGCTTGCGAATCCATTGAATTTGCAGACTGAAATTGCTGTCCCACAGCACCGGCACGTGGCGCGCAAGCGCCTGTAATGCGGCGTGATGGTCATCGTTCAGCGCGGTGGTGGCGCTGACCAGCGGTGTGCGATGACGCTGGCAGTGTGACAGGCTGGCGGCCAAACCATCGGGCTGTGAGAAATCCACAATGACCTGACATTCCAGGCTGTGTGCATCGCCGATGTGCAGAGCCCACGGGGCGTCGGCCCACAGGGCCTGCAATGGCTCGCCCAGCCAACGGCTGTTGGATGAAACCGTGGCGCTGCACAGGTCGAATTGCGGGTGGTCGGCCAGACTGCGCAGCACCCGCTGGCCCAATCGGCCGCTGACGCCGGTCAATCCGAGCCGTGTGCTCATGTGGTCAGTTTATCCATGAAGGATTTGACTTTATCCAGCCAGGAACTGGATTGTGGGCAGTGTTTCTTGCCCCCGTCTTTCAAACTGTTGTCCAGCTCTCGAATCTGACGTTTTTGCTCGCCGGTGAGGTTGACCGGTGTTTCCACCGTGACCCGACAATACAAATCACCGCGCGCGTGACTGCGCACGGATTGCACGCCCTTGCCCTTGAGTCGGAAATTTTTGCCGGATTGCGTTTCCGCGGGAATTTTCAATTTCACCTGACCGGACAGTGTGGGCACGTGAATTTCACCACCCAGCGCAGCCGTGGCAAAATCAATCGGCATTTCACAGCGCAGGGTGTCGCCTTCGCGTGAAAAAATCGGGTGCGGCTTGACACGCACATCGACGTACAGATCGCCAGCCGGTCCACCGGCGGCACCGGCCTCGCCCTTGCCCGACAGTCGGATGCGGTCGCCGTTGTCCACACCGGCGGGAATTTTTACATTCAAGCGGGTGTTTTCACGGCGTCGCCCCTGGCCGTTGCATTGGCTGCATGGGTTGCTGATCACGTTGCCGCTGCCGTGACAATCCGGACAGGTTTGCTGCACGGAAAACATGCCCTGTTGCATGCGCACGCGGCCCATGCCCTGACAGGTCTGGCATTTTTTCACCTGGCCGTCCTGCGACCCGGAACCGTTGCAGCCTTCGCAAGACACCATGGTGGGTATGTTGATTTCCTTGTGCGTGCCAGCGACCGCCTCTTCCAGTTCCAGCGTCATTTCAATCTGCAAATCCCGTCCGCGTTGCGCCCCGCCCGGCTGGCGCCGACGGCCGCCGCCGAAAATGTCACTGAAAATGTCACCAAAGATGTCACCGACGTCGCCGCTGAATCCACCAAATCCGCCCGCGCCGCCAGGGCCGCCACCGGCCTGACCGGTGATGGCATCGAAGCCAAACTGATCATAGGCCGCGCGCTTCTGCTCGTCTTTCAGCACCTCATAGGCAAATTTGATTTCCTTGAATTTTTCCTGCGCCGCGGGGTCGTCTGCATTGCGGTCCGGGTGGTATTTCATGGCCAGGCGCCGGTAGGCCTTTTTCAATTCGGCCTGGTCGGCGTCTTTGCCCACACCCAACAATTTATATAAATCTTTTTCTTGCATCGATCCTGTCCCGAAGACTGAAAAAAGGATGAAACCGCCAGGGTTTCATCCTTTTTCTGCCGTCATTTAACGTCGCGATTATTTTTTGTCATCGTCGACTTCTTCAAAGTCCGCGTCGACCACGTCGTCTTGCGGCGCGCTCTGCTCCGGGCCAGCCCCATCGGCCGGGGCTTCGCTGGCCTGGGTGGCCTGAGCCACTTTCTGCATCACCGGTTGCAACGCGGCCTGCAAGGCCTGGTTGGCAGCATCGATGGCCGCTTTGTCTTCGCCCTTGGCCGCTTCTTCAGCCGCGTTGATGGCTGTTTCAATGGCACTGCGGTCGCCGTCATCGAGGATGTCTTTGTGCTCGTTCATCATGGAGCGGGCCGAATGCACCATTGCGTCGGCTTCGTTGCGCGATTTGACCAGTTGCTCGAAGGCTTTGTCTTGCTCCGCATTCAACTCGGCGTCGCGCACCATGGCTTTGATTTCTTCCTCGGACAGACCACTGCCGGCTTTGATCTCAATTTTCTGTTCCTTGCCGGTGGCCTTGTCTTTGGCCGACACGTGAATGATGCCGTTGGCGTCGATGTTGAATTCAACCTCGATCTGTGGCATACCGCGCGGCGCGGCGTTGATGCCTTCCAGGTTGAACTGGCCCAGCGACTTGTTGGCTGAAGCCATTTGACGCTCACCCTGCAGCACGTGCACGGTCACCGCAGACTGGTTGTCTTCGGCGGTGGAAAACACCTGCGAAGCCTTGGTCGGCACGGTGGTGTTCTTCTCGATCAGCTTGGTCATCACACCGCCCAGGGTTTCGATGCCCAGTGACAGCGGAGTCACGTCCAACAGCAGCACGTCTTTCACTTCACCAGACAACACACCGCCCTGCACCGCTGCACCCATGGCCACGGCTTCGTCCGGGTTGACGTCTTTGCGCGGCTTTTTGCCGAAGATGCGTTCCACGGTTTCCTGCACTTTCGGCATGCGGGTCTGACCGCCCACCAGAATCACGTCACCGATTTCATTCAGTGAAATGCCGGCGTCTTTCAGCGCGGTTTCACACGGTGCCACGGTGCGTTTGATCAAATCTTCCACCAGCGCTTCCAGCTTGGAACGCGTGATCTTGATGTTCAAGTGCTTCGGACCGGTCTGATCGGCCGTGATGTACGGCAGATTGACTTCAGTCTGCTCAAGGTTGGACAACTCGATCTTGGCTTTTTCAGCGGCTTCTTTCAGGCGCTGCAAGGCCAAAGGATCGTTTTTCAAATCCACGCCCTGGTCTTTTTTGAATTCCGCCACCAGGTATTCCATCACGCGGTTGTCAAAATCTTCACCGCCGAGGAAGGTGTCGCCGTTGGTGGCCAGCACTTCAAATTGCTGTTCGCCGTCGATGTCGGCGATTTCAATGATGGAAATATCGAAGGTGCCGCCACCGAGGTCGTAAACCGCGATGGTTTTGTCGCCGCCTTTTTTGTCCATGCCGTAGGCCAGTGCCGCCGCCGTGGGCTCATTGATGATGCGCTTGACTTCAAGCCCGGCGATTTTGCCGGCGTCTTTGGTGGCCTGGCGCTGTGAATCGTTGAAGTACGCCGGCACCGTGATCACGGCTTCAGTCACCGTGGTGCCGAGGTAGTCTTCAGCGGTTTTCTTCATTTTACTCAACACTTTGGCAGAAATTTCCTGTGGCGCCATTTTTTTGCCACGCACTTCCACCCAGGCATCGCCGTTGTCCGCACGCACGATGTTGTACGGCACGATGTCCTGATCTTTTTTAACCACGTCTTCGTCGATTTTTCGTCCGATCAAGCGTTTGATCGCAAACAAGGTGTTTTCCGGGTTGGTCACCGCTTGTCTTTTAGCCGATTGACCCACCAGGATTTTACCCTCGTCAGTAAAAGCAACGATAGACGGGGTGGTTCTGTCACCTTCTGAATTTTCAATGACTTTGATGTCCTTGCCTTCCATTACGGCAACGCAAGAATTCGTTGTCCCCAAATCTATACCGATAACTTTTGACATGTTCTAAAACCTCTTGAATATGTTGTAATCTAACTGCTGCTTTATGTATGGACACCGCGCCTTTTTTCAAGCGCACGGCGACTTTAATTTGCCTTCAGGACGCCACCACCACCATGGCTGCACGCACCACCCGGTCATTCAGCAGATAGCCTTTCTGAAACACCTCAATGACGGTGTTTTTCTCGTGCCCTTCGGACGGCACGGCCGACATCGCCTCGTGTTTTTCCGGGTCGAATTTTTCGCCCACCGGATTGATCACTTCAATGCCGTTGTCACCCAACACCTGCATGAACACCTTGTGGGTCAGCTCGGTGCCCTGAATCAATTGCTCCACGGTCACCTCGCAATCGGCTTTGTCGATCACTTCCAGCGCCTTGTCAAAACTGTCGGCCACTGGAATCAGACCCTTGATGACTTTATCGATGGCGTATTTGCGGGTGTTCTCCATGTCCCGTGCCAGTCGTTTTTTCTGATTTTCCAACTCCGCGGCCATGCGCAGCAGGTCTTCCTGACTGGCCTGCAGTTCGCGTTGCAATTCCGCCACGCGTGCTTCGGCCTGCGCCAGTTGTTCTGCTTCAGCGGACGCCGCCTGCGCCGCTGTGTCTTCAGCTGGCTGGGCGTCAGACGCGGTGTCTTCAACCCCGTTTTTGAGTTCAGTTTCCTGTTCTTTGGCGTGTTTTTTCTTTTCGCTCACGGTGTGCTCCTGATGATTGCCATGGCCCGTACAGCCGATCAATGTGTGTTGTTAAGCCCATGCAAACAGCATAAAATAGGCTTTTTTGTGAATGCCGCCACAACGGCCGCGTCCAGTTATGGGCACAAATATGGAGTTATTCAATATGAATTCAAGCGCCAATGATCATTTCACTGTACATTGAAAATTTTGTGCTGATTGACCGACTGGAGCTGTCGCTGCAGGGGGGCTTCAGTGTGTTCACCGGAGAAACCGGCGCGGGCAAATCCATCGTGGTGGGCGCGCTGTCGCTGTTGCTGGGTGAACGCGCCGACCTCAGCCAGATCGGCGGCCACGGTCCGCAGTGTGAAATCCAGGCCATATTTGATGTGTCAAACAACCGGGCGGCGCAGCAATGGCTTGAGGAACAGGGACTGCAGACGGACGCTGCACAGGCCGTCAATGAACTGGAATTGAAGCGTCAGATCAATGAAAACGGGCCTTCCAGATTGTGGCTGAACGGGCGCCCGACCACCGCCCGCAGCATCCGCACTCTGGCCGATCACCTGGTGCAGATTCACGGCCAACACGATCAGATTCGCCTGTTGCAGCCGCGCGAGCAATTGCGCATCGTTGACGCCGCCGGCGTTGAAGCACATCGGCTTAAAGCGTTGCGTGAATGCCAACAACAGCACGCACGCTTGCAAAAGGAACTGGCCGAAATTGAATCCAGTGGCGCCATGGGTGCCGAGCAACTTGAGCTGCTTGAGTATCAGCTGAATGAATTGGACGAACTGGACCTGGGCGCCGACGAGCTGGATGCACTGCACCAGGAACTGGATCAGCTGACGCACGCGGTGGAATTGAAACAGGCCATCGATCATTCCTTATCGGATCTCGCCGACGGCGACGACAACATTGAGGCCCTGTTGAATTCGGTGATGGAACGTTTGCGCAAGGCGCGCGGATACGATTTCAGCGACATCACCCAAATGATCGATGAAGCGCGCATCAACCTCAATGAAGCCCACCATGAACTGAATCAAGTGCAGGACCATTTGAGCGTCGATCCGGAGCGGCAAAATGCGGTGGAAAAACGTCTGGAACAGATCTTTGCCGCCGCGCGCAAACACAAGGTCACGGCCGAGCAATTGCACGCACACCACCGCGCATTGCAGGCCAAACGCCAGCAACACGATGACAACAGCAACGCGCGTGAAGAACGGCAACTGGCCCTGTCTGAATGCCTGCACGAATACGCCGAACTGGCCACACAGGTGCACCAGCAGCGCGTTCAGGCCGCGCAACGCCTGGCCGAACGCATCACTGAACTGATCCGCAACATCGGCTTGCCGGACGCGGCCTTTCGCATAGACATTGAACACAGTCCACACGCGCCCAGCGCCGAAGGCTGGGATGTGGCCAGTTTTCAGTTGTGTTCAAATCCAGGGCAGTCATTCACACCGCTGAACAAAACCGCTTCCGGCGGTGAGCTCTCACGCGTCGCCCTGGCCATTGAAGTGAGCAAAAAACAACGCGATCAGGCGCAAACGTTCGTGTTTGATGAGGTCGACACAGGCATCGGCGGCGGCGTGGCCGAGATGATCGGACAGCTGATGCACGATTTGGCAAGCGACAATCAGGTCCTGGCCGTCACACACTTGCCACAGGTGGCCGGCATGGCCGATCAACACTTGCGGGTCAGCAAGCAAGTCGACAACCACAAAAACGCCACGTCCAGTCAGGTCCACGAACTGGACCGCAGCGAGCGCATTCAGGAACTGGCGCGCATGAGCGGCGGTCAAAAAATCACCGAAGCCACTCTGGCCCAGGCGCGGGAATTTCTGCGCGTGGGGTGAAATCTGTGGGCGCTTGCGCCATAATAGCCTATCAATTCAATAACAACACACGAGGAATATAATGAATAAATTGATCCTGTTCACTGCGCTCTCGCTGAGCGCCCCATTGCACGCCGAAGACATCACCTACAACTGGCTGGAACTGGGCTATCGCTACGACAAACTGGACAACTTGAACGTCAGCACCGTTTTTCTCGACGTTTCAGTCGAATTTTCCGAGCAATTCTATTTTCTTGCCTGCGGTGCACTCAGTGAACCGAACGGCGGCAACGACAACACCGTTCGTCTGCTGGGCGTTGGACTGGGCTTTCACACCCCGGTGGGTGATGCCGGCATGGACTTTTATTCAGAACTGGGCATTGGCCGCGCCAGCCGCGACAGCGCATTCGGCGACATCGATTTTGATCTGTACGATCTGACCCTGGGCACGCGCAAATTTGTGTCTTCAAACATTGAACTGATTTCAGCCCTGAATTACTCCGTGGCGGACACCGAACAGTCCAGCAGCGACGATCAATTGAGCCTCGGCCTCGGCGGTGTGTATTATTTTGCCGATCCAAGCCAGGCGGTGCGCCTGCATTTGGACGTCAACGACGATGGCGACCCGGGCGTTGAGCTGGCGTTCAGATACAACTTCTGATCCCTGGCCTGAACTTCGCATGAGACCGCACCGCACCGCACCACACCTCAGCATGTGGGCAGTTGTGCGGCCTCATGCACAGCGCATTTGGACATTCGCCGCCGTGCTGCTGGCCCTGATCATCGCCCCTGCACAGGCCCTTGAGGTGATCACGCGCGACAGCCACAGTGGTCTGGCAGTGAACGCACAGTTGGCAGTCTGGCTGCACGCGGGCGAACACACGCAACAACCCCAGCGACCGGCCGATTTAAACTTCCGCATTGACGGGACGCTGAAGCTGAATTGGCCCGACGGCCATCACCGCGTGATTGCTCAGGCGTCGGGTTACACCACAATGCACACCCACCATCTGCAACAGGATGGACAAGGCATTGAAACGCTGGTGCTGTTCCTTGATCCACTGCACACACCACCACAGCCTGCGGCACCGCGCGCCAACCAGGCGTTGGTGCAAGGCCACATTGGCGATGCAAACCACGCGCCACTAGCGCAAGCCACAGTGCACCTTGCCAGCGCGCCCGAACAGGTGACTCGCAGCGATGCCAATGGTTATTTCATTTTGCATGTCAACGACTTGCGCGACTGGCGACTGGATCAGCTGACCGTGGCCGCTGCAGGGCACCGAACTCGATTGCAGGAAATCGCCGTGCATTCGGGCGATGTTCTGTCCTTGCAGTTGACGCTGTCGCGCGGCAGCGGCCGCGAAATGCACCGCTGGCAACACCGTCAGCTCAACGACCTCGGCGGCGCACTGTCCGCACCGCTTGGGGGCACACAACCGACGCCCATCGCAGCGGCGCAAGCGGCCGATTCACGCGCCGTCATCCTCGATCCGGCGGCCAGCATCCGCGTGGGCTTTGCTTCGGCCGCCTGCGATGTCGGCTGTTGTTCCGGTGCCACCAGCTGCGCGCACGTGTGCGTGTTTTCTCTGGAAACCTACGTGAAACGCGGGCTCAATGATGAATGGATCTCGTCCTGGGGTCAGCAGTCTTTGCGTGCCGGTTCGGTGGCTTATCGCAGCTACGGCATGTGGCACACCGTGAATCCGCTGTACGGCACGCACGACATCTGTTCCAACGCCTGCTGCCAGGTCAATGATCCCAACACCACCGCCAACACCGATCTGGCCGTGGACAACACCGCCGGTGTTGTGCTGCAACGCGACGGCGCGGTGTTTCGCGCCGAATATTCGGCTGAAAACAACGCCTGGGATGACCCCAACGACGGTTTGAACTGCAGCAACGGCGATTTGAGCTGTGGCAACGGCGCGGTGGGCTCACCGGCCACCGGCTGGCCCTGCCTGAATGACCTCGTGGCCACTGACCGGGGCTGTTTTGGTCACGGTCGCGGCATGTCGCAGTGGGGCACCTTTCGCTGGGACGGGTTGCACGGTGAAAACTGGAAATGGATCGTCAATCATTACTACAATGCCAATGGACAACCCGACGGTTTGCGTTCCGCCTTCATGACTTCACCGCTGCGCATCGATTCCTCCCTGGCCACGCCCGCGTCACTGCCGGCCGGCGATGTCCTGGGATTGGCCCTGCAGGTCACCAACAGCAGCACTTTGACGCACCACGACGTGTTGATCGGAGCCAGCCTGTTCAGCCCCGCCACTGGATACATCGATGACCCGGCCGGCGACGCCGGACAGCCGGCACTGCCTGGCGCCAATGTTCTGCTGCGCAATTTTCTGGTGCCGCCCGGCACCCCCGCCGGTGCGTATGACCTGCTGGTGGCGCTGTGGCTGGATGTGGATGAAGACGCGGCGATCAGCGGCGATGACCTGGTGTTGACCCAGACCACCTTGCCCGGCGCCATACAAATCATCGATGATGTGATCTTTCGCAGCGGTTTCGATGCGGCTGCACGTTGAGGCGCGCGTGTTTCACATCGCCCTGCACAGCCCAAAAATACCGCCCAACACAGGCAACATCATCCGCCTGGTGGCCAACAACGGCTGCACATTGCACCTGATCGAGCCGCTGGCCTTTTCCCTCGATGAAAAATCACTGCGCCGCGCCGGTCTGGATTACCACGATCTGGCGCGGGTGCACCGCCACCGGGATTACGCGGCCTTCTGTGCCACAATCAACCCGGAGCGGTTGTTTGCCATCACCACCCAGGGCACGGTGCACCACGACGCGGTGAGTTTTCAACCCGGAGATGTGCTGCTGTTCGGCTCCGAAACCGAAGGTCTGCCCGCAGCAATCATGCAATCTATCCCCCCGCACAGGCGCGTGCGAATCCCCATGATTGCCAACAACCGCAGCCTGAATCTGGCCAACGCCGTGGCCATCGTCAGCTACGAGGCGTGGCGTCAGAACGGCTTCCACCATGCCATGTAATCAACCGCTGCAGACGTTTGCACCCGATCACTGAATCGCACAGCAAATGAACGTCAGCAGCGGTTTTTTCTGCACCGCCTATGATGCTAAAATACGGGGCTGTTGTTCCCATCACGGCCCATTTCAATGAGTGACTTCAACGACAAGCTGCGCCCATACCTGCAATTGATGCGCCTGGACCGGCCGATCGGCACCCTGCTGCTGCTGTGGCCAACGCTGTGGGCGCTGTTTGCCGCCGCCGGCGGACGGCCGCCGTTGGCCATTGCGCTGGTGTTTGTCGCGGGCGTTGTGTTGATGCGCGCCGCCGGCTGTGTGGCCAATGACATCGCCGATCGCAAATTTGACGGGCACGTGCGGCGCACCGCGCAACGGCCGCTGGCCAAAGGCCGGATTTCTGTCGGCAGTGCGGTGCTGTTGCTGATTTTGCTGCTGCTGCTGGCTTCCGGTCTGCTGTGGCTGTTGCGGCCCTTGACGGTCAAACTGGCTGCCGTGGCGGCTTTTTTTGCCATCACCTACCCGTTCATGAAACGCCTGACGTATTTGCCTCAGGTCTACCTCGGCATCGCTTTTGCCTGGTCAATTCCCATGGCATACGCTGAGATTCAGGGGCGGCTGATTGCCGATGCCTGGCTGCTGTTTGTCGCCAACATCCTTTGGACCACCGCCTACGACACCATATATGCCATGGTTGATCGCAAAGACGATGTAAAAATCGGCGTCAAATCAACCGCCATCCTGTTCGCCGATCTGGATAAAGTCTTCATCGGCATACTGCAATTCATGACGCTGGGCACCCTGGCCCTGTTTGGACATAAAAACGCCTACCATGAAGTGTATTTTCTGGGTCTGGTGGCGATGGCGGCCACCTTCATCTGGCAGCAATACCTGATCCGTGATCGCAAGGAAGATGATTGCTTTAAAGCCTTTCTGTTCAACAATTACTCCGGTCTGGTGGTGTGCATCGGTCTGGCAGTGAATTTTCTCTTGAAAAGCACAGGCACAACCCCATAATGGATGTTGACTGGTTGCCGGTGAACCGGGACCAGCACAACGTGCCTGGCCACGAACCTGTTTGAGGGTTCAGGCAGGCCATTCAGACATATTGCTTAAACAGGAGAATATCAATGAACTTAGATTTGACACCATTATTCCGTTCTTCCATCGGCTTCGATCGCATGGCTCGCCTGCTGGACCAGGCCGCGCGCACGGATCAGTCGCAAATTTCCTATCCGCCATACAACATTGAAGCCATCAATGACAACCAGTTCCGCATCACACTGGCCCTGGCCGGTTTTTCCGAGAACGAACTGGAGATCACCAGCGAAGAAAACACGCTGACGGTCAAAGGGCGCAAGGAAACCGAAGTGGAAGGCAACTTCATTCATCGCGGCATCGCCACGCGTTCATTTGAGCGCCGTTTTCAGCTGGCCGATCACGTCAATGTGAAAGGCGCCAGCATGCAAAATGGCTTGCTCAACATTGAGCTGGAGCGTGAAGTGCCTGAGGCCATGAAGCCGAGAACCATTGCGATCAGAAACAACGGTTCGGCTTTGACCGATGCCTCTGAAAAACAGGCCAAAGAAGTCGCCTGAACGCATTGAATCGAAGCACAAAAGCCCGTCATCGTGACGGGCTTTTTTTATGCCCCGAGTTCGGCAAAATTATGGAATGAGCCGAACACCACAATGCGATCCTCCGCTGCGCTGCATGCGCGCGCCATGCGGTGTGCGGATGCCAGGTCATCAAACGCGGAAATCAGGCGCACGTGATCGACCAGAATGAGCAGCAGTTCGCGCGTTGGCAGTGCGCGGTGTGAGTGCGAGGCCGAAATGAACCAGTGATCCACCACCGCGTCCAGTTCTCCGACCCATTGCTCGACCTGTTTGTCACGCAGCACCGCAAACACCGCGCGGGTTTGGCCTGGCACCGGATTCTCCCGCAGCCAAGCAGCCAGGGCCGTGGCCGATTCACGGTTGTGGGCCACATCGTATATGACTTCAGGGGCTTGTGAGACCCTTTGAATGCGACAGGCCAGTTCGGTGTTTTGCAGCGCACGATTGATGACTTCCCGTGACAGATCCAGGCCCAAATGATGCATCGCCAAAATCGCCGCAGCGGCGTTGTTGCGTTGCCACGCCCCCGGCAAAGAAGGCGGACTCAAATTCTGCCATTGCTGTGCTTCGCTGTACAGATCAAACCCGTCCTCGGAGGCTTTGATGTGGTATTCCTGCCCACGCCGCAACAATTCTGCAGCGCCGGCCCGGGCCGCCTTCAACACACTCTGGGGGCAGTCATCTCCAGCAAAAATCAGGGGGCGTTCGGGACGCAAGATGGCGGCTTTTTCCGCACCAATCAATTCGCGGGTATCGCCCAGCCACGCGCTGTGATCCAGATCCACTGTGGTGATCACGGCGACGTCTGCATCAAACGCATTGGTGGCGTCGAGTCGTCCGCCCAGCCCCACCTCCAAGACCGCCAGATCAACCTTTTCCTGCTTGAAAATCCAGGCCGCCGCCAGTGTGGCGTATTCAAAATACGACAGCGGCACCTCGCCGCGGGCTGCATCGATGGACTCAAATGCCGCCACAATGCGTGCATCATCGACCGGCTTGCCGTCGATGGCCATGCGTTCATTGTAGCGATACAGATGCGGAGATGTGAAGGCGCCGACCCGCAGACCTGCTGCGCGCCCGAGGGCGCTCAGCATGGCCACTGTGGATCCTTTGCCATTGGTGCCGCCGACGATTACGGTGTGCGGCGCGATGGGTTGCAGTTTGAGTTTCGCGATGACGGTCTTGATGCGCGTCAGACCCAGATCAATCTTGTCCTGGTTCAGCGCCTCAAGCCATTGATCAAGTGTCTTCTTCCGGGGCATCGACGTCCAGCGCTTCATCGCTGCTGATGATGGCGTCCGGCTCAACCAATTGCGCGCCGGGCGGACAGAACAGATTCAACAAGTTGGCAATGCGATCTGACAGGTGTTCGCGCGCCACAATCATGTCGATGGCGCCGTGCTCAAGCAGGAATTCGCTGCGCTGAAAACCTTCCGGCAACTTCTCCCGCACGGTTTGTTCAATCACCCGCGGTCCGGCAAAACAAATCAGGGCATCCGGTTCGGCAATATTGACATCGCCCAGCATCGCCAGTGAAGCGCTGACTCCGCCCGTGGTCGGGTTGGTCAACACGGAAATGTAGGGCAATCCGGCCAGTTTCATGCGTTTCAGCGCGGCGGCGGTTTTTGACATCTGAAACAGAGAAAACAATGATTCCTGCATGCGCGCACCGCCAGAGACTGAAAAATTGATCAGCGGCAATTGACGATCCAACGCCACGTGCACCGCGCGCACAAATTTTTCACCCACCACTGAACCCATGGAACCGCCCATGAAATTGAATTCAAATGCGGTGGCCACCACATCGCGACCTTTTAATTGACCGGTCATGGCGATCAGGGCTTCATTTTCCCCGGTGCTTTTCTGAGCCTGCAGGATGCGATCGCGGTAGCGTTTGCTGTCACGAAATTTCAGCGGATCCAGCGGCACGATGTGTTCATCCAGCTCATTGCAGCTGCCATCGTCGAGAAAATAATGCAAGCGGGCTCGCCCGGTCAGGCGATCGTGATAGCCACATTTGGGGCACACGTTGCCGTGTTTGATGATTTCCGGCTGGTACAGCACGGCTTCGCATTGTTTGCATTTGCCCCACAGACCTTCCGGCACATTTTTCTTTTTCTTTCCGCCTTCCGTGCGTATGCTGGAAGACATCAATTTTTGAAACCAACTCATGATGCGATTCTCAAACCGGGCCAGCCATTATACCGAATCCAGGCGTTTTCGGATAGGGCCGATGAAGCGCTGAATCGCCGCTTCCGTCTCGGCCGCCGTGCGGCAATCCGCCAAACGCTCAACCAGCGCACTGCCGATCACCACACCATCGGCGCATTCAGCCACCTGCGCAGCGCTTTCGGCGTCTTTGACTCCAAAGCCTGAAACCACCGGTAAATCGGTCAACGCCTGCAGCGCTTCAATGTGCGCACGCATACCAGTCGTTGACAGCCCCTGAGCCGCACCGGTGACGCCCTTGAGGGCCACGTAATACACGAATCCGCTGGCCTGCTTGGCAATGTATTCCCGGCGTTGCGCCGTGGTGGTGGGCGCCACCAGAAAAATTTGATCTAGACCGTGTGCGCGCAGACTGGCGCCGATGGACTGGCTTTCTTCCGGCGGGCAATCGACCAGCAACACGGCATCCGCGCCGCTCTCAGCCGCGCGTCGGGCAAATTCTCCGTGTCCCATGCATTCAACCGGATTCATGTATCCCATCAACACCACCGGAGTTTCATCGTCATCGGCACGAAATGCACGCAGGCAATCAAACACCTGAGACAAACCCACGCCCTGGGCGATGGCCTGTTCTGAGGCCTGTTGAATCACCGGACCATCGGCCATGGGATCGGAAAAAGGCATGCCCAATTCAATCACATCGGCACCGGCTGCCACCAGTTGATGCATGATGATCGCGGTCAACGCAGGGTCAGGATGACCCGCGGTGATGAAAGGAATCAGGCGTTTACGGCCGGCCTGCTGCCACGCACGTTGCAAGCGGTTCACAATGACAAACCCTCCAGCTCAGCGACGGTGTGCACGTCTTTGTCACCGCGACCGGACAAGTTGACCAGCACATGTTGCTCACTTGACATGCCAGCGGCCAGTTTCAGTGCATAAGCCACGGCGTGCGCACTTTCCAATGCCGGCAGAATGCCTTCCATGCGCGTCAGGGTGTGAAAAGCCTGCAAAGCCTCGTCGTCATTGACGGTGACGTATGTGGCCCGTCCAGAGTCATGCAAAAACGCGTGCTCAGGACCCACTCCGGGGTAATCCAAACCGGCAGAAACTGAATGGGTTTCAATGATTTGCCCATCCGCGTCGGACATCACGTAGGTGCGGTTGCCATGCAGCACTCCGATTTTACCGGCGTTGATTGAAGCGGCGTGTTGCCCACTGGCCAATCCATGGCCACCGGCTTCCACGCCATACATGGCCACCGAGTCATCGGCCAGAAAGGGGTGAAACAAGCCCATGGCATTGGAGCCACCGCCAACGCAGGCCACCAGTGCATCGGGCAGACCGCCCTGTTGTGCCTGAAACTGGGCGCGCGCTTCGCGACCAATCACGGCATTAAAATCCCGCACCATGCGGGGGTACGGATCCGGGCCGGCCACCGTACCAATGATGTAGAAGGTGTCATCCACGTGCGTGACCCAGTCGCGCATGGCTTCATTGAGCGCGTCTTTAAGTGTTTTTGAACCGGATTCAACCGCGCGCACTTCAGCACCCAGCATTTTCATGCGATACACATTGATGGCTTGACGCTGGATGTCCACAGCACCCATATAAACCACACACTCGAGTCCCAGACGTGCAGCCACCGTGGCGGTGGCCACGCCGTGCTGACCCGCGCCCGTTTCTGCGATGATGCGCCGTTTGCCCATCGCCTGGGCCAGCAAAATCTGGCCCACGGTGTTGTTGATTTTGTGCGCACCGGTGTGATTCAGATCTTCGCGTTTGAGCCAGATTTGTGCCCCGCCGTTGTGCTGACTCAAACGTTGCGCCGGGTACAGTGGTGAGGGTCGACCCACGTATTCGGCCAGATCGCGGTCAAAACGCGCCAGAAAATCGGCGTCATCGCGAATTTTGGCATACGCCTCCTGCAGTTCCTGCAGGCAATGCATCAGCGTTTCTGAAGCAAACACGCCGCCAAATTGTTCAAAATGACCGCGCGCATCGGGGTATTGGGAATAATCAATGGCCATGGCTGCGCACCTGTGTGACAAATTGCTCGATCAAAGGGACTGATTTTACGCCAGGCGCAGTCTCAACACCAGAACTCACATCGACATATTCAGCGCCGGTGCGGGTCATGGCCAGTAGCACATTGGCGGGTGTCAAACCGCCGGCCAGAATCATCCGTGCTCGGTGCGATTCAGGGAAAGCAAACCAATCGAATGCACGGCCGCTGCCGCCTTGATGATGCCGACCGTATTGATCCACTATGAACGCTTCAGCCAGAGGATAGTCGTCCATGTACGCCAGCGGATCGACGACATCGCGCATCGGCACGGCTTTCCAGTGTGGCCAGCGCCATTGCGCGCAATACGCCGCGGCTTCGTGTCCATGAAATTGCAACACATCCGGTCGCACACGCTCGAGAACCTCTGAAACGCAATCCACCGAGCTGTTGGCAAAAAGAGCCACGGTGCGCAAGCGCCCTTTGATCTGCCGGCTCAATTCGATCGCCGTGGCCACATCAATGGCGCGTGGGCTGCCGGGCACAAACACCAGGCCTATGGCGTCAACATTTGCCTGCAGACACGCATCCACAACCTCGCCATCGCGCACGCCACAAATTTTAATTGCAGTCATTGAATTCTCCTGCAGGCAGGCAGTATTCAGCCGGGTAACCCACCCCGGTGAAGACCAGCCCATTGGGTGGTGCGGTGACGCCGGCACAGCGGCGATCGCGACTTTCGAGCACCGATTGCATCCATTCAACCGGTTTTTCACCGCGGCCAATTGGCAGCAACGTGCCGACAATGTTGCGCACCATGTGATGTAAAAAACCGTCGGCGGTGATGTCCAGATGGATGCGCTGTCCCTGCCGCGTGACCTGTACGGAATGCACGGTTCGAAGCGATTTTTTGGCCTGGCATTGACTGGAGCGCAACGCATTGAAGTCGTGATGCCCCAAAAGCAATTGCGCCGCTGCATGCATGCGTTCGTGTTGCAGTGGCGCCAATATCCAGGTGACCTGCCGTCGCTCAATGGCCGGTCGCACCGGGCGGTTAAGAATGGTGTAGCGATAACTGCGTGAAACGGCTGAAAAACGCGCGTGAAACGTCGCATCCACGGGCTGCACCCACAGCACAGACACAGAACGGGGCAACCGGGTGTTGCTGCCCAACAGCCAGGCACGCAGGTCCCGCCTGGACGCACTGTCGAAATGAATCACTTGACCGCGCGCACTGACACCGGTGTCGGTGCGTCCGGCACACACCACCTCCACCGGGTGGTTGGCCACCGATGAAAACGCGTCTTCCAGACACGCCTGGACGGTGGGCGTTTGTTTTTGTTTCTGGAAACCCAAAAATTCACTGCCGTCGTACTCTATGCCGCATGCATAGCGTGTCTTTGCTTCATTCATGCTTCGGTCCAAATAAAAAAAAGCCGGAATAAATCCGGCTTTCAATTGGTGGTCAAGTTATTTTCAGGAATCGATGTCTTTCTTCATCTGTTTGGCTTTCTCGACCTGTTCGGCGTTACCTTCCTCGATCACTTCATCAAGCATGTTGGCTGCACCGGAATGGTCTCCCATCTCAATGTAAGCCTTGGCCAGATCAAGTTTGGTGCCCACAGAATCTTCGTCTTCAAGCAAATCATCCAGCTCCATGCCGATGTCAACCGGCTCGTCGGACGCTTCAGACTCGTCATCGAAATCGATTTCCTCGTTGTTATCGTCCTCAAGCTCAAGCGAAATGTCGTCGTGTTCAGAATCTTCACTCATGTCGGTTTCCACCAGATCGTTTTCAATTTCCAGTGCCACATCCAGATCATCGTCGGCTTCATCCGCCGCTTTAGCCGGCGTGTCATCGTCCAGATCCAATGACAACTCTTCATCGAATTCATCCAGATCAAAATCCAGATCGTCGTCGAGGAAATCATCTTCGGACGCGTCGTCTTTTTCATCCGACGGCTCAGCAGGCACCTCGTCTTCCAATGCATCGTCGTCGTCCAGTGAAAGCGACTCATCCAGGTCAAAGTCGTCGTCCAGATCGTCGGCATCTTCTGCATCATCGTCTGCGTCTGCTTCTGCGTTTGTATCCAGTGCCATTTCCAGGTCGTCTTCCTCATCGTCATCGTCGTTGAGGAAATCATCCAGTTCAAAGGCGTCTTCATCGTCGTCGTCTTCGACGGCGTCGTCGTCACTCAGATCAAACAACTCATCTTCGGAATCTTCGGCGGCTTCTGCCACGTCTTGCAGGTCTTCCAGTTCATCGTCGTCAATGTCCATGCTCTGGCGGTCAATCTGGCGGTCCAGTTCGGCCAAAGGATCGTCCGCTTCATCGTCTTGTGCTTCGTCGTCCTCGTCCTCGTCCAATGGCGACGTCATTTTTGTGACGGCATCATCTGGCCCCAGGTCAAAGTCATCCGACTGCGTGGTGTCATCGTCCAATGTGTGCAGTTCGTCGAGGAAGTCGGCCTCATCAAAACCGTCATCCCGACGCCCAAGCAGTTTGGGCAGGAACAGCAACAACAACAAACCGAGCACACCCAGTCCGGTGTACAGCATGTTGTTTTGCACCCAGTGCAAGGCCTTGTCAAAGAAGGACGATTCCTCTTTAGGCTGGAAGCGCGGCACCGTGTTGTCGGCATTGTTTTGCTGCGCCGAGTTTGCATCATCCGTTTGCTCCATGGACGCTGCGTCATCCTCGGCCACGGTGTTGTCTTCATCGACCAGGTCACCCAGGCTCACCGATTCATCGCCCGCGTCGTCGTAAACACTGTCTGTGGTGTCATCTGTCATGGCATCCGTGGCATCGTCGACCGCATTAACGGTGGTGTCCCACACGTCATCGGCGGTGTCGGTCACGTCGCTGGCATACTCATCCACCGCGTCACTGACCTGATCCATGGCAGAACCGTTGTCATCGCCCATGTTACTGGCTTCGGACATCTGATTCTGCAATGACGCCATGTCGCTGTCTTTCAACTCCAGTGCAATGCGTTGTTGTTCAACCAGATCTTCCAATTCCGAAACGCGGGATTGCAGTTCGTCGTTTTTGCTGGATTTGTTGGTCAACTCTTCCTGCAGCCGGATGATGCGGTTTTGCAGATCCTGGAAATCGCCGCTGTCATTGCCCGCGTAGGTTTCGCTGTCGTCATTGCCGACCAGTTCTACGCCGTAGTCAAGAGAACTGGATGCGCCGCTGTCGCTGCTGCTGCTGGAGGCGTTGGTGGTTTGATACGAGCTGGCATATTGGGTGGATGGACTCCAACTCTGGTTGTGTTGGCGCACTTGTGAAACCGCATCGGAAAAACTCACCGCATCGACTTCATCGGCGCCCGGGATTCTCAGGCGAGTGCCTTTGACCAGCTGATTGATGTTGTTGTTCAGAAATGCATTGGGGTTGGCGTAATAAATCGCCATCATCATTTGCTGAGTGCTCACACCGGAAGGCTTGTTGCGGCTGGCAATCGACCACAGCGTGTCACCGGACTGCACGTCCACCTCACCGACGCTCGGCGAGGTATCCACAGTCTGGAATGAACTGTTGTCAAAATAATTGTCCTCTTCACTGGCTTCCACTTGCGGCTGTTGCGTTTGCACCGGTGTGATTTCCACCACTTCATTGGACACGCTTGAACCCGTGCTTTCCGCGTACACCGGCGGGTCAAGCAACAAGGTGTATTCTCTGAGCAGCCGGCCGTTCGACCAGTTGATGTCAAGCAGGATGCTGACAATGGGCTCACTGACCGGACCCACGGAAGTCAGACGAATCAATTGGCTGTTGTCCTCGTCCATGGACACTTGGATGTTGGAGGGCACGAACGATTTGTCCAGTCCGACTTTGCGATAATCCTCAGCGGATGCCAGACCGACCTGCAGTCCGTCCAGCGTTTCGCGTTCATCGATCCTCAGTTCAATGTAAGCTTCCAGTTGCTCATCCAGAGCGGAAAAAACTTCCAGCTCGCCCATGCCCAGCGAAGTGCCGCTTTGTGGCAGGGCCAGAATCAGAACAATAACCAGACCAATCAAAAGTTTTTTATATTGCATATGCATCTCTACACTTATAAATATAAGATTTTTTAACCCAATGTGTGAATAGTAACCAATAATTCACTAAATTTCCAAGAAATAATATAAAAAAAAGGCTCTAACTTACTAAATATCCAGTGTTTTTAGCAGTTTTTCTGCGATTTGGACTGAATTCAGTGCAGCCCCTTTTCGGATATTATCAGAGACAATCCAGAGGCACAAACCGCGTGGGTGGGATATGTCTTCACGCACACGGCCAACGTACACCGCATCGTTTCCGGCCGCGTGCACTGCCGGCGTGGGCAGAGTCAAACTGGAGACATCGTCAAGCAACTCGACGCCCGGCGCCTTCTGCAACAATGTCCGCACGGTCTTCAGCGGCAATTTTTCACGCGTTTCCAGATGCACGGCCAGTGCGTGGCCATAAAACACCGGCACCCGCACACAGGTTGGATTGATTTGCATGGACCGGTCCGACAAAATTTTGCGCGTTTCCCACACCATCTTCATTTCCTCGCGCGTGTAACCGTTGTCCTGAAAAGCATCGATGTGCGGCAACACATTGAACGCGATCTGCTGGGAAAACTTGTGTGTTTCAATGGGACGAAAATTCAACAGCGACATGGTCTGGGATGACAATTCATCGATGCCGGCCTGTCCGGCCCCGGACACCGATTGATACGTGGCCACGTTGATGCGCTCAATGCCGGCCGCCCGATGGATTGGCGCCAGGGCCACCACCATTTGTATGGTTGAACAATTGGGGTTGGCAATGATGCCACTTTCAGCGACGTCGGCCAGCGCTTCGGGGTTCACTTCCGGCACCACCAGCGGGATGTCCTCCTCGTTGCGAAAATACGAGGTGTTGTCGATCACCACACAGCCCGTGCGGGTGGCCCGGTGTGCATGCGCCCTGGAAATTTCGGCGCCGGCGGAAAACAGCGCCACGTGCGCCTGGGAAAAATCGAAATCATCCAGCAGGCCCACGCGCAATTGCCGCCCGCAGAAATCAATCTTCTCGCCCACGCTGCGTTCACTGGCCAGGGCAAACACTTCACCGCAGGGGAAATTGCGCTGTTGCAACACATCAAGCATGGTGCGGCCCACCGCCCCGGTGGCCCCAACCACCGCCACATTCACAGTTTTACTCATTGAAAATCAAATCGCCTGTCAGTCATCATGATTTCAGCGGCTGTTTGTTGACCTCCGCCCCGTAGTCTACTTGTCATCTTTTGACGGGCATCAGGCGCCCGTCTGCGCGCGGTGACGCAGCACGTGATCCATCAACACCAATGCCAGCATCGCTTCCACAATTGGCACCGCGCGAATGCCCACGCACGGATCGTGTCGTCCGGTGGTGATGATTTCGACGTTGTTGCCGTGCACATCGCAGGTGCGTCCGGGCAAACGCAAACTGGAGGTGGGCTTGAACGCCACCGAAAGAGTCACATCCTGGCCTGAACTGATGCCACCGAGAATTCCGCCGGCGTGATTGCTGAGAAATTCGCCGTCCTGCATTTCATCGCGGTGTTCAGTGCCCCGCTGTGCCACGGCCGCAAAGCCGGCGCCAATTTCCACGCCCTTGCTGGCGTTGATGCTCATCATCGCCAATGCCAGCTCGGCATCGAGCTTGCCATACACCGGCTCACCCAAACCGGGCGGCACGCCGGTGGCGCGTGCATCCACACGGGCGCCCACCGAATCACCGGACTTGCGCAAGGCATCCATGTACGCTTCAAGTGCCGGCACCCGCTCAGGCTCTGCACAAAAGAAGGGATTGTCGTCCACCCGCTCCGGTGAATGGCAGGCCAAAGCATGCTCACCCAACTGCGACAGCCAGGCATTGATCACCACGCCGTGTTCACGCTGCAGCCATTTGCGCGCCAGCGCACCGGCAGCCACACGCATGGTGGTTTCACGCGCCGATGAGCGCCCACCCCCACGCGGATCCCGCAGCCCATACTTCCGCCAGTAGGTGTAATCGGCGTGTCCTGGTCTGAATTGTTGTGCGATGGCGTCGTAGTCTTTGCTGCGTGCATCGGTGTTTTCGATCAACAGCGCAATCGGTGTGCCGGTGGTCAGTCCCTGATAGACACCGGAAACAATTTTCACGTCGTCGGCTTCGCGCCGTTGCGATGTGTGCCGGGAACGCCCGGTGGCGCGCCGGATCAGTTGCGCTTTGATTTCATCCTCGCTGATCGGCATGCCCGGTGGAAACCCGTCCAGAACACAGCCGATCACCGCGCCGTGCGATTCACCAAACGAAGTGAAGATCAGATTTTTGCCAAACGAGTTATGCGACATGACGCTCCAAGAATGCCTCAAATTGTGCGCGATATTCTAACAAATCATCCCGCTGCATGACACAAATACCTTCGCCGCCAGATTCCATCTGCAACCACACGAACGGCACCCGCGGAAATGCATTTTGCAAGGCTTCATGGCTGTAGCCAACTTCCAGAAACAAGGCCCCGCCGGGCTTCAGATGATTGGCGGCACTGGCCAGAATTCGCACCGGCAACAACAGGCCCTGTGCCGCGGAAACCAGCGCATGACGCGGCTCGTGCGTGTATTCGGCCGGCAACTGCTGGTATTCCTCTGTGGAAACGTACGGTGGGTTGCTCAGGATCAAATCGTAGTGGGCACCCAGTTCGGCAAACAGATCCGATTGCACAACGCGCACCCGTTCTTCAAGCGCGTGGCGGCTGCGGTTGATTTTGGCCACTTCAAGCGCGCCGGCATCGATGTCGGACAGATCCACCTTAAGGTGGGGCCAGTGATGCGCCAGGGCCAGTCCAATGCAACCGCCCCCACAGCACAAATCCAGCGCGGTGTCCATGGCGTGCAAGTCGACCCATGGGGCAAAGCCTTTATTCAGCCATTCAGCGAACGGCGAACGTGGCACCAGGGTGCGCCGATCAACGGCGAACTCCAGGCCGGCAAAATAACACGCCCCCAACACATAGGCCAATGGCTCACGGCGTTCAATGCGCCGATTGACCAGCGCCTGCACCGTGGCCAACTCAGCCGCCTTCAGGGCCCTTTCAGTGTCTGCGTTGAGCCCCTCAAAATCGACTTGCAACACGTGCATCAGAATCAGCACCGCTTCATCGCTGGCGTCCACCACGGCGTGACCGTACTGCACCGGCGAATTCGACAAATCCGTGCAGATTTTGCTAAATATTTCTTTGACAGTCATTCCTTCAGCCCCATATTGATGATACATTGAGCGGCCACATTCCAGCGAGAAACCATGAATCATTCGATCAAATTGCTCACCCTGTTGATATGCGCTGCGGCATTGGTCGCCGCGGTGTATTTTGGGCAGCGCCATTTTTCCCAGGACACGCAAAGCTTCAAGGCGCTGAAAGTATATCCGAATCCCCGCAGCTTCAGTGGAATTTATCTGCGCGACCACAACGACGAAGCGTTCACTGAAGCGCGCTTCAAAGGCCACTGGTCGCTGGTGTTTTTTGGCTACACACACTGCCCGGATGTGTGCCCGATGACATTGACCCAAATGCAGGCGGTGTACAAGAAGCTTGATGCACAGGCACGCCAGGCGGTGCAATTCGTGTTCATCTCGGTGGATCCCGAACGCGACACGCCAGAAGTGATGAAGAATTATGTGGAATATTTCAACCCCGAATTCGTCGGAGTCAGCGGCGAGGCATCCAGCATCCTGTCGATCACGCGTCAACTGGGGGTGCCCTTTGCCATTGAGGATCACAACGAAGGCGAACTCAATTACAACGTCGATCATTCGGCGGCGTTGTTCGTGATCAATCCGGACGGCCAAAGACACGGCCTGTTTCAGTCGCCGCACGTGAGCGATGATATCGCCGGCGATCTGTCTGAGCTGCTGCGATGAAAAGACGCATCGCTCTGTGGCTGCAATACGTTTTGCCTCACCGCCTGTGTTCACGCATGGTGCACCGATTCATGCGCATTCGCGCGCCGTGGCTGAAAAACCGGGTGATCAAACACATGGTGCGGGCCTTTGACATCAATCTGGATGAAGCGGCCAGCGCCTCTTTTGATGACTACGCGCATTTCAACGCCTTTTTTACCCGCGCGCTGAAACCCGGCAGCCGGCCGATGGATACCGACAGCGACGCGCTGGTCTCGCCGGTGGATGGCGTGGTCAGTCAGGCCGGCGACATCCGCGAAGGCCGCATCATTCAGGCCAAGGGCCAGAGTTACACGGTGCAGGAGCTTCTGGCCGACGACACTCAGGCCTATCAAAACGGGCGTTTCATCACCCTGTACCTGTCGCCACGCGACTACCACCGCATCCACGCGCCGGCCGATTGCACGCTGCACGGCCTGCGGCATGTGCCTGGTCGACTGTTCAGCGTGGCCGAATGGACCGCCCAGGCCATCCCACGTCTGTTCGCGCGCAATGAACGTCTGGTTAACCGCATTGAAATCAAGCAACGTGAAGTCGCGTTTGTTTACGTCGGTGCCATTCTGGTTTCCAGCATCGAGACGGTTTCGCACGGCGTCATCACACCGCCGTACGCCAAAACTGTGCACGACATTGCGGTGGAAAAACCACTGACCTATCGCAAAGGCGAAGAAATGGGGCGCTTCAACATGGGCTCAACGGTGATCCTGGTATTTCCCGAAGGCGCGATCGAATTTGAGCCAAGCATTGTGCCAGGCGCAGCGGTCAGACTGGGCCAGAAAATTGCAACAATCAACTGATTCAACGGTCAGAAACCACATGAGAACTTTGACTTTATTGGGCGCCCTGCTGATCACCGGGATGGTGCAGGCGCAAGTGGAACACCAATTCGATTATCAGGCTGTGGAGCCGGTGGCGTTCAGCACCCTTGCCGAAGCCGCGCAATGGGCCGATCTGGTGGCCATAGCCCAGGTCGACGACATCGATTACATTCAAACCCGCAACCTCAATGCCATGGGTCAGACGTATTTACACATTCGTGTCCCATACAAAGGCACCAAAAAGGACGAACTGATCATCGTCAATGCCAAAGGCTTTGACGACTGGGTGTGTTACTACCCGGATCGGGTAAACGAAGGCGAACGCTTTCTGGTGTTTCTCAAAGCCACCAAAAACCAGTACGAATACGTCGGTTTCAAACCGTTCTGCCAGTTGCAAGTGCTGCTCACCGACACCGGTGAATACGCCCTGCGCTACCCATTGGACGCCGACATCGAATTGCCCGACGAATTGGTCAGCACCTTGCAATTCAATGATCCGCACGCTGAAATTGATGCCACCGAATGGACCAGTATTCGCCGCGATGAGCACGTGCAGAGATTTTCCGCCACGGTGCGCGAGGACAGCGATTATTTTCACAAATACTTTTACTTGCAATACACCCGCGGCATGCTGATCTATCACCTGCGAAAACTGCTGCAACTGAGTCCGCAACCACGCATCTCCTCAGAGCAGATGTGAGACCGCTTGAACGCACGCAATAAAAAAGGCCGGATCAACCGGCCTTTTTTTATTGCAAATGCTGCGATCAATCCAGAGACAAAGACGATTTGGATTTATCGCGACGCGACCTTTCTTTGTCGCGGTATTCTTTCAGACAACTGTCCTGATCGTACATGGCACAGGCCAGGTAATCGGTTGCTTCGATCAGGGCCGCTCGAATGGCTTTACCAGTCGGGGTTTTCTTGTGTCCGCCCAGTGATCCGCCGTAGCCGCCGCGTGAAATGCCGATACTCATGCCACCGCCTTTGGAGGTGCCTTCAACTGTGCGCACGTACTCGACTTCGCCAGTGGTGGCATTCACCACACGCAAATCAATGGCCAGATACGCGGAGGATTTTTTCCCGCCGAGTGAAATGCCCTTGATGCTGACGCCGCCGCCACCGCCTGAGGTGTTTTCTTCATAGGCGGCCACTTTGCCGGTGATCAAATATTGTGCCCCGGTGACCTTGCCCATTTTAGCGGCCGTGGATGGCGAAACGCGTCCAGACGCGCCCAGATCCTGTTCACCCAGAACGCTGTCCAGTTTTTGTCTTTCAACCACTTTGAATGCGCCGGTGCTGACCAGCTCATTGGCCAGCATGCCGCCCAATTCGCGGCCCACATCCGAACGCCACCAGTGCGCCGTGGTTTCGTTGGTGAAATCAAGCACCGCAACCACCGGACGGTCCTTGGCCATGCCGGTCAGCGAAAGCAAACTCAAAGAAATTGCTAAAAACATTCTATTCATTACAGACTCCCCTGCTGTCAAAAAGTTAATTGATAAATCATCCAGGAATTGTCACAATCTTAACCCAAATTTCTGATCTTTCAATCATGGATAACAAAAAACTTGATAGCTTGCGACAAAAACTTGATGCCATCGATGAAGACATTATACGGCTGATTGCTGAACGCCAAGTTAATGTGGATCAAATCGGAAGTGTGAAGCTGCGCACAAAATCCCCGACGCGGGATTACGAAAGAGAGAAACAGGTCATGGACAACGTCAAAGCGGCGGCATTGAAACACCGCGTGGACCCGGCCGTGGCGCAATCGATCTTCAGTCAGATCATCCGCTCATCCCTGACCAAACAAGAGAACCAGAAACTCAGTCATTCCGACTTTGGTGAGAACAAGTCAGCACTGATCATCGGTGGCGCCGGCAAGATGGGCCAATGGTTTGCGCATTTTTTGACCTCACAGGGGTTTCGCGTCGACATCGCCGACCCCGCCGCGAATCCAGACACACCCCATCTGATTGAGGATTACCGCGAACACCCACTGAACCACGATTTCATTATTGTGGCCGCGCCGATCCAGACCAGCGCCGAGATCCTGGAGTGCCTGGCCCGACGCAAACCCGAAGGCATCGTGCTCGACATCAGTTCGATCAAGAGCCCGTTGCGTTTGCCATTGCGCAAACTGGCCGACGCCGGCGTGCGCGTGGTGTCCATACACCCGATGTTTGGCCCGGACGTCAAACTGCTGTCCAATCGCCACATCGTTTTCATCGAAATCAACGATCAGGAGGCGGTCAATCAAGTCAAGTGTCTGTTCGAACCGACCATGGCCGAACGGATCGACATGAAACTTGAGGATCATGACCGCCTGGTTGCCTATGTGCTGGGCCTGTCCCATGCACTGAATCTGGCCTTTCTCACCGTGCTCAGCGAGTCAGGTGAAGCCGCGGATACGCTGGCGCGACTGTCCAGCACCACGTTCGATGCGCAGTGGGCAATTTCCGCCAGCCTGTCGCGTGAGAATCCGCACCTGTATTATGAGATCCAGAAACTCAACAATTATTCGGTTTCAACCCTGAACGCCCTGAGCGACGCTGTGCTGCGTTTGAATCACTTGATCAGCGAAGGCAATGAAGCGGCCTTTGTCAAACTCATGCACATGGGTCGACGGTTCATCAATCAACGCCCCGACTAAGGCCGGAACTGCCCGCGCGCCCAGCTTTGCAGCACGCCATTGACGAAATGCAAACCGGTGGTTTCCTCAATGCCCGTCTGACCATCGGAGTTCACCCGGTGCGTGCGGTAATACAACACCACCACGCCGTTTTCTGATTCACTGAAATCAGGTGAACCCAGGGCATCTCGCACCGCATCCATGGATGCACCGGGTTGCAATCCGGCGATGTATTCGCGGTTGTATTCCTGACGATCCTGCCAGTCATCGCCACGGGCATACGCGTCTCGTTCTGTGACCACTATGCACCCGCTTAAAGCCAGCACCAGCCAGGGAACAACGAATTTCAACATGTTTTTTTCTCCAGAATAGATCGTTTGTATGTCACGTTCATGCGCAAATCAAAGGCCTCTTCCAGTCGCGTGTCCGTGTACTGTGGCAGTAACGCTGCGGCGTTTTTTTTGTTACAATATTTACAGGATTTTTTTACATACGCCGCATGCCAGTGCCCGCCACTGATGCCTGCGAAACTGACCGAACACAGAGGAAACAATACATGAAAACCAGCAATCCGGCCATGGCACAATTTGACAAACAGGCCGTGGCCTTGGGACCGCGCGATGAATTCGTGGTGGACGCCAGCGAGCGCATGACCGTGGAAGGCACGATCAATAAAACCGGCGTGTTTTTGCTGATCGTGTTGGCCGTTGGCGCGTGGACATGGCAGCAGGTTTTGAACAACCCGGGCAACGCCTACACCTTGTTGTTGACCGGCATGTTTGCCGGCATGGTGACAGGTCTGGTGGTGGCGTTCAAACCACAATGGGCCGCCATTGGTGGCAGCCTGTATGCGGCCTTTGAAGGCCTCTTTCTCGGCGCCGCTTCGGCCATGTTCGAAGCGCGCTACCCCGGCATCGTCACGCAAGCCGTCGGCCTGACTCTGGCTGTCATGCTGGTGATGCTGGTGAGCTACAAAACCGGCTTGATCAAAGTCACCGAAACCTTCAAGAAAGTGGTGGTTTTTGCCACTCTTGGCATCGCCGTGTTTTACCTGATCAGCCTGGTGGCGCATTTTGGTTTTGGCGCCAATGTCAGTTATTTCAACACCGAAAACGCCAGTCTGATGAGCATCGGCCTGAGCCTGTTTGTGGTCGGCATTGCAGCACTCAATCTGGTGCTGGATTTTGATTTCATCCAAAACGGCGCCAACAACAATCTGCCCAAACACATGGAATGGTATGGGGCGTTCGGATTGATGGTCACGCTGGTGTGGCTGTACATTGAATTGCTGCGTTTGTTGGCCAAGCTGCGAGAAGAATGATTCCATGACCACTCAAGTCATCCTGGCCGATTACCACAACCCGCGTCACGGCAAACACATCATCGAGTTGCTCGACTGTTACGCCACCGACGCCATGGGTGGCGGCGTGGCGCTGAACGATTACGTGGCGCAAAATCTGGTGCCAACCCTGGCCAAACGTCAGGATGCGTTCAGTCTGATTGCGTACGTCGATCGCCAGCCGGCCGGGTTGATGAATTGTTTTGAAGGATTCTCTACGTTTAAATGCCAGCCATTGATCAATATTCACGACGTGGTCGTGGCTGAAGAATACCGGCGCCTGGGCGTCAGCCGCGCCTTGTTTGATCGCGCCGAGAGCATAGCCAAACAACGCAACTGCTGTAAATTGACCCTGGAAGTCATCGAAGGCAACAGCGTGGCCATCAAAGCCTATGAGCGTTTCGGCTTCCGTCATTACACCCTGGATGAAACCCACGGTGGCGCCATGTTTTGGGAGAAAAATCTGTGAAATACGCACTGCTTGTGTTGTGCCTGGGCCTGGCGGCCTGCCAGACCGGTGAGATCGCCGAAAAAGAACGCACGACACAGACGCAACCACCGCCGGTCAAAGGCTGCAGCAAAGAAGCCAAATTGTGCGCCGACGGTTCAACCGTGTCACGCAATCCGGCCAAAGACTGCGCGTTTGACGAATGCCCCAAACCCGTGATCAAAGACGCGGTGCAATGCACCCAGGACGTCAAACAATGTCCGGACGGCAGTTACGTGGGGCGCAACCCAGCAAACAAGTGCGCGTTCAGTGAATGTCCGGGCGGTGAGGATTCAGACAGCCGGCAATAACGCCCAAAACGGCTGAGACTCCAATGACTCATCGTTGACCACCATGCGTTTGAGCTGGTCTTTGTTCAGCAGCATGGCATCGGCCACACCGAGCGACTCACAGCGTGATTTGAGTGCGGATTTCAAACGGTCCATCTGTCTGGATTGCGCTTTGCTCAAGTGCACATCCTGCGGCAATTTGGCCGGATCCATCTGTTCACTGGCGTGCAACAATTGGACAATGTGCTCGCCATTGTACTGAATAAATTTGCCATTCAAGCCCAGCTTCTGTAAATCTTCCACACGGTCCACGCCCTGCACGATGGCCAACAGTTGCTGCGGATCCATGATCCAGTTCTTCGGTTTGTTGCGTCGCACGGCTTGTTGTTTGCGCCAATCCAACAATGCCCACAGGCGTTGTTTAAGCGGCAGCGACAAGCGGGATTTATAGGTCAGTCGATTGAACAGTTTGTCATCGCTGCTGTCAACCAGCACGCGCTCGCACCATTGCCGCATCACCAGATCGAACAAGGGCATCAGCCCACGTGATTCCATGCGTTCAGACAATTCATCGCGCAGGGTTTGCAGATAAATCACGTCTTCAATGGCGTAATCGACTTGCTGCGCTGACAGCGGCCGCCGAGCCCAGTCAGAACGGCTCAGTCCTTTGGGCAATTCCACGCCGGTGACTTCACGCACCAGATTCTGATAGGACAGGTGCAAACCGTAGCCACACATCGCCGCAGCCACCTGCGTATCAAACACCTCAGCGGGGGTCTCGCCGTGCATCTGTTGCAACAGCTGCATGTCTTCCGAACCGGAATGCATGATCACTGGACTCAGACGTCCATCTAAACCAGCCTGCATGGCTTCCGGCAGTAAATCCACCAGAAACACCGTCTCTCCATGGCACACCTGCAGCAGGCAGGGATTGATCCGGTAGGTGCGCGAGCGCTCAAATTCGGTGTCCATCGAAAAAGCCACGCCTTCGGGCCATTGATCGAGCAGATTTTGCAGTGAATCGGGTTCGTCAACCCAGGAATATTTTGCTATCATACCAACTGTTTGAATGGGTCAAAAAAATCATGCGTGTCCTTATTATACTGTTATTGGCCTGTCATCTGTTGAGCTGTCACACGGGTAAATCAACCCACGCCCCCAAAGGCACATTTGTACTGTTGTCGATCAACGACGTGTACCGCGCTGAAGGGCTCGATGAAGGCGCCCGCGGCGGCCTGCCGCGTGTGCGCGCCTTGCGCGAAAAACTGTTGCAACAATCGCCCCATGTGTTGCTGCTGCACGCCGGGGACTTTCTGCAACCGTCTTTTTCCAGCCGGGTCAACCGCGGTGCGGCCATGATTGATGCCATGAATCGCCTGGACGGGGCCGCCGGGCAATTTGATCCTCACATGCTGGTGACCTTTGGCAACCATGAATTTGATCGCGACAAGTTAAAGGATGTGCCGACGCTGCAGGCGCGCATTGACGAATCCGAATTCAACTGGCTCGACAGCAACATTCACTGGGGCGCAAACGGCATCGCATCGGACAAACTCATCGATTCTGTGTTGTTGACCATCAACGGCGTAAAAGTCGGCCTGTACAGCGTCACCAGCGACATGCAACACCCCGAATACATTGACGCCTTTGACGCCCCCCAGGCCACCAGCCGTCACTGGGTGCCCAAACTGCGCGCGCAAGGCGCCGACGTGGTCATCGCGCTGACCCATCAATGGTTGAGCGCCGATAAAGAAATCGCCGAATTGCCGGCGCACCAGCGCCCGGATCTGATCTATGGCGGCCACGAACACGACCGGCAATTGCTGCAACACAACGGCGTGTGGATTGTCAAAGCCGACGCCGATGCGGTGTCCGCTGCTGTGACTGAAGTGCAGGTCGACGCCTCTGGCCGGATCTCGGCCCTGCCGGTGTTCATTGACCTGGACGAAACCCAAGCGGCCGACGCCGCGCTGGCGGCTGACATCAAAGCCTGGCAATTGCGCACCGCCGAAACATTCTGCACGCAACGCCAGCGCGCGCCCGATTGCCTGTCCAGCGTGCTGGCACACACCGCAGTGGACCTGATTGCCGAAGAAACCGAAATCCGTCGCTTTGAAACCAACCTGGGCAATTTCATTGCCGACACCGCACTGCAGGCGTTTGCCAGCTGCGGCGCCGACGTGGCCCTGATCAACTCGGGTTCTTTGCGACTGAATCACAACATCGCCGCAGGCTCAGCCATCACCGAAGCCCACATGGAAGGTCTGTTCCCCTACCCCGGTGAACTCAACCTGATCCGCATCAACGGCCGGATGCTGCTTGACGCACTCAAGCACAGCATCGACTACTGGACCGGCAACGGTCACTGGTTGCAAATCGCCGGCTTTGTTTACATGCACGACAGCCAAAACCAGCGGGTTGAACACGTGCACCTCAAAGGCCACGCCGCACCGCTGGCGCCAGACGACACCATCCTGGCGGTGGTGCCACAATACCTGATCGATGCAAACACCGATCACGACGGCTACACCATGTTCAATGAATCCATGCGCGCAGACTGCGCCCACAACGGTGAACGACTGAAAGACCTGGTGGCAAAAAAATTGCGCGACAGCGTTGAACCGATCGCCCCCATCGTGGATCATAGAATATGTAACGTTCCAAAGGATCACTGTCTTTGATATCGGCCAAAGAAACAATCATGCTGTTGACGGGCATCGGCCTGGCCGTTGGTCTGTACGTATTGAAAACTTCGCCCAACCTGTTCCAACACGCCGATGGCGTCAATACAGATGGCGGCGCAATGGCCCTGCAAAATCCGCCGGAAATCAAAGTACCCTACCGCATCGATCCCGAAGTTGAATCCAGTTTTGAACAGGCCAATGTGCCGACCTGGGAATTCAATTTCACGCCGACGCAGGAAATCACCGCCGCTCAGCTCGCCGAGTGGCAGACGCTGGCCGAGCAGGCCATGCAAGAGGAGCGCTATTTCCTCCCTGAATCCGACAATGCCCTGGCGTATTTATTGAAAATCCGCAACGCCACTCCGGAAAATGTGCAGGCGGCCAGCCAATTGCAGCAGCTCACCAGTGCATTGCTGGTGCAAGCCAATGTGGCGGTTGAAGAGAACAACATCGAATTGCTGACCCAGTTGATCGGGCGGCTCAAAGCCATTGACCCCAAGCATCAAAACATCGCACATCTGACCACCGAATTGAGTCAGCTGCGCGAAATAGAAAAACTCAGCGAGTCCGTGACACAATACATCGCCGATCAGAACATCGTATCTCTGGATCAGCAAGACGCCTGGCACACCGTGCGCAAAGCGCAAAACATTGCCCCGGACAATCGCCGGGTGGTGGCCATGGAAGATCAAGTGATCAGCATCCTCAGCAATGAATCGGTGCGCGCCGCCGAAGAACAGGATTTCACCCTGGCCAATTCGCAATTGCACCTGGCCGAAGAACTCAAATCCACACACCCGTTGATTGCACAGACACAGCAACGCATTGCGCAACTCAAACAGCGGCGTTTCACCTGGCTGGACGAACAGTTTCACATCGCCTTGCGCAATCGCAACACGCCGCGCGCGGAACTGCTGTTGACCGAGCTGGATCACCTCAGCATCGATGCCACACAATTGAACGAATACCGCGACAGCCTGCTGCAGACCACCACCTACGCAGGTCACGCGCCGTTTGACGCGATCCAGGATTCATTCATCAACGACCCGTTGATCACCGCACCCACCCTGGTGGTGATGCCCACCGGCGCCTTTGAAATGGGCCGGGACGGTGGCCGCAGCTACGAACAACCGCAACACACGGTGCAAATAAACTACGGGTTCGCGGTCAGCAAATACGAAATCCCCCACGCCGAGTTCGCTGAATTCATCGAGCAGACCGACTACGAAACCTCCGCCGAACGACTCAGCAACGGGCAGATTTACGACGCCCGCACCGGCCGCTTGAAAAACAAGCGCTCCATCGATTGGCGCAACGACTATCTGGGCAAACGCAGCAGCGGCGATTCGCCGGTGATTCACGTGTCCTGGAACGACGCAAGGGCCTACACGCAGTGGCTGTCGGCCATGACCGGCCACGACTACCGGCTGTTGTCCGAGAGTGAGTTC
>JBNLBT010000015.1:0-50852 GCA_050303435.1 Marinicellaceae bacterium
GCTTCGAAGTAGGCATCAATTTCAGTTTCATGCCCAGGGAAGTGTTCCTTGAATTCCATTTTCAGGGCGGCTTCCGGACGCCCCACTTGCATCTCGAAGTCGTCGGGAAAATGCAAGGTGTCGTAGACGGTGCCGAGCGGGTGGAAATCTATGGTCCCGCCGCTGAGCCAGTCGAGAATTTGACCCGCCCGCTGATCGTGTCCAAAGGTGCCGCAATAATGCAGTCCCACGTCCCAGCTGAATCCATTGCGCGAAAAGGCGTGGGTCAACCCGCCAAAGAAATCCGCCTGTTCCAGTAAGAGCACTTTGTGGCCCAGGCGCGACAGGGCCGTGGCCGTGGTCATGCCGCCCATGCCCGAGCCGATGACGATCACGTCGTGTTCATTTTTTGCTGTTTCTGTGCCCATGGCCACCCTCCGCTGATGCGTTCTCTCTGAAGTCATCATAACTCCAATGTTCGCAATTGCAAAATAAGGGGCTTAAACCAGTGATAGATTCAATTGAGTGTGGCGGTTGCGTAAAGGTTATTGTTTGAGAGACTGGCTGTGATAGAAACCAATCCCATAAAACATCAGCGCGATCATTATACCCAACCCCCACGGCGACAAGCCGCTGACAACAACCGGTGCCCCACGGACTTCGAATTGCAGGGTTGGGCCGAAAGGGATCGGGATCAAATCGGGTGGAAGCGGCAAGGCATTGCTGGGGTCGACCCAGTAGACTTGCAATGAATATTGTCCCTCCGGCAATTGACCCAACGGGTAATAGACCCTGGGTGCGGGAGATACTGGCACGGCGATGCAGATCAGATCGTTGAGGGAGATTGCGGTCAAGTCGAAATGTTGTCCGGTGCGTTCAAACAGATGTGTTTGTCCAGCGCCGTTCTGTATCGGCAGCGTCAGGCAGGGTGGGTACAATCGTTCAAACAAACCCCCCCGGATTTCGTCACCAACATGAGGAAACGGTGGGTCAATGATCACTGGCGGCTCGAAGCCGGCCTGTGCGCTGACGGCAACGCCAATCAGCATGACCAGTGTGGTGAGGCGTCTCATCTGTACAATGGGCTGTTCATTCCGACTTTTGAGTGCCGCTCGGTCGGCTGTGCTTGCGCAGCAGATAAAAGTATGCGCCCACATTGAGCGCCGACACGGCCAGCATCGCCCAGCGGAACTGAGGAGGCGTCAACTCAAGTTTCACTGTGGGATTGTTTACGCTGTATAAGAGATAGACCACCCACATCGCCACAAAAGCGAAAGTGATTATAACGCCCGTGGCTTTCAATGGTTGTGTGTAAATATTTCTGATTCCTTCTCGCGTTTGCAGAAAAAAATACAACGCAAGAAAACACCAACCAAACAGAAATGAATGTTCTTTGGCATTTTCGGCGTCGATGAGCACCCAGGCCAGCAACAGGCCGTTGAGCAACAGCCACAGGTGCAGTTTCCAGTGTTTCATCGCGCGGCGCACTGATATATGTTGTGCGCCCGAATCAATGCAATTTCACATCCGGCCACAACCAGGCGAAGGTGGCAGCGGTGACGGCGGCGTAGACCAGCGCGTCGATCAGGTAGCGCACGCAGTTGGACCAGGGGTGGCCGAACCAGATGGAGTAGGGGATCAGGCCGTAGCCAAAAGTCAGAAAACCGGTGGCCATGACCATGCGGAGAACTTCATTGTATTCACTGCCGCGAGTCAGGGACAAGGTGGCCACGTAGGCGATCAGGGCGCAACCGATCAGGAAAAATGCGAATTGCTGGATCAACAGTTTGCCCATCGGCGGCAGGCCGTTGGGGAACACGGAGATCATGGCGATCGGACCCTGCTTGAATTTTTCCTGCATCGCCGGGTCGTTCATTTCACTCATGTCCTTGCAGTGTGGCGTGTGGTACAGGCCGGGGCCCGGCTGGCCCTGGCGCAGCGCGTCGGCGACGGCGTCTTCGTTGGGCAGTTTCTTGTAGTCCGCGTTGTGGTGCTTGATCAGCATGTGAATGATGGCGCTGAAAATCCAGCAGAACACGGCGCCCAGCAGAATGGGCAGCCACAGTTGTATGATGGAAACCGAAATGAGCTGTTTTATGGATGATGCCGACATGAGGATTCTCCCGTCTTTTTAATGTGTGCGCACCAGTATACAACAAGTTAATTGGGCCGGTGCAATGCGAAAGACGGGCCTATTTGTGTTTTTCCCGCCGTTTTAGTTCCTGTCGATACATGGCCTTTATTTCACCCATGAAACCCGGGTCCATCGGCACAAAGGGCCGCAGGAAAAGACTCAGGGTCAAATTCACACAACCCAGGGTCAGCAAGGCCATGGCCATCATCCAGGCACGCTCGACGCGGCCATGGTCCACGCCATAAATCTGAGTCATCACGTACCAGCCCAACACCGCGATCGCGCCCACAGCAAAGCCCGTGACTGTCAGATGTTGCGGGTATTTAGGCCAGGCCATCAGCCACATCACCGCAATCAAATCGAAAGAAAAGATCAGATACAACGCCCATCTGGGCGCTTCATAATACAGGGCGATCACCGGTATGATCAGTGCCAGCATCAACAGGGTGCCGTTCTTGAAACCCTGCCAGAACAGACAGATAATCCAGGCCAGCGACCAGCCGATGGCCACCGCGATCAGGCGTTCTTCAGACATGAGGTGTTTGGTTGCAAATCAATCGTCAAACAGTATAGCGCACACCCGTGCGATGTGTGCAGAAATCAGTCCACGCGCATGAATTCCGCCAGTTCGTCCTTGAGAGTCTGTTTGCGGTCCGGATCGGCGAAACTGGCGTCGATGGCGTTGGCGCTCATGCGCACCACTTCGCCGAAGCGCACGTCGCAGTGGCGCATCACCTGATCCATGTTGTCCAGCAGAAACGCACCAAAATGCGCCGGGTCGTCGGAATTGATGGTGACGTTCAATCCGGCGTCCAGCATCGCGCGGATCGGGTGATCGGCCATGGATTCACATACGTTGAGGCTGACATTCGAGCAGGGGCACACGGTCAGTGGTACCTGGGTTTCGGCCAGGCGCTGCACCAGCGCGGGGTCCTCCATGGCGCGGATGCCGTGATCGATGCGCGCGGCGCCCAGGTCATCCAGCGCCGAGGCGATGTATTCGGGCGGTCCTTCCTCGCCGGCGTGCGCAACCACCGGCAGGCCGGCCGCGCGCACCGCGTCGAACACCGCTTTGAAAGCGGCCGGCGGGTGCGGCACTTCGATGGCCGCGAGGCCAATGGCCAGCAATTTGTCGCGGTGCGGTTGCAGGGCCTGCCAGTCCTCGGCCGCGGCCTGCACGCCGAGGTGGCGCACAAAACAGGGCATCAGGCCGCCTGAAATGTCGAGGTTGCGTTCGGCGTCGATGAAGGCCTGGTGGATGCCGTCGATCACCATCGCCGCGTCGTGGCCGCGGTCGGTGTAGGTGCGGATGTCGCAGAACACTTCGGTGTGGCGGATGTTTTCCGCGCGGCAGCGGTTCAGGTAGGCCGTGGTGATGGTATAAAAATCCTCGGCTTCACACACCACTTCGGTGGCCTTGAGGTACAACTGCACGAATTCGGTGAGGTCTTTGAAATGGTAGGCCGCCTGCACATCCTGTAATGTTTGCCAGGGCAGGCGCACGCCGTTTTTGTCCGCCAGTTGCAGCAGCATGTCCGGCATCATGGTGCCTTCGATGTGGACGTGGAGTTCGGTTTTGGGCAGCTTTTCGAGTCGCGGATGCATGCGTAGTATTGCTCATTGCGTTGAATTGGCGCCACATAATAGCACGAATAAGCGCTGGTAGATACGCGTCGATGTGCGTAAAATAGCCGTTGCCTTGAACGCAGTGAACACATGAAAACAGATTACCTTGATTTCGAACAGCCGCTGGCTGAACTGGAAGAAAAAATCGATGAATTGCGCAACGTCAGTGACGACAATTCAATTGACATCGAAGAAGAGATCAAGCGCCTGAAAAATAAGCTGGCGAACAGAACCGAACAAATTTTTTCGCGTCTGACCGATTGGCAGATTGCGCAGCTGGCGCGTCATCCGCGGCGCCCGTACACGCTCGATTACATCGAGCTGATGTGCCAGGACTTCGAGGAATTGCACGGCGATCGCGCCTACGCGGAAGATTACGCCATCGTCGGCGGACCGGCCAAATTCTGCGGTCAGTCGGTGATGGTCATCGGCCACCAGAAAGGCCGCGACACCAAATCCAAGGTCAAACGCAATTTTGGCATGCCGCGCCCGGAGGGCTACCGCAAGGCGCTGCGCCTGATGCGTCTGGCCGAACAATTCAACATGCCGATATTGACCTTCATTGACACCCCGGGCGCCTACCCCGGCGTGGACGCGGAAGAACGCGGCCAGAGCGAGGCGATTGCGAAAAACCTGGAGGTCATGTCGGATCTGAAAGTGCCGATCATCGCCACGGTGATCGGTGAAGGCGGTTCCGGCGGCGCGCTGGCCATCGGCGTTTCGGACGTCACGCTGATGCTGCAATACAGCACCTATTCAGTGATTTCACCGGAAGGCTGCGCCTCGATTCTGTGGCGCACCGCAGAAAAAGCCGAAGAGGCCGCCGAGGCCTTGTCCATCACGTCTGAAAAACTGCGTGAGCTGGGCCTGATCGATGAAGTCATCAAGGAACCGCGGGGCAGTGCCTACCGCGACCCGGAAGCCGTGGCTGAAAATCTGCGGCGCGCCATTGAGCAGCGCCTCAAATCACTGCAGTCCTTGAGCGTCGATGAGCTGGTGCAAAAACGCTACCGGCGCCTGATGAGCCATGGGGTCTTCAGCGAAGCCTGATTCGCCGCTGTTTGACGTCGCCAGGTTGCCGCAGGCCCGCCGCTACTGGGTGGGCTTCAGCGGTGGCGCCGATTCCACCGCATTGCTGCATGTGCTGAGCCACGATCCACGCACAAAAGACCGCGTGCACGCGCTGCACATCAATCACCGCCTGCAAGCTCAATCCGATGCCTGGGCCGCGCACTGCAGCGAGCAATGCCGCGCGTGGGGCGTGCCGTTGCACATCGAAACCCTGCAGTTGCCGGACGATTCAGAAAACACCGCGCGCACGGCGCGGCAAGCCTGTTTCAGAGAGCACCTCAAGAGCGGCGATGTGTTGCTGTTGGGGCACCACGCGCGCGACCGGATCGAAACCGTGTTGTTCAATTGGCTGCGTGGCAGCGGTTTGAATGGCCTGTCGGGCATGGCCGAGCGGCGCGGGTTTGCCTCTGGCCTGCTGGCGCGGCCCTTGTTCGCCTGTACGCCGGAACAGATTCGCGCGCACCTGCGGGACCACGCTGTGGATTGGATTGAAGACCCCAGCAACGCCACACTGCGGCACCGGCGCAACCGCATCCGCCACACGCTGTTGCCGGTGCTGCGGGAAATCAACGCCGGCGCCGAACAGAACATCGCCCGCGGCGCCGACAACCTCGCCGCCAGCCAGGATTTGCTGGCGGCCCTGATTCCCGCCTGCAACCCATTGCCACTGGCCACTCTATTGGCGCTGCCAGCGGGTGCGCGCGTGGCCTATCTGCAGCATTGGCTGTTGCATTTTGTGCCCAGATTGCCTGAGCAACGGCAAATGGCGGCGTTTGTTGACAGCCTGCCGGATGAAGGGCAGTGCAATCACGCGCAACTGCGGGTTGAGGGTTGGGTTGTGCAGCACTGGCGGGGCGGCGTGTACGCGCTGCACGCGCCGCGCGCCGTGCCGACTGAATCGTTTGACTGGGATGCGCGCGCGCCGTTAAGGCTTGGAGAGTCGCGGCAGTCCATGCGCATGGACGTTGCCGGCGGCGATGACAGCGCCGTGCCGCGCTGGGATGTGCGCGTGCGTTTTGGCTGTCGTGGCGAGGCCATTCTGTTGCCGGGTCGAAGCACGCATCAACGGGTGAAAAAATTGTTGCAGGCCGCTGCGCTGCCGCCGTGGGTGCGCGCGCAATTGCCTTTTGTGTTTGCCGCCGATGATGGCGCCCTGCTGGCGGTCGGTGATGTGCTGCACTCGGCGCGGCTTCATGAATGGCAGCAGCGGCACGGCCTGAGATTGACCTGGCAGCGTCCCGAATGGCGCCTGCGCCCGCGCAGCGAAGCGGATGCGGCGAGCGCCGATAATGATGGGCTTTGAGCGGCGGTGTTGCTAAAATACGCGCATGAGCAAACAGACTTTTGAACAATCCATGACGGAACTGGATCGCATTGTTGAGCGCATGGAACAGCCCGAATTGCCGCTGGAAGAATCCCTTAAACTGTATGAAGAGGGTGTGCGGCTGACGCGCCTGTGCCAGAAAATGCTCAGCGACGCGGAAAAGAAAATAGAACAATTGATGCAGGACAGCGATGACGGCGATGAATGAAAGCGCCGCGATGCAGCAGAGTCGGCATGACCACCGGCGACGCATTGATCATTTTCTGTCCTTGCACCTGACGCGTCAGACGCCCACCGCACAGCGTTTGCAACAGGCCATCGAGTACACCCTGCTGGCCGGCGGCAAACGCATCCGTCCGTTGCTGGTGTACACCGTGGCCGAATCGGTTGATGTGTCGCTGCAGCAGGCCGACTTCATTGCCGGTGCGATTGAAATGATTCACGCCTATTCTTTGATCCACGACGATTTACCGGCCATGGACAACGACGATCTGCGCCGCGGCAACCCCACCTGTCACATCCAGTTTGATGAGGCCACGGCGATTCTGGCCGGCGATGCGTTGCAGGCCATGGCCTTTGAGTTGATCAGCCAGATGCCGGCGCCGGCGGAAGCCGTGGTGCACCTGGTCAATGCGCTGGCGCGTGCCTGCGGCGTGGCCGGCATGGCCGGTGGCCAGTCACTGGATCTGGAGGCGGAAAATGCGCCGCCGGATTTTGCTCACCTGCAATCAATTCATCAATTGAAGACCGGCGCCCTGTTGAGTGCCTGCGTCGACATGACCGCGCAATTGAACGCGTCGCTGAGCAAAGACACCTTGGCTGGATTGCACCGCTTTGGTCGACATTTCGGCATCGCCTTTCAGATTGTGGATGACATTCTCGATGTCACCAGCGACACCGACACGCTGGGCAAGCCGGCCGGCTCGGACAGCCAGAACAACAAAATGACCTATCCGGATTTGCTTGGCATTGATGGCGCGCGCCAGGCCGCGACGTCGCACATTGCACAGGCGCGTCAGGCGCTGTCGGACATGCCGCTGAATGCACAGGGCCTGTGGTCGCTGACCGAGCTGATTCTGAATCGTTCGAGTTAAGGTTTTTTATTCTGCCATTGCTGCGATGCGCTGGCCCCGGGCCTGAGGCCCGAATTCATTGACTCAGGGCTGATACGGTTGCAAACCGTGGCGGAAGATTAAATCGCTGTTTCCGCTCACCACCACCAGGGTCATGCCCACACGGTGGCCGGTGAATTTACCGTCGATGGCCAGCAATTCCAAGCGATGCACGCCGGGGCTGAGATTCTGCACCGTGGTCGCTGTGGCGGTGGCCAGCACGCCGTCGATGTCACTGCGCCATTCCACTTGCGTGATCGGCACACCGTTGGAGTCAAAGACCTCGGCGGACAGGTTCAGATCGTCGTCGCTGCCGACTTCATGGCCGTCATAAGGCCAGTGCACATCGATGCTGGGTTTTTCCTGCACCAGCAGCCAGTCCCACACCACCGCGTTGTTGTAAGTGATGTCCCAGCTGTTGTGGTTGCTGCCCGGATACAGGGTCAGTTTCGGGTTCACCGCCGAGGCGTTGTTGACGCCATTGCTCCAGGTCCAACCGCCCACTGGCAGAAAATTGGCGCTGCGTGTTTCGCTGCTGCCCGGGTAGGTGTCCATCACATCGGTGGGGCCGCCGACCATGAAACCGGCCAGCCGGTTGACGGTGTTGATCGGCGCACTGGAGGCGTCGCCGACCGCGGTCAATGCCCAATACGGCTGCAGCGGGCTGAGATAATCGCCTTCGCCGACCTGAATCTGCCCGCGCACCGCGACGGTCAGCATGGCGGTGACCTGATCGGCGTCCACGTCGCCTTTCATGAAATCGTGCATGCCGGATGAGCCGGCGCTCAGACCGGTGAAATACAGCCGCGTGCGGTCGATCGGGTAGCGGGTCAGCACGTGATTCAAAAACGCGCGGATGTGGTGGCGATTCCACCAGGTGTTGTTGGTCACCTGCGGCGCCAGCAGGATGACGTCGTTGTCGTTGAAAATGTTGTGTAGTGGGTGCGACGGGGTGTTGGCAATTTCCGGTGGGCCGTTTTGCAGCACTTCGTGCAAGTCGCCGTCGCCGTCGCCGCCTTCACCCAGACCATGGAAAAAAATCACCATGGGCAGTGGCTGCTCAGGATCGGCGTAGTGCGCCGCCGGCAGGTATTCCCAGTAGCCGCGCGGCGTGCCGTTGGTGCCGATGGGAATGGCGGTGAAGGTGGGCGTCGGTGCACCGGCGTGCGACTGGGCGGCGCACAGCCACAGGGCCAGCAGGGCCGCTGCGACGCGGGAAACTTTCAATGCACTGCGCATGATCGACTCTCTTCTGTTCTCTCGGGGGACTTATTATTATAGGCAATTTAACCGCTGCGTGGATCGCGTGCAGTGATGGGGGGCGCAATTTTTTCACTTACATGCGCACCCGTGCTTGCATTAAAATGCGCCTTTTAAGACACAGGATCGGACCCATGAAATTCGGAATTGTTGCCGCCATGCACGAAGAAAACATCCATTTGCAACAGGTGCTGAAACCGCAAAAAACCGTGCAAAGCGCCGGATTCACTGTGTTTGAGGGCGACAACCACGGTCACACACTGGTCTGGGTGGAATCGGGCATTGGCAAGGTCAATGCCGCCATGGCCACCGATTTGCTGATTCGCCAGTTCGGTGTTGAAGGGGTGTTGAACAGCGGTTCGGCCGGTGGCATTCGTGCAGGCTGCGCAATCGGCGATTTTGTTGTGGCTGACAATGTCTGTCACCACGACATCGACGTCACCCTGCTGGGTCTGGCCTTTGGAGAATTGCCGGAATTGCCGCGCTACTACGCCGCCGACGCGCGCATTCGGGCGCAGGTCATGGCATCGGCGCAACGCGCGAATCTGGTGGTGCACAGCGGCTGCGTGGCCACCGGCGAGTGTTTTGTGTCTTCGGATGACCTGGTGCAGCGCATCCGTTCGCGCTTTGATGACGTGATTGCCTGTGAGATGGAGGCCGCTGCGGTGGCGCAGGTGTGTCACCGCCACGGCGTGCCTTTTGCCGTGATTCGCTGTCTTTCGGACATCGCCGGAGAAGACGCCGAAGTTGATTTTGTCAAACATCTGCAAATCGCCGGGCAACGTTCGGCGGAATTGCTGCTGGATGTGATTGCGGCCTTGTAACGCTGCTCAGTCCGCGCGGCGCACCGCCCAGTCAATCGGTTCGACGCCGTGCGCGCTGAGGTAGTCGTTGCAGCTGGAAAAATGTCCGCAACCGAGGAAGCCCCGATGCGCCGACAGCGGTGAAGGGTGGGTGGTTTTGAGCACCCGATGGCGCTGCGGATCAACGCGGTGGCCTTTTTTCTGCGCGTGCGCTCCCCACAGCATGAACACCAGGTGTTCGCGGGTTTCGTTGAGCACCTGGATTACGCGGTCGGTGAACGGTTCCCAGCCGCGCCCCTGATGACTGGCGGCCTGACCGCGGGTGACGGTGAGCACGCTGTTGAGCAGCAACACGCCCTGGCGGGCCCATGAGGTCAGATTGCCCGAGGCGAATTCGCTGATGCCCAGGTCTCGCTGAATTTCCTTGAAAATGTTTTGCAGCGAGGGTGGCGGCTGCACGCCGTCTGGCACGGAAAAACTCAGGCCGTGGGCCTGCCCCGGGCCATGGTAAGGGTCCTGGCCGATGATCACCGCCTTGACCGCTTGAGGCGGTGTGCTGTTGAGCGCGTTGAAAATCAGTCGACCCGGCGGGTAAATCACGGTTTTGCTGTCTTTGGCCTGGCGCAGAAACTGTTTTAAGCCGAGCATGTGCGGTTGCGAGAATTCATCCCCCAGATGGCGCAGCCAGTCCGGGTGCAATTCAATTTCAGGCATTGACCGCCTGTTTGAATTTTTGTCGATGGAACTGGGTAAAACGGATTTGAAATTTGAGCTTTTTGATCAGACTTTCCTGATTCACCGGTTTCGATACCAGGTCGTTGGCGCCGGTGGACAGAATTTGTTTTTGGTTCTTCTCGTTTTCATCGCCGGTCATCACAACAAACGGCATTTCCACTTTGTTCAGGTTCAAGTCCTTGCGGAAATAATCCAGGATACCCTGCGCGGTTTCGTTGTTGGACAGATAAAAATCGGTCAACACCACGTCGAATTCCTCCAGCGCCTGTTCGCGCGAAGTGACGTGTTCTTTGGCTTCAGTGACGTTGAGCACGTGCACGCAATCGAGGTTGTGGTTGCCCAGCAGTTTTTTGGTTGCGTGCGCCACCACTTTCGAGTCCTCGACATAAAGGATTTTGCCGTTGATGGATTCGTCCGGTTTGAGCAGGCCCTGGATGAACAGCTCCAGGCCTTTCTGGCCCGCGGCCTTGTCAATGTAATCGGTGAAGTCAGTGGAGATGTCGCGATCCGACAGGCGTTTGTCGACGTCGCCGGAGATCGCCAGTATCGGCATGTAGTGCTGGTTTTCACGCACGTATTTGCAGATCTTGGTGCCGTCGTCGTCTGGCAGCACCAGCGCTGTGAAAATCAGGTCAACGGGGTTGTCCTTGAGGTGTTTCAAGGCTTCATCGACGCTGCCGACGGAAATGATTTCGGTGTCCGGGTTGATGCTTTTTACCACCTTGCCGGTCATGGTTCTGGCCAGTTTGGATGCATCGGCGATCAACACTTTGGAAGTTTCGGTCATGCCGCTCATTGTACTTCCACCGACAGAGTTTGACAATCGCTGCGCGCATTTTGCCGGGCCGGGCCGGTGTCAACTGCGGGCGCGCGACGCGGTGGTGAGATCGGTCAACGGGCGACGCCTGTTTGTGCCGCCTGCGTGCTTCAGACCTTCTTGATGTGGTTTTGCAGTGCCAGGCGCGATCCGGTCCAGGTGATCAGCACCGCGATCAGTAAAAAGGTCAGCAGCTGGTGCCAGTCAAGGGTTTTTAACTGCACTTCGGTGGCGAACGAACGCGCCAGCTGTTGCACCGGTTCGGCGATCCACCACAGGGTGAAATTCAACAGCAACAGCGCCAATGCCGTGGCCAGCACGCCGTAATAAATCCCGCCGTACAGGAAGCGCCGGCGGATCTGTGCCTGGGTGGCGCCGAGCAGGTGGGTCAGGCGGATTTCTTTTTGGTGGTCGGCCACTTCGTTGGCGATGGTGTTGCTCAGAATCACCAGCACAATGATCAAAAAAATGAAAATACTGGCCTGCATCAGGTAGTACAGGGCGTTGGTGACGCTGTCCAGCTGGGAGAACCAGCTGGCGTCGTAGCTGACGTATTCAACCTGCGGATTCAACGACAATTCGGCGGCAAAAGCCTCCAGTTGTGCCTGCGTGGCGTCGGGCACCGGTTTGACGAACAGCTGGTGCGGCAGCTGATGGGACTCGATGATGTCGATCACTTTGTTGAGTTGCGGGTCGTGCATCAGCTGGGCGTGCAGTTCATCCTTGCGGCTCAGCGTGACATCGGCGATCAGGCGACTTTCTTTAAGTTCTTGCTGCAATATCCCGACTTCACGCAACTCCACGTCCGCCTGCATGAACACGGCGATTGAGCCCTGTTGATCCCAGCCGGCCTGGAGATCGGCGAAGTTTTGCCACAACACCCAGGTGATCAATGGCAAATAAAAACAGATCGACAGGGTGATGATGGTGAACAGGGTGTTCAGTGGGGTGGTCAGCGGCATCCGCACGCCTTCGCGCATGGCGCGCAGATGACCACGATACCAGGAGATGAATGTGCCGGGGGCTGTGTTGCGCACCTGATTCATGACGGCCTGTAATCGTCAATCAATTTACCCGAATCCAGCACCAGCACCCGTTTGCGCAATTTTTTGATCAGAAACAAGTCGTGGGTGGCGATGATCACGGTGGTGCCTGAATTGTTGATTTCAGTGAACAACTGCATCAATTCCATCGACAAATCCGGGTCCAGGTTGCCGGTCGGCTCATCGGCCAGCAGTATCGCCGGGCGGCCGGCAATGGCGCGGGCGATGCCGACGCGCTGCTGTTGTCCGCTGGACAATTCGTTGGGGTAAAACATCAGTTTGTCGGACAGCCCCACCTGGCTGAGGATGGTGCGCGCCTGTTTCAGCGATTCGTCCTTCGGGTAACCGCGGATCAACAGCGACAGCGCCACGTTTTCAACAATGCTGCGGTTTTCCAACAGTTGGTGGTCCTGAAAAATCATGCCCACGGTGCGCCGGTAGGCCGGCAGGGTGCGGTGATTCAAATCGCGCAGTGTGTAACCATTGACCACCGCCTGTCCGTAGGTGATCTGCTCCATGCGCATGATCAATTTCAGTATGGTGGTTTTGCCGGCGCCGGAATGGCCGGTCAGAAACAACAGTTCGGACGGTTCAATGGTGAAACTGACGTCGTGCAACGCCTTGTTGTGCTTGCCGTAGGATTTGCTGACGCGTTTGAATTCGATCATGTCAGTATCGTGTTGATGCGGAAGATCGGCAGCAGCATGGCCAGTACGATGAACAAAATCACCGTGCCGACAAAGAGAATTGCCAGCGGTTGTATCACGCTCACCAGCGTGTTGAGTTTGTTGTTGACGTCGCGTTCCTGCGCTTCGGCGGCGCGGATCAGCATGTCGCTGAGTCGCCCGCTTTGTTCACCCGAGTCGATCAGGCGCACCGTGATCGGTGGAAACTGGCCGGTGTTGCGCAGGGCACGGGACAGGCTGGAACCTTCGCGCACCTGCGCGGTGCTTTGTTCCACCGCGGCGCGGATCACCGCATTGCTGACCACGCGGGCTGACAGCGTCATCGACGGAATGATCGGCACCGAAGATTTGTTCAGAATGCCCAGTGTGCGGGTGAAGCGGGCCGCCTGTGCGGTGCGGTTGAGTGGGCCGATGAGCGGCATTTTCAGCAGCCAGCGGTGCCAGCCGGTGCGGAAGGCCTGGTTGCGCAGGGCGAAGATGAAGCCGGTGAAGGCCAGCAGTAAACAATCAACAGCACCACGCCGTGGCGTGAAATCCAGTCGGACAGACCGATCACCGCGCGCGTCATCCACGGCAGTTCAACCTGGGTGCGGGTGAAAATCTGCACCACTTTGGGCACCACGTAAATCATCAGACCGGTGACCACGCCGATGGCCGCCAGGATCAGAATCAGCGGGTAGGCCAGCGCGGTCAGGGACTGTTTGCTCATGTCCTCGCGGCTTTCCAGGTAATCGGCCAGCTGTTCCAGCACCGCGTCCAGGTGACCGGACTGTTCGCCGGCTTCGATGCTGGTGCTGATCAATTCATCGAAGGCGCGCGGGAAGGTGCGCAGGGCGCTGGCCAGGGACTGGCCTTCCATGACCCGCGCGTGCACCGCGGAGAGGATTTTCTCACTGGCGCGGGTGTCGGCCTGCTGAATCAGGGTCGACAGCGCGTCGTCCAGCGGCAAGCCGGCGCGGATCAGGGTGGACAGTTGCCGGATCAATATCGACAATTCGCCTTTTTTTAAAGTGTTTCTGCGCGTGCCGGCCTCGCTTTCCCGCGCCACTACGCGCTGCACCTGAATTGGCATCAGGGCCTGCTGACGCAACAATTGACGCGCCTGTTTCTCGTTGTCGGCCTGAATCACCCCGGTGACTTGCTTGCCCTGCGTGTTCAGCGTGGTGTATTCAAAGGCTTCCATGGCTCAGACCTGTTGGGTGACGCGCAGAATTTCATCCATTGAGGTGTCACCGGCGAGCAGGCGCTCGCGCGCGTTGGCTGCAATCGGTGGATACAGGCTGTGGGCGTAGCGCGCCAGCTGCTGTTCGCTGGCGTTGTCGTGAATCATGCCTTTCATGGTTTCGTCCAGCACCACGATTTCAAACAGGCCCAGGCGCCCGCGGTGCGATTCATTGAACGGCAGTTTTTCATTGGCCCGATACAGACGCTGTGTGGCCGGCAGGTCAAAGCGCTGGCGTTGTCGGGCATCGGGTTCATAGGCGATTTTGTTGTCGGGATTGAGGCGTCGCACCAGGCGCTGGGCGATCACCGCTTTCAGACTGGACGCCAGCAGAAAGGGTTGCACGCCCATGTCCACCAGCCGCGTGATCGCGCCGACCGCCGAGTTGGTGTGCAGGGTGGAAAACACCAGGTGGCCGGTGAGACTGGCCTGGATTGCGATCTCAGCGGTTTCCAGATCGCGGATCTCACCGATCAGAATGACGTCGGGGTCCTGTCTGAGAATGGCGCGCAGGCCGCGGGCAAAATCCATCGACACCTTGTTATTCACCTGCGTCTGGCTGATGCCCTGTAAATGGTATTCGATCGGGTCTTCGATGGTAATGATGTTGCGGTCGCGGTCGTTGATCGCTTCCAGCGCTGCGTACAGTGTGGTGGTTTTACCCGAACCGGTCGGGCCGGTGACCAGCACGATGCCGTGTGGCAGAGACACCAGCGATTGCATCAGCGACAGCTGCGCGTCGTTCATGCCCAATTGTTGCAGATTCAGCTGGCCGCTTTGTTTGTCCAGCAGACGCATGACGATGCGTTCGCCGAAGGCGCCGGGTATGGTGGAGACGCGGATGTCGATCGGGTGGCCGGCGATTTTCAGGGAAATGCGGCCGTCCTGCGGCAGGCGTTTCTCGGCAATGTCCAGTTTAGACATGATTTTGATGCGCGAGGCGATCAACGGCGCCAGCGCCTTGTCCGGTTCCAGCACCGGCTGCAGCAGACCGTCCACGCGGTGGCGGATGCTCAGGCTGTGTTCGCCCGGTTCAATGTGAATGTCGGAGGCGTTGACCTTGACTGCATCGGCCAGCAAGGCATTGATCAGGCGGATGATCGGCGCGTCGTCGTTGCTTTCCAGCAGATCATCCGGTTCGGACAAATCTTCGGCGATTTGCGACAAATCGTACTGGCCGTCCATGTCGGCGACCACCGAATCGGTCATCGATTGCTGGTGGTGGTAAATTTTCTGGATGACTTTCTGATAATCGCGCGGATTAAAAAATTCCAGGCTCACCGGGCAGCGGATCTGACGCTGCAATTCCGCCACCGCGGCCGGCTCGGCCAGTTCGGAGACCGCCAGAATCACCGCGTCGTCGCGCTGCTCCAGCACGGTGGCGCCGAACTTTTTGGCAAAGGAATAACTCGGCAGTTTAGTCACGTTCCCGGTCTCTGGGCGGCAACAGCGGTTCGGAATCGCGGAATTCGCGTTCCGGCACACGGTTCAACTGCTGCTGGCGAATTTCGTCGTATTTCTCATTGGTCAGATTGATCTGGGTGACCTCATCGCGGATGATGCGCGGATGTATAAAGATCATCAGATTGCGTTTGACCCGCAGGCGCTTTTTGTGGCGGAACAGATTTTTGATCAGTGGAATGTCGCCCAGCACCGGCACTTTGCGAATGGTTTCCTGCATGGTGTCGTCGATCAGACCGCCGAGCACCAGCACGGTGTTGTCCGGAATCATCACCGAGGTGGTCAGGGTTTTTTTGTTGGTGATCAGATCAACGGCGCCCGAGGTGGGGTCCAGTGAAGAAACTTCCTGGGCGATGTCGACGATGATTTGATCGCCTTCATTGATGTGCGGTGTCACGGTCAGGGACAGGCCCACTTCTTCGCGTTGAATGGTGGTGAAGGGGTTGGGTGCGCCGTCCGATCCGCTGGCGCCGGTGTTGGAAAACTGGCCGGTCACGAACGGCACTTCCTGTCCCACCGATAAATTGGCTTCCTGGTGGTTCAGGGTCACCACAGACGGCGTGGACAGAATGTTGTTGTTGGTGTTGGTGCCCAGCGCCGAGAGCAGGGCGCCGAATTTAAAGCTGCGGTTGCCGTCGCGGTCGGTGCCAAAGTTCAGGTAGCCGAGGTTGAGTCCGCCGGTGAGCAGGCCGCCAAAAATGTCGAGCGGGTTGTCGGACGTCGGGTCGATGTTGTTGGGGTTGCTGCCGAACAATGTGCCGCCCACCAGGCCATCGTCCTGGTCGCCGGCAATCGGCGCCTGCCACTGCACGCCCAGTTCCCGCGCGTAGTCGACCGTCACTTCCGCGATGATGGCTTCGATCAGGATCTGCTGCCGGCGGATGTCCAGTTTGTCGATGGCGTACTGGATGTTGCGATACACCGCGGCCGGCGCGTTGATGATCAGCGCGTTGGTTTCCACGTGCGCCTGAATGGTTGCACGCGCCTCTTCGCCTTCTTTTTTGTCGTGGTTGGCCAGGGTTTCCAGAATCGGCACCAGGTTTTCCGCCTTGGCGTATTTCAGGTAGATCACCTGAGAGGCGGTGTTGGTGTCCAGCGGCACGTCCAGCTGTTTGATGATGTCCAGAATCTTGCCTTTCAATGCCGGGCTGGCGTTGACGATCACTGAGTTGGTGCGCTGGTCGGCGACGATGCGGGATTTGGGGCCGATGCCGTTGCCGCCGTTCGAATTGAGCAGGGTTTCCAGAGTTTCAGCCACTTCTTCGGCGTTGGCGTGGGCGATCGGGATCAATTCGATGCTGGCATCGGAGCGGCGATCGATGGTTTGGATGATGCGCTCCATTTTTTCCACGTTGGCGGCGCGATCGGCAATGATCAGGATGTTGCTGTCCTTGTTGCTGAGAATTTTCGCCTTGCGATCGGCGACGGTTTTCAGCATGGTTTCCACTTCGCCGACGTCGACGTGGCGAATGGTGTAGATTTTGGTCACCATCTGGTCCGGGTGTTCGGCGCTGGCTTCCTGCAGTGGATTGACTTTTTCCACCGGAATGATTTTGATGGTGTTGCCCTGTTGTTCAGTGGAATAGCCGTTGACGCTGAGTATCGACAAAAACAGGTCGTATATCTCATCGCTGGGGATGGCGTTGCCGCTGATCACAGTGATCTTGGCATCAACCGCAGGATCAATGACGAAGTTTTTGCCGGTGATGTCGCTGATGGTTTCCACCAGCAGCCGGATGTCGGTGTCCTGCATGTTGAGGGTGTGCACAGCGTCGTCTTCCTGCGCGAACAGCAGCGGCGTGAAGAGCAATGCGGCGGTGATCCAAAGGCTTGATTTCATTTTTTAATCTCGGCTAGGTTGACCGGCAGATCCATTCTGCGGCCGTTTCTCAGGACGGTGACGTTCGCCGTGTCGGCGGATTCGAGCATGGATTGCAGGCTCAGGATGTTGGCCGGAGAAATCTCCGTGCCGTTGATTGCCACGATGGTGTCGTGCGCGCGCAGACCCTGCTGCAACAGGGCGTTGTTGCCCGCCAGTGAGGTCACTCTGAGGCCATTGATCTGGCCGCTGTTGTTGCGCACCACGCTGACGTGTTTGACGATGTCGGCGACTTTGTCGGGGTTGAAGCGCTGTGCCTGCATCAGTGCATTCCAGTTCTCACCGCCGGTGTTCAGATGCTGGTTGATCGGGCTGGCGCCGGTGTTGACCGAACGCCCCGGACTGCGCCGACCGCTGGCCTGCGCCGGTTGCGGTTTGCGCATCATCAGTTTTTCTTCGCGGCCGTTTTTGCTCAACACCGCGTGATCGGCTTGCACCGCGGTCAGTGTGGCCACGCCAAACACCTCATCGCCGACGTGAAAAACTTTTTCCTGGCCTTGGTTGTTGCTGATGTAGGCCACACCCTGGCCGGCGTCGTCGCTGGCCAGCAATCCGGTGATGCTGAGATTCAAACTGGAACCGGTGTGGCTCAGAAGGGACAAATCTTCTGTGCGCTCGGCGACGCCGCCAAAGAGGTGAAACTCGGCGATCTGGCCGCCCTGTAAAGGGTCGCGGGCGTTGTCGGACTCGGTGACTTTAAGCGGTTGATCAAGGCGCGAGACCGGCTGAAACAAAAAGTAGTCCAGCCACAACCAGGCCACCCCCAGCAGCGCCAGCCAGAGCAGCGCCTGCGCGCCTTTATGACGGTATGTTCGCACGCCTCGCGCCATTAAAACTGGTCGCTGGCGATGGACATCAACGGCTCGCTGCCGGACTCGATGGTTTTGACCAGCGATTCACAGCGCGGCAGGATTTTGTCGAAATAAAACGCCGCGGTGTGGATTTTGCCCTGATAAAAGTCCTGTCCCAGCGCGCCCTGACCACGCTCGGCGCATTGATGCATGCGCGACCACAGCCAGCCCAGCACCACATAGCCTGAAAGCATCATGTAGTCAAACGACGCGGCGCCCACAGCGGCCGGGTCTTTGGCGGCGTGTCCGGCGATGTGCGCGGTGGCGCGTTGCCACAAGTCGAGGTGATGCTGCAAGGCCTTGCTGTATGGGGTTGAATTCTCGTTGATGTGTGCCTGGATGATGTCGGCCATGGCGCCGATCTGACCGTGTTGCATCAACATCAGTTTGCGCCCGGCCAGATCCAGCGCCTGGATGCCGCTGGTGCCTTCATACAGGGTGAATATTTTGGCGTCGCGATAAATCTGTTCCTGGCCGTGTTCCTGAATGTAGCCGTGGCCGCCAAACACCTGTATGCCGTTGTTGGCCACTTCCAGAGCGGCCTCGGTCAGAAAACCCTTGATGATCGGGATCATGAACGCCACCAGATCGTTGGCCCGCTTGACCGCGTCGGCATCCTGGGCGTGTTTGCTGATTTCAATCTGCTGGGTGACGAAGTAGGCCATCGCCCGGTTGCCTTCGGTCAGGGCCTTTTGGGTCAACAGCATGCGCCGCACGTCCGGGTGGACGATGATCGGGTCGGCCGGTTTTTGCGGGAATTTGGGGCCGTCCGGGGCGCGCATCTGCAGGCGATCTTTGGCGTAAGCAAGGGCGCCGTGGTAGGCCGCCTGCGAAGCCGACAATCCCTGGATGCCGGTGTTCAGTCGCGCGCCGTTCATCATGGTGAACATATCTTCAGGCCGGTGTTGGCCTCACCGATCAGCTGCGCGGAGGCGTCGTCAAAATTCATCACACAGGTGGCCGAGCCGTTCAGGCCCATTTTGTGTTCAATGCTGGCGGCGCCGAGGCTGTTGCGTTCGCCGAGTTCGCCGTTGGCATCGGGGAGGAATTTCGGCACCAGAAAAATGGAGATGCCGCGGGTGCCTTTGGGGGCATCCGGCAAGCGCGCGAGCACCAGGTGAATGATGTTGTCGGTCAGGTCGTGTTCGCCCGAGGTGATGAAAATTTTGGTGCCGCTGATCCGGTAACTGCCGTCGGCCTGCGGTTTGGCCACGGTGTTGATCAGACCCAGATCGGTGCCGCATTGCGGTTCGGTCAGGCACATGGTGCCGGTCCATTCGCCGCTGGTCAGTTTGGGCAGATACAGGGCGCGCATGTCGGCGTTGCCATAGCGGGTCAGCAATTCCCGCACGCCGTGTGTCAGGCCGGGGTAATTGGACCAGCCGGCGCAGTAATAGGTGTTCAATTCACCGAGAATCTGTTGCAACCAGTACGACAGGCCCTGGCCGCCGTATTCAGGGTCGCCGTCCAGCGCCGCCCAGCCGTCTTCACAGTAACTGCGGTACAGCGCTTTGAAACCGTCCGGGGTGCGCACTTCGCCGTCCGCAAAGCGGCAGCCCTGTTGATCAGAATTGCGGTCCAGGGGGCCGGCGTTTTCCTGCAAAAAGCGGGACGCTTCGGAAACAATGGTCATGAATGTTTCCGGATCCAGTTCCTCGAACACACCCATGGCGCGATAATGCGCGGACAAGTCCAGCAGTTCTTCACATACAAATTGAATGTCTTTCAAGGGTGCGGCGATGGTCGTCATGAGTTCTCGTGCGTTTTAAAATCCATACATTTTAACAGAATCTTGAGGCTTCACAATTGTTAACAGGCCCTAAATGGAGCGCCGCAGCCGGGCGGCTGTTTCTCAGGATTTCACCCCGTCTCGTGGCGTGTTTATTGACCACCGATTGCACGCCACGCGGGGCCTTCTGGGTTATAAATTTTGTCACTGGCGCGCGCGCCGCCATGCCGTCCGCCGCAACGTGGCCACGCCCGGAGGCGCTGGCGCAGGGGGTGCTTCGATGCGCGCGAATCGCGGCAGCGCTGCATCCGAGGGGGCGAGGTGCGCTGTTCAACTCACCGCGGCGGCAAACGCAGGCGGCGTTTTTATTCAGCGGCATTGACTGCGTGAGGGTGTCAATGCGGCATTTCTGGTACAATGATTTCGTGATCACAAGTTGAAGATCGGATGTGACACTGGTACAGACCCCGACTGCACACACACCGCAAAAACTCAATCCGGTGAGGCAGAGAGCGACGCACCGTCGCCGGGGCGCTGTTGACAACCGCCATATGGACCGCAGGGACCATGGCACGTCAAAACGCCCAAGGGCGATTCCGAATTCACCGCCGAGCAGTGCTTGTGATCAGTGCACGCGCGCACGCGTCCGATGACTTTTGCGCTGTGCAGCCGGGTCGACATTGAACCGGGGGGAACGGTCAACCGCGTGAGGCGTGGCCGAAAGAGGGTGTGGGGATTGTCATTGAAAACAATACTGAATATTTACAAGAATCACCGTGAGTTGATTGAACAACTCGGTGCCAAAGTGCTGCGAAAGCTCAGTGAGGGGGTGGAACAGCGCGGTGGGGCGCAACTGGTGGTCAGCGCCGGTTCAACCCCCATTCAATTGTTTGAGTACCTGTCCGAGCAGCCAATGGACTGGCAGCAGGTGACGGTGATTCTCAGCGATGAACGCTGCGTGTCTGAGCAGGACCACAACAGCAATGCACGGCTGGTCAAAACCTGGTTGTTGCAAAACCGTGCCAGCGATGCGCATTTCCTGTCATTGTATGAATACGGCCAGAGCCCCGACACGGCGGCCACCCGCGCGAATGAAAAACTCAGCGCATTCACTGGACCGTACGACGCCGTGATTCTCGGTCTGGGCAACGACGGTCACACCGCTTCGTTGTTTCCGCGCGCGAAAAACCTGCCGCTGGCGCTGTCGGATGACGCCCCGGATTGTCTGCCGGTGTATCCGGTCACCAATCGATTGATGCGGGTGACGCAAACCGCCAGGCGCCTGTTGCACACGCGCTTTCTGGCGCTGCATTTTGTCGGTCGCGACAAAGAACGCATCATCGGTCAGGCGCTGCGCGACAAACACCGGGAAAAATACCCGGTCAGCCATTTCATTCACCAATCCCGCGTGCCGTTGCACATCTACCATTCCTTGTGAGCCGCACCCGCGGACCGTTTCATTCGCCGCAGGGGGTGTTGACCGGTTCGCTGGGGTTTTTGTTCAGGCTGACGCGCGACAGGGACAGCGCGGTGGCTTTGTCACTGGCCAGCACAAAGGCGCGGTCGACGCGGGTCGGATCCAGTCCGCGGTCGATGAAACAACGCAGTGGCACTTCAAAATGCCGCCATTCACCCATGCGCGCATTGTCCAGGTGCCGCGCCAGATTGATGCCCGCCTCACAGCCTGCGGTGCAGCGCATTTTCAGCGTCAATTCAAACCCCACCGAACGGTCCAGGCGTGCATCGAATGACAGCGTGCCGTGTTGCGCGAAAGCGCTCAGGTCCACCGCTTCGCTGACCGCCCAACCCACTTCAGCTGCGCCGGTGCCGTGCCACTCAATGCGGCGCACATCGCCAGGCAATTGCACTTGCTCCGATGTCACGCTCACCGTGCCCAGCAGGCCGCGTTGCGGCGAGTGGCTGATTTTCAGTGGCGCGCGCCCCTGCTCATGCAAAAACATCTGCCAGGGCGCATCGCTGAGTCCGTTGAGCAGGGTGATCTGGTCCTGAAGCTCAATCGGCGCGGCCACGGACTCTTCGTCCAGTTGGCCGTCCACCGCGCCCGGATTGGCGTAGCGCAAGCCGTAGCCGGCCTCAAACAAGGCCGCATCGGCCGCCGTCGACGGGTGCGTGAACTGATCCGGTCGCGCGGGCCAGTTAAACGGCAGGCGGGCGTGAAAATCCGCCGCATGGGTGCTGCCGAACAGCACGTCTGCCACCGCCTCCGGACTGGCCAGCGGGGTCCACAGCACAACGAAAGCATCGGAACTGTTGATTTCCGGATTCAGCCACAGCGGGCGCGTGCCAAAAAATACAGACACCACCGGCAGGTTGCGGCTTTTCATGCGGTGCAGCAGTTGCAGGTCGCGTTTGTTGCCGGGCTGGTGTTCCAGAGTGGCCAGATCGCCGCGCAAGCCGGCGTCGGTTGATTCACCAAACAGGGCGATCACGGCGTCCACAGGCCCTTCGTATGCGCCGTTCTCTGACACGATCAGTCGACCGCCCTGCGCACTCAAATGCCGCTTCAGGGCGGCCATCAACCGATTCAGTGTTTGCGTTGAAACGCCCGGGGGTGAACCGATCAGCAGCAGGGTGCCGGGGTTTTTGAAAGGCAACAGCGCGTTGTTGTTTTTCAGCAGCACCGCCGATTGACTCACCGCTTCAGCACGGATGGCTTTGGCATCGTCCGCGTTCAGCAATTCAAAGCGGCCCGCCAGCGGCCGACCCGAGGGCGGGCCTTTGTCAAACAGTCCGGCGCGCAATTTGACGCGCAGAATGCGCCGCACCGCATCGTCGATGCGGTCGCCGCTGATTTCGCCGCTGCGCACCTGTTTGAGGGTGTTGAAATACAGGTTTTTCCAATCGCCGCTGACCGCCAGCATGTCATGCCGGCATTGATCGCCTGCGCGCATTGCGTCAGGGTGCAATCGGCGATCTGTGCGTGACCGTCCGGGTGTCCAAGCACCAGCCCGTCGAAGCCCAGCGCCTGTTTCAACACCCCGCTGATCAGGTGCCGGTGGCCGTGCACGGGCTGGCCTTGCCAGGCGTTCATCGACAGCATCACGCTTTGCACGCCGGCACCGATGGCGGCGAAATGGCCGGCCGCGTGCAGCGATTTGAGCTGTTCTTCCGTCGCGGTGTTGTTGCCCTGATCGGCGCCGCCGTCGACGCCGCCGGCGCCGATGAAACCCACTGAAGTGGCGATCACGCGTTGCGGTCCGAGAAATTCAGGTTCACCGGGTGTGCCTTGTAGACCGCGCACATAGGCCAGGGCCAGGCGGCGCAGCCGGTCGGGGTTGTTGGACAGGCTGTTGCGGCGGTTGCCCCAGCGCGCATCCAGCGACAGCGAGAGATCCGGGCTCAGCAACCAGTCGAGGCCTTGAATGGCGGCGTTTTTGGCTTGCAGATGCGCCCAGTGTTCCAGCAGGCGCACATCGCCACTGGCACCCAGCGCGATGGGTGGGCTGTGGGGTTCAGGGGCGCGCAAAGCCTGCGGCGTGACGGCCAGCAACACGGGCACCGGCGTGCGCCGTTCGCTGTGATCCAGGCTGGCCCGGTGCAATGCATCGGCGTGATTCAGCCACTGTTGCAGGTCTTCAGTTGGCGCTGCATCGAGGTACACTGCGCCGAGGCCATAGTGCTTCATTTCCGGTGCGTTGATGCGATCGGCCGGCGCCATCAGCATTTGCGCCACTTTTTCTTCCAGTGTGAGGCCATTGAGCAAGGCATTGATGCGATCTTCCAGGGCCGCGTCGGGACTCAATGCGGTGTCAATGTGGGGCCATTGCACGGCGTCTTGCGGCGCTGGCTGATCCTCCGGGGTGGCTGCGCTCGCGGCCGTTTGCTGCTGCGGCGATGGTTTTTTTCTGGCTTCGGGTGTGGGTTCGCTGCAGCCGCACAGGTGGCCGAACAACAGCAACAGGATGAATGCTTGGCAGGCTTTGGTCATTTGGGTGTTCCGGTCGTGTTGACTCTATTTTCTCTCCATCATACCGATGCAGCCGCCCGCGGTCAAAGATTTGCAGCCGCGGCGTTGATTTTTGTGATTGAGTTTGTATTTCAATGACTTCAGGTGCGTCGGGCAAGCGCACACACTGGATCGGTAGAAATCAGAACCCGATCACAAATTCAGCCGTCTGGATATCTATAATAAACCCTCGACCCGGGGCGAGTACAGCGCCCCGCAGAAATTTTGAACATTTGTTCAAAAATAATCAGAGCCGTTTCGATTGAATGAATGTTCACTTGACCCCGAGGAGACTTTTCATGTTCAAATCCCCCGTTTTTCGTTGGCTGTCTTTGTCTGTGTTCATTGTTGGCAGCGCCCAGTCCCAGGTGCCCAGTGTGCCGGTGGCTTTTCCCAGCAACCACGCCTGCACCCCAGGGCAGTTGCTGTTTCGCCAGGTGGGCCTCGGCCGAGTGACCAACATCATGTACCACAACGGCCACATCTACAGCAACAACGTCGCCGCCGACAACCCACGGCATTACATCTTCACCAACCCGGCCGACCCGTCCAGCCTGCAGATTCAGTCCACGCCCAACCTGCGTTCCATGGCAGACCAGGGCAACCACGGCAACACCAAGGTCGGCGACTGGCTCGCCGGTTATTGGAGCATGGGCTACCAGCGCGCCGGCGTGGGCGTCAACAACGTGGTGTTCAATCCGCCCGAATGGATCAGTTTTTCCCAACAACCGCCGGCCCCGGACAGCGGACAGCACCGCAACTATTACCCTTGGTCGGTGCCGTTCAACTGGCTGCAATACGGCCCCACACCGGGCAGCGGCCGCATCTATCGCGGCACAGAACTGTTGACCGAATGGGAGCCGCTGGCCGATCACGGCATTGCCGGCAACTCAATACTCTTGGGCAACGTGTTGTTCCTGACCTCCGATGCGTCCATGCTGGGCGTGGCGGCGTACGACATCGGGCCGTTGTTTGATGACCCGCCCGGCGAAATTGAACTGATCGACCGCCTGCCCGGCGTGGTGGGCGCCTATATTGGCGCCATCTGGGAAGATTATCTGGTGCTGGCCGGCGGCAGCGACCGCGACATTTTTCAGGTGGTTGACATCAGCGACCTGACCAACATGCAACTGATCAAAACCTTCGATCTGTCCGGCACCGCGGCGATGAACGCAGGCACCTCGGTGCCGTATGTGCAGACCCAGGATCAGTTCGTCTTCACCCGCCGCCACAAAATCGACATGGAGCTGCTGGAAGTGGTGCTGGAATTCGATGAAGTCGGCGACAACCGCCCGCCCGGCAGCGTGGCCGGTGCGCTCGATGTCAGCCAGTACACTTTGCCGTTGGGCAATCTGATGATTTCCGGTGGCTATTCCGCCGCCGGTCGCGACGGCGTGGGCGTGTGGTGCCATCAGGCCGCGCCGGACACGCGCGCACCGTACGTGGGCTACCACATCCCGCGCGACGGGCAAAGCAACTACCCGCTGGGCGCGCCGGTTTCACTGGTGATTGCCGAAGAGCTTGAATCCTTCACCGTGGTCAACGGCGTGAGTTTCATTGTGCGTCCGGTCGGCGGTGCGCCGGTGGACGGCATCACCTCGTTCTCTCACGACGGCGTGCTGACCTTTACGCCGGATGAGTATTTTGCCCCGGACACCACCTACGAGGTGATTGTGCCGGGCGGCGGCATCAAGGACGTGGCCGGCAACGGCATTGAAGGCTATTCATTCACTTTTGCCACCGGTTCGTCGGTGGGTGGCGGCAATTCCTCGCCACAGATCGCTCAGGTCAGCACCTCATTGAGTCCTTCACAGCCGGGACAGAACGTGCTCATCGCCACCACCGCAAATGACCCCGAAAGCGACCCGATGGAATACCGTTTTGTGTTCGGTGACGGCACACCGGCCACCGCCTGGTCGGTCAACGGTTCAGTGAATCACGCGTTTTCTGAAGCCGGTCACTACAATGTCAAGGCGCAGGTGCGCGACATCAAACCGGACGGCACCTCGTCGGTGGTCACTGAAACTTACACCCAGAGCGTGGTGATCAGTCCGACCGGACCGCGGCCGGTGAGTTCATCGATGCTGGCGCTGGACGCCGCTGCGCGGGTGGTGTGGACGGTCAACCCGGACAACAACAGCGTGGCGCGCATCCATGCAGACACGCGCGCGCTGATCGAAACCATCGGACTGGGGCCGGTCGCCGGGGTCGCGGATGTGCATCCGCAGTCGGTGGCCGTGGACGCCGCCGGTCGCGCCTGGATTGCCGCGCGCGACAGCGACCAGTTGATCGTTTTGGATGCCCAGGGCGACGCCGTGGACGTGATTGACACCGGCCACGGCAGCGCGCCGCAGGCGGTGTTGATCAGCGCCGACGGCACCAGCGCCTATGTCTCGTTGCGCGGTCGCGGCAGCAGCGACGCGGGCAACGGTCAGGTGGTGCGCTACAGCACCGCCGGATTGAATGAGACCGGTCGCGTGGAAGTGGGGCCCGCGCCGCGCGCCATGGCTTTGAGTGGCGACGGCGCGCAACTGTTTGTTGCCGCCTTTGTGTCGGCGCGCAACCACGGTCTGGTGTGGGAAATCAGCACCGCCGGCATGTCCATTGATCACGAAATCGTGCTGCACCGCGATCGCGGCACCTCCGGCCTGGACGCCGGTGGCAGCGACGGACCCGGTGTGCCGAACTACATCGCCGACCTGGTCATCAGTCCGGACCACCAATGGCTGTGGTACACCGCCATCAAGGCCGACACCAACCGCGGTGTATTTTTTGATCAGGGCACCGGTTTGAACCTGCCCTCGGCGCACGACAGCACATTGCGCGGCATGCTGGGTCGAATCGATTTGGGCCTCAATCCGCCGCAGGAGCCGGAATTCGTGGGTTTCACCAGTGACGTGTCGCGCGTGGATGTGGACAACGCCGATTCACCGTCGTCGCTGGCTTTCAGTCCCAACGGCGACTACGTGTTCGTGGCCTTGCAGGGCAACGACACCCTGGCGGTGTTCGACGATTTCGCCATCCGCGCCATGGGCGGGGTGTCTTCGCTGTGGCGCAGCGGCACCGGATTTGCCCCGCAGGGCCTGTTGATGGATCCGTCCAACAACAACCTGTGGGTTAAAAACCTGATGAGTCGCGACGTGTCGGTGTACGACATGAACGCCTTCATCGCCACCGGCGATGCGCAATTCAGCACCGCGACGGTGGCCTCAAGCTCCAGTGAGCTGCTCGCAGCCGACGTGCTCTCCGGCAAGCGCGCGTTTTATTTTGCCGGCAACCACCCGGTGGGCGACAACGAGATGAGTTTCGAGGGCTACATCGCCTGCGCGTCCTGTCACATCGATGGCGCGCACGACGGCCGCACCTGGGATTTCACCCAGCGCGGGGAAGGCTTGCGCAACACCACGGACTTGCGCGGCCGCCGCGGCACCGGTCACGGCAACGTCCACTGGAGCGCCAATTTTGATGAGATCCAAGATTTTGTCCTCGACATCGTCAATCACTTCGGTGGCAACGGTTTTCTCAACCCGGGCGAAACGCCGAACGCCTCGCTGGGCGCGCCCAACGGCGGCCTGCATGCGGAACTGGATGATCTGAGCGCCTACGTGACCTCACTGAATGCAGCCACTCTGCCGGCCAGCCCCTACCGCAATTTTGATGGCAGCAAGAGTGCCGCGGCCCTTGCCGGTGCGGCCGTCTTCACTGCCAATGGCTGTGCCGGCTGCCATGTGCCGGGCAACGATTTCAACGATTCCGAGTTGGGCAGCAATCCGCAATTGCACAACGTTGGCACCCTGCGCGACAGTTCCGGCCAGCGACTGGGCGGGCCGTTGAACGGCGTCGACACGCCGACGCTGCTGGGCCTGTGGGACAGCGCGCCGTACTTGCACAACGGCGTGGCGGAAACGCTGGCCGATGTGTTCAGCGCGGTGGGCGGTGCCAATCATCAGGCCGAATCGGGCGCGCTGTTGGGCGGCGCCGAAATCCCGGATTACATTGAAATCAATTACGACAGCAGCGCCTATGGGCGTTTTGTGCGCATGCCGGGCACCGGCGATGGGTTCACGCTCACCGGCGTGGACGGCGGTTCCGGCGGCCTGGCCGACATCGAAGTGCGCGCGCAGACCAGCAACACCTCGCAAGCGATTGAGTTGACCATTGAAGTCAACGGCACACCGCACAGCCTGATGTTCAGCGTCAACGAAAGCCGGCTGGACTGGCACACGGCGCGCTTGCACGACGTGGCACTGAACGCCGGCACCGGCAACACCGTGTCGGTGCTGCGCGCCGGCAGCAACGGCACCATCACGGTGGATCAGCTGGTGATTGGCAACGCCGATGTGCGGGCCCTGGCCGCTGCGCACCGGGTGGCGCTGGGTTTGAGCGGCGTTGAATTCGACAATCTGTTGGCGTTTCTGCTGCAGTTGGATGGCTCGGACAGCGCCTTTGGCGGAGACGATGTGATCTTTGCCAACGGCTTCGATTGAAAACGGCGTTGCGCGGCGGGGCGCGAGTGCACACCGGCGCCGCGCAATGTGATATAACTGTTTTTTTCTGCTGCGAGGGTGCCGGGTGGGCGGTGCATGAATTCGACGCGTGATGACAAACTGAACTGGTCTGAAAAAATGACCGCCATGGTGCGCTCGGTGCACGGCTGTTTCCGCAGCATCGGGCAGCCTCTGGAACCGATGGCGCAGATTCTGCCGCAATCGCATGGGGTCAAACTGGCGCGCCACGGCGTCGCCGTGGGTGACCTGCGCGGCAAAGACGCCGCCTCAGCGCATCTGGGACACGCCCTCGGCATGCACTTGCGCCATGTGCTGGAGGATTTGCCGGCGCTGGGCATTGATTTTGCGTTGTATCAACCGGACGCATCGCCGTACAAATGCCGCTGCGATTACTGGGACCGTGAGCATGGGGTGCACGCGCGGCTGGATGCATTGCCGCGGGTGTTGCGCCACGCCCGGCTCAACGATTTACCCAGCGCCGTCATCGGCGCCATCCGCAGCGAAGGCGAGGTGCTGTGGGTTAAAGTGCGCTGGCTGCGCGTCAAGGACCAGAAAGTGCTGGCCGAGGAAACCTTTTCTGCGCAAGGCCCACAACGGCATCAACGCGTGCTGATCAACCTGCTGGTGTGGACCCTGAAAGGCCTGGGTTGTGGCCTCAGTGAAGAACAGCAACAGGCGCTGCAGCACCGCCTGCCGGACGCGGAGATCATCGGGCTGGCGCGGCTGCTGAAAAAATTTCACGGACGCAACTGGGACGCGCTGAACGTCGAAGCGGGCGAATTTCTCAAAGCGCGTTCACCGGCGCTGGCGTTGGCGCTGCTGATGGGCGAGCGGGCGACTGAATTGACGCCGAAACAGGCCTATCGACGCCACGACGTGTTGCGCAAGCGCCACGGCAACCACGCGACCCTCATGGCCGCGCTGGTGAACCGGCACTGGCGCGAAGAGGACCCGGACATCGATCGGGCCGTGGCGGTGCGCATGCTCAAGGCGCTGGATGCACGCAACGGCAACGCCATTTTGATGGCGCAGACTGCGCAATCCCTGTCAAAGGATGATCAGCACGCGCGCGCGGTGGCGCTGGCGCTGGCGATTCTGCGCTTGCACCCGCGCAGTTATGAGGCGTGGTGGAATCTGGCCTACCTGCTGCGCCGCGCGGCGTGGCATTGGCGCGGCGAGGATTTGTGGGAAAACGTCGATGAAACGCCACAAAACGCCTTTGCCGAGTTGCTGGACCTGGCCTGTGAAGCCATTGAAGTGGCCCTGAGGATTCACCCCGCATGCCCGCCGATGCTGGCAGAACGCCAGCGCCACGAGGCCTGCTGCAGTTCGGCGCTGATCGACTGTTTGCATCGCGCAGTGGCGATTGATCCAACGCACCAGGAATGTTACGAAGTGGCCGTGCATTTCAGTCAACCACGCTGGGGCGGTGATCTGGACACGCAGCGACACGTGCTGGCCCTGGCAATGCACCACAACCCCGATGACGACTGGCCGATCGCACTGTGGCTGGAATACCTGGAAGACAACGACATGGATTACGCCCTGTTAACGCGTTTAAAACTCAAGTTACAGCGCTGGTATTGGCCGGGCTGGCGCAAGCAACTGATCGCGCGCTATGCCGGGCTGGATCAGCACACCGCCTGAGACCGGGTCATGGCCCTCAGCAGCACACCCTGAGTCGCTGGCGCCGGGCAACGCACCGCCTGCCCGGCGCGTGTGCTCAGGGTCAATCGCCTGCGGCGTCTGCGGGCCAGGGTTCGCTCATCACACCGATCAGACTTTGCACACCTTCCACGTAGTTGCCCATGCGCAGGTTTTCATTGGCGGCGTGTTGATTGTTGTCCGGATTGACCGTTGGCACCACGATGGCGGGCACGTTCAACGCCTGCACAAACGGGGCGATGGGGATGGACCCGCCCATGGTGCGTAAACGCACCGGCGGCTGGCCCAGGGCGTTGTGCAGGGCGCGCGTGAGCCAGTGTCCCGCGGCGGTGTCCATGTCGGTTCGGAAGGCCTTGTAGGCGTCTGAAGCCTGCCACAGGATCAGGCGATCGTGGGCGCGCCGCGTGTGCGCATCGGGTGCCTGTTCAACCACATGGTATCCGGCCGCCTCAATGTGTGCACGCAGGCGCTGCAGCAACACTCCGGCGTCGGTTTCCGGCACCAGGCGGATGTCGATCTCGGCGCGCGCGCTGTCCGGGATGATGGTGCGCGCTGCGTCGCCCACCCAGCCGGCCGACAGGCCGCGCACATTCAGACTCGGGTATTGCAAGGCCAGCTGATAACTGTCGACCCAGGCCTCGCTGCGTTTCACGCCGGCCGCGTGCAGCATGGCCGGTGCATCGTCCGGCACTTCGGCCAGGGCCGTGCGCACCGCGTCATCGATGCGCACCTCGCGATAAAAATCGGCCACGGTGACGCGCCCGTCGTCGTCTTTCATGCCGCCCAGCAGGCGCGCCAGCCGCTGCGCCGGGTTGGGCAGAAAATTGCCGTAATGGCCGCTGTGCTGAGGTTTCAGTGGACCATACACGGTGAGGCTTACGGTGACGATGCCGCGCGCACCGAAGGTCAGTGTGGGCCGGTTGGACGGGTGCCTGGGGCCGTCAAAGATCACCAGCACGTCGCTGGCCAGTGCCGCGCGGTGTTGTTGCACCGCCTGAGGCAGGCCCGGTGAACCGATTTCCTCGGCAAAATCCAGGATCACCTTGAGGTTGTGCTGTGGCGCGCTGTGCATGGCCTTGAGCGCGTCCAGCGCGGTGAGAAACATCATCACCGGGCCTTTGGCGTCCGCCGCGGAACGGGCAAACAAGCGGTCTTCGGCATTGAAATCGTGTGCGCTGGTCGGCAGCGGTTGCCACTGGCCGGTCGCGTCGCGCGCTTTCAGCACCGCGGCGTACGGATCGGCCTGCTGCCAGAGCGACGCATCCACGGGTTGACCGTCCATGTGAAAATACAGCAGCAGGGTGCGTTCGGCCCCCGGTTGGCTGCGTTCGGCCAGCAGCAGCGCCTGTTGTTCGCCGGACAAACGGCGGACATCAAATCCGCGCGCCGTGAACGCCTGTTCGGCCCATTGCACGTTCAGTTCGATGTCTTCGCGGTGGTGCGCGTCGTTGGGCAGCGCCAGCACATGCAGCAGCTCGGGCATGGACTTTTGCGCCATGTCCAGCGCAATGTCAGCGTGTGGCGCGGCTGCGCAGGGCGCTGGCATCGAAGCCAGCGAGGCGATGATCAGGGCAAGGATTCGTTGCATGGCGGTTCCAGTGAATGAACACAGCGATTATACCTGTTCCGGCCGGCCTGGCCAGCGGGCCAATGAACGGGCAACTTGGGTTTGCCTGGCAGTGGAATTATAATGGTGGCCTTTAAGAACCTTGGGAGTGCTTTCTGTGGCATTGATACACGCGCCGGTGTCGATCGGCGAACTGCTGGATAAAATCACCATTCTGGAAATCAAGTCCGAGCGCATCGAGGACGCGACGAAACGCGGCAATGTGCGCAATGAACTGTCACAACTCAACGAGCTGTGGCGGCAGGCCGGCATCGACGCGGACGGGCTGGATGACTTGAAAGCGCAACTGAAGCAGGTGAATGAACGCCTGTGGGACATCGAGGACGACATTCGCATCAAGGAAATGCACAAGGCGTTTGACGAGGAGTTCATTGCCCTGGCGCGCCGGGTGTATCATGAAAACGATGAACGCGCCGCAGTGAAAAAACAGATCAACGCCTTGACCGGATCCGAACTGGTGGAGGAAAAATCCTACCAGGATTACCGCTGAGTCGGCGCATCGCGCCGTTGCAGCCACAGCGCAATCTTTTCTCTGACCATGTCCAGGGTGATCAAATCCATCGCCCCCGGTCGTTCGATTTTGGTGCCCCATTTCAACGCCTCCGGCGCCTGACCCAAAAAGCGTTGCGCCGCCGCGGGGTACTGGTTCACTGCCAGGTCAAGAAAATGGTACGGGCCGGAACGCAGCGGGTTGCTGGCCGCGTGCAAGGCAATCACCGGGGTTCCTGCGCAGGAAGCCATGTGAGCGGGTCCAGAATCCGGTGAAATCAGCAGGTCTGCGCCTGACAGCAGCGCGTGGAACTGTTTCAATGTGTCTTGCCCGGTCAGATCGAGCAATTCAGTTTTCGCCAGCGCCTGAATGTCGGCGGCCATGCGGCGTTCAAAATCGGACGGCCCACCACACAGCATCACGCGCGCACCGTGCAGTCTCGCCAGTTCATCGGCGATGGCGGCGTAGCGGTCACTGCGCCAGTTGCGCAATGGGTGACTGGAACAGGGCGAAATCACCACATTCAGCCGATCCGGGTGCAGATGGGCCTTGGCCCAGGCGCGGTCTTCCGCGCTCACGGGGATGTCCTGATTCAACACCGGCACATCGGCGCCGAGCTGGCGGGCGAATGCGATGAAGCTGTCCAGGACGTGTTGTTGCCTGGCGGCGGGAATGCGTTCGTTCACGAACAGGCCGTGAAAATCACGCGAACGTGCTCGATCATAGCCGATCCTGCGTTTCGCGCGGATCGCGCGTGAGACCAGATTCGAGCGCAAAGACACCTGCATGTGCAACAGGGCGTCAAAGGGCTCCGGTCCCAGCGCCTGGCGCAGTTGACGCACGCCGGCGCGGCCCGCGGATTTGTCGTACACCGCAAAGTGAACGCCGGGCAGGCCTTGCAGCAGTTTGTGTTCCAGCCGGCCAATCACCCAGGTGATCTGCGCATCGGGTCGCGCCGCCTGCAGTGTTTTCACCGCCGCGATCGCGTGGGTCACATCGCCTATGGCCGACAGCCGCAGGATACAGATGCGCGGAGGTATGGATGGGTGCAGGGTCATGGCGCGATTTTAACCCAAGCCCATGGGCAGTGGAACCGGGCGATGCGGTGGTTTGTTCAACACAGCCCCGGCAAGGCCAGCACGGTGAGCGTGGCGGCCGGCGCGCACACCCGCTCCCTGCACAGCGTGACGCGCAGGGTCAGCCGGGTCAATTCGCTGCAGGCAAAATCAGCGACGCGCAGCGTGCCGATTTCCAGGCCGTGTTCATCGGCGGCGCTGAGGCCGGCCAGCGGCTCGGCATCGGGTGTGTCCGCCAGGCGCAGTTCGGCGGCGTTGATGCGCGCATCGCCGTGGGTCTTGAGCGTGACTTCCAGCGCGCCTTGGCGTGCCTGCGTGTGGGCACTGAGCGCATGCCCCGGCAGGTGTTGCAGCGGGCTGATTTCTCCGTGTTCAAGCACATCCAGTGCACACAGCAGGGTGCTGTGCGCCAGCGGATGCGCGTTGGCCGCTGCCGCCAGCGCCGCCGTCTGTTGTTCAATGTGGGTCCGCAGGTCGATGGTGCCGCGGCGCTGCAGGCGCGCGCAGGCCAATAGCCATTGCCCATTGCCCGAGGGCGTGGCGCCATCGGCACCGCTGCGATTGTTCAGCGCCAGGGGCGCGTCGTGTTGCACGCGGTTGTTGTGCATCAGCCCGGATTGTGGGTCGCAGTGATGTTGCAGGGCCAGGCGGTGCACGCGCTGCGCGGCGTCCAGCCAGCGCGCATCGGCCTCGCCATCGTACAGGCTGACCAACGCGTCCAGAACCCAGGCGTGGTCCGACAGCGTGGCCGGCGCGCTGGCGTCCCCGTGCCAGCGACAACGCAGCAATCCGCGCTCGGGGTGCAGCATTTTTTTCAACAGCACTTGCATGCTTTCCTGCGCGGCCTGCAACCAGTCGCGCCGTTGCATCAGCCAGCCGGCTTCGGCCAGGGACTTGATCGTCATGGCGTTCCAGGCGGTCACCGCCTTGTCGTCCACGCGCGGCTGCGGGTGCTGCGTGCGCAGCGCCCGCAGGCGTTCATGCAAGGCCCGCACAGCCGCGCCGTCCTCAGGCTCGCCGCGCCGCACCAGCACGTGACGGCCGTCCAGTTCAGGCGCGCCATCCAGCCCATACATTTGACAGGCCAGGCGCCATTCAACGGCCGAGAGTGCCTGCCGCACTTGTTCAGCGTCCCAGGTGAAGCTCAAGCCTTCCACGCCGTCGGCGTCTGCGTCGCTGCCGCTGCAAAACAACCCATCGGGCCGGCGCAAATCGCTGAGCACATACTCCAGTGTGGTGGTGCACACCGAGCGAAACGCGGTCGAACCACTCAGCAGCCAGGCGCGCAGGTACAGCAAAGACAGCTGGGCCTGATTGTAGAGCATCTTTTCAAAATGCGGCACTCGCCAGGCCGCGTCGGTGGCGTAGCGGTGAAAACCACCGCCCAGGTGGTCGTGAATGCCCCCGAGTCGCATGGCGTGCAATGCCTGAGTCACCGCATTGCCGGCTTCGACATCGCGGTCAAAAGCCGCGCGCTGCTGGGCGGCCTGCAACCAGGGTTCCTGCGGGAATTTGGGTGCGCCCGCAAAACCGCCGTGCCGGCGATCCTGCAGCTGCAGCAGTTCGCTGCGCCAGTGTTGACGGATGTCGCCGGCCAGTGGGGCGGTGGCGTCCGGGTGATTCAAATGCCGCGCGATGGCGGACTCCAGGCGCGCGGCCTGTTCTTCAAGTTGCGCGCGCTGGTTGTGCCACAGGGCATCGATGCGCGCAATCAGGTCGAGAAACTGCGCGCGGGTGAAGTAGGTGGCGGCGAAAAATGGCCGCCCGTCCGGTAAGGCGAACACGCTCATGGGCCAGCCGCCGTGGCCGCTGATGATCTGTGTGGCGCTCATGTAGTGTGCATCGACCGTTGGCCACACTTCACGGTCCAGTTTGATCGACACCATCGCAGCATTCAAGGCGTGCGCCACGGCTTCGTCGGCAAAACTTTCGCGCGCCATCACATGGCACCAGTGGCAGGTGGCGTAGCCGATGGAAATGAACAGCGGTCGATCGGTCGCCCTGGCCTGAGCAAAGGGCAAGTCATCCCATGTATGCCAGTTCACCGGGTTGTCGGCGTGTTGACGCAGATACGGGGAGTCGGCCAGCGCCAGTCGATTGACGTAGCCACTGTTCGATGCGGCGTGTGGCTGCAATTGCGCGGCCAGTGCGTCGTCAAACGGCGCGCAGCCTGGCAGGGTTCGCAGCGTGCTCACGACACGGCACTCGGGCACGCGGTCTTGGGCTCAACAGGACTCACACCTGTTCACCCGGCGTTGCGTCCGTGGCGTGCGCATCCACAATGGACTGTACCGCCTGTTCAAGCGTTTTGCGTTTAAACGGTTTGGTCAGAATGTGTTCGATTTTGACTTGCTCGGAGCGGCGGAAAACTTTCGCGGTCAGATCGGCGGTCACCAGAATCGCCGGGGTGTTGCGGTTGCGCGCGTACTGTTCCGAATGCTGCAGCACTTCCAGCATGCTGATGCCGTCCATGTGCGGCAAATGAAAATCCACCAGCAGCAGGTCGTAATCGATCAGTTGCACCCGCAGCAGGGCCTCCTCGGCCAATTCAACCACCTCGACTTCATGGCCCATGTTTTCCAGGATTTCAATCACCAGCTGTTGATTGGTGGCATGATCCTCGACCACCAGCACATGAATCGGACCGCCGTGCTGTTGTTTGATTTCCGCGGCCGGTCGGCGTTGTGCCGGCTGTTCACTGCGCAGGCATTTGCTCAGGTCGCTGTGACAGATCGGCAATTGCAGTAAAGCGATGTCGGCCTGCTTGAGCCATTTGCGCTGTTCCGCCAGGGCCTGTTTGGAAAACACCAGCACGTGCACCGGGCGGTCCGCGTGCAGGGCCCGTTTGATGGCGGTGATCTGACCCGCGCTGAGGGAGTCGACCGCGTCAATCAGCAAGCCGTCGGTGGCCGCGCCGTTGTCATGACTGATCTGGATGCCGGGCAGATTCTGCAGGGATGCCAGTGCAGCCTGCAAGGCCGGGTGCTGGATGTTGGTGCTCAGGTTCAGAGTTTTTGCCGGCGCCTCAGAGGCCGCTGCGCGGGTCACCGGCAGTCGCAAGTGCACGTGGAAATGACTGCCGCGCCCGTGTTCGCCTTGCGCGTGGACACCGCCGTGCATTTTTTCACTCAGTTGCTTGACAATGGCCAGGCCCAGTCCAGTGCCGCCGAATTTGCGTGTGGTGCTTGAATCGGCCTGCACGAACGGTTTGAACAGTTCTTCGGCCAGGGCGTTGTCGATGCCAATGCCGGTGTCGATCACGTGCACACGCAACAGTTCAGAATCATCGGCGTCGCATTCAACGCGCAGGGTGATGTGCCCTTTGGCGGTGAATTTGAATGCGTTGCTGAGCAGGTTGTAGATGATCTGTTTGATGCGCAGGGCATCGCCGATGCGCATTTCCTGTGAATCGCAGCGGAAATCCAGCAACAACAGCACGTGGGTTTTCTTGCTCTGTGACACGAAAGCATTGAACACTTCTTCAATCAGTTCAAGCAAACGGAAAGGTTTGCATTCCAGCTCCAGTTTGCCGGCTTCAATTTTGGACAGATCCAGAATGTCGTTGATGATTTCCAGCAGGTGTTCGCCGGAATCCATGATCGAGCGGGCGTACACCTGCTGTTCATCGTTCAACGGCGTGTCCATCATCAGTTCGGTCATGCCCAGCACACCGTTCATCGGCGTGCGCACTTCGTGGCTGACGCGCGCGAGGAAATCGCTTTTGGCCTGGCTGGCTTCATTGGCCATGCGCGCCAGGTGGCGCACTTCATTGAACAGACGGGCGTTTTCCAGTGCCACCGATGACTGCGCAGCCTGCGCGATGATCAGCGCCTGATCGATGGCGTTGATGGTCTGATCGCTTTTGTGCAGGGACAACAGCCCGGTATAGTCTTCAGTGGTCTGCAGCAACACGCTGATTGAATGGGCATCGCTTTGATGGTGTTCGACGTCGTGTCCGGATTGATGCAATGCTTCGGCGGTGCTTTTGAATGATGCCACCGAAGGCGGCGGGTCGAAACCGTGCGACGCATGCCAGGTGAGCGATTCATCGCGGCGGTGCCACAGACCGATGAACGCGCGATCGCAGCCAAACTGTTCACGCATCTGGTTGACCGTGCGTTGCAGCACTTCCTGCACGTCGAGGGTTTTCACCAGCGACGAGGTGAGGCTGAGTTGCGATTCGGCGAAGCGTCTTTTCTCCAGTGATTGCTGGTATTGCGCGTGCAGCAGCCGTCGTCGCAGCTGGAAACGGTACACCAGTGCCCCCAGCGACAGGGCCGCGGCCAGGTACAGCGCATAGGCCCACCAGGTCAGCCAGGGTTTGGGCCTCACCCGAAATTGAATCGTGGCGACGTTGGAATGCATGCTGTCGTCCAGGTATTTCTTGCGCACCTGAAAGGTGTAATTGCCGGCTTCCAGAAAGCGGAACACCTGGCGGTATTCCTGTTCTGCGTTGGACCAGTCCTGGTCCAGTTCGGCCAGTCGGATCTGAAAATAGCCGGGCTGGTCAATCACCGCGTCGTTGCTGTATTCAATCGCCACCATGGTGGCGTCGTAGGGCACTTCAAGCGGCGCATCGGACAGCGCCACAGGCCTGTCATCCATATAAAAGGCGTGAATGTCCAGACGACTCTGACGCATGATTTTATGTGTTTTCTCGGGCTGCAGGTGGATCACCGCCTGTGGATTCTTGCCGGCTATCTGCCCGTCTTCGAGGCGCACGATGTCGGTGATCTTTTGACTTGGCAAACCTTCGGTGTGAGCGAACTGTTGCCATTCTCCGCTGGACTGCAGCCAGCGGTACAGGCCGTTCTGTGAGGTGCTGAACCACAGATCTCCGCGCGCATCCGACACCATGTCGGTCAGCAGCACGCCAGCGGGTGGGGCAATCGAGGTGCCCGTTGCCAGTTGCAGTTGCCGGCCGTCATCGCGCAGGCGGTGCACCCGATTGTTCATCAGCAGCCAATGGCCGTCTTTATCCGGAGCGATGTCGGCGATGCCACCGGCGGAACGAAAGATGGCTTGCATGTGCTGCGTCTTCAGGTCGCTGCGGTACACCGCGTGCGGGGTCACGCACAGCAGCTCACCGGCGGCTGTGGTGCGCGTCATGGTGATCAGGCTGAAATCAAAATCGAGAACAAACGGGTGCGTTTCCAGGGTTTCGGTGTTCATCAGCTCATAACCCTGGTTGTTCATCTGCAGCCATTGATGCCGTTCGTGCGCCGGGTAAATGCGCAACACATTGGCCGGACTGTCCTGTCCGAACAAATGGGTCAGGTCGGTCAGTTCGCTGGTGTCGGGATTGAGTGTGTACAGTCCACCCGGTGTGCCGATCCACAGGCGGTCATCGTCGGCGTACACGGTGGTCACCGCGGTGGAGAAATCGCCGGTGGCGAGCGCCGGCACAGACACGGGTTGCATCTCACCGCTGAGCAGATCGACCCGCACCAATCCGGCCGAGCCCAGCGCCATCCACAGACCCTTGCGCTGCAAATCAAAACTGAAATCAAACAATTGCTCTGCTTTGGTGCCGGCGGCGGCCACGTGGTAACTGTTGATGTTGAGGTTTTTTGCCAGGATCAGCGGGCCACGATTCTGCGACGCCAGCCAGGGGAATCCGTGGTGATCAAAAATCACCGCGTTGATGCCTGCTTGATTGGACAACACGCCGTCGCTGCTGATCAGGGCGATGGCGTTGAGGCGATCCTGCCGCCATTGAAACAAGCCATTGTCGGTTGCAATCCACAAGCCGTCGTCGTGCCACTGCAAGGAATTCAGTCGGTTCGGCTCGTCAAAACCGAACGCGGCGTTGTCCTGCCACAATTCGATTTTCCCGCTGTCTGGATTCCAGCGATGGATGCCGTTGGATCCGATGAAATACAGTTCACCCGCCGGGCTTTCCTGAATGCGCAGAATCAAGTTGGAAAATTCGTCCTCCGTGTCCGGCCGCATATTAAACACGGCATAGTTGCTGTCCGGGTCGGACAGGTCAACCCGCACCACCGCCGACTCGGTGAACGACAGCCACAGCTGCTGATTGCGGTCGATCAAGGCGTCCACCACGTGATCCGATTGCAGCCAGGGGGGCGGGTTCTCGCGTCGACTGAGGTGTGTCAGGTTCTGTGTGTTGGGTTCGAAGGTGAACAAACCCTTGTCCAGGGTGGCAATCCACAAGCGCCCGTGCTGATCTTCGGCCAGGCCGTGCACGTGTCGCACCGGACCGGACCGGTTCAGCTGGCTGAAGTGGGTGAGTTGCTCGCTGCGCGGGTCATACATCGACAATCCGCCCAGCATCAAGGTCAGCCACAGCCGCCCATCGGAGGCTTCAACAATGCGATAAATTTCATCTTCCGGCAGACCGCCGTCGCTGTTGTCGCTGTTGTGTAACGTCAGTTTGTTGCCGTCAAACACATACAGGCCGTTGCGGCCGGCAAAATACATGCGGCCACTGTCGTCCTGATGAATGTCCCAGATTTTTTCCGAACGCAACTGCACCAGCGCCGGATGATTGAGCAGAGTGATTTGTTGGGTGTGGTGCTTGCTCCCGGCCCACACGGGGCACAGCGGAAGCAAGCACAATAACAGTTTTGCAAAGTGAGGTTTCACATCGATGTGGGCCGATGCGCTACCGGTTTACTCAGACTGAGTCAGGTTGTCACCGCCGCAATGCGGTGGACAGGGTGGGTTTTTCGGCGTACAGGCCGCGAGCATGAGCATCGCAGAGATCAACACCAAGGTTTTGATTTTTTTCATAATATGTCCCTCTATCGTGTAAACAAATGTGTGCTCGAACAATTCAAATGTTCACCGCAATTTAACAATAGCCGGGATTCCAGTGTCAATGAATTGTTGCAAATCAGGCCAATTCATTCGTGCGTTGAATGCCGTTCACGATAGAAAATGTACAACGTGGCGGCGATGATCAGAACAGCACCCAGCCACAGCCGGCCCGGTGGCACGTGATTGAACACCAGGTAACCGGCCAGCACATTGAGTGGCAGTTTGACCAGATCAAAGGGTTGCACAAACGAGGCATCGGCCCAGGCATAGGCCTTGACGATGGACCACTGCGCCAGCCCCACCAGGGCGCCTGAGGCCAGCAACAAGGGCCAGGTCGCGGTCGCCGGCCAATGCAGGTTTGGCAGGGCCAGCAGGAAATTGAACGGCGCGATCAGCAGCAACAGATAAATCACCATTGCGGCGGGTTTTTCGGTGTCCGACATGAAGCGGATCATCAATGAATAGGCGGCCCAGAACACCGCCGCAGCGACCGGCAGCAGCGCCGCCAGGCGAAACGATTCGCTCCAGGGTTCAAGGATCAGCAAGGACCCGGCGAAACCGGTCAGGGTGGCCAGCCAGCGGTGACCGCCAACCTGTTCCTTGAGAAACAGCGCCGAACCCAAAGTGACAAACAGCGGCGAAGTCATGACCAGCGCGATGGCCTGCCAGATCGGTACGCCGGCCGACAGGGCCCACAGCCAGAACTGGATGCCGATCACCGAAAACAGCACGCGCAACACGTGCATCCCCAGGCGCCGTGTTTTCAGTGCCGCGCCCAGGCCGGTGAGGACGATCCAGGGCAGCATCACCAGGAATGAAATGAAATACTGGTAAAAGCCGATCACCGTGCTGTGCAGGCCCAGTGCCATGCTCAGGTATTGGCTGGCCGTGTTGACCACGGCGAAACAGGCGCCGGCCAGAATCATCCACAGGGCGCCGGCAAGCGGGTGGTGGGTGGCGTGTGTCATTTGATTTCCAAGCGGCAGATGCCATGCATTATAAATTGAAGCGCGCAAAAGTCCATCCCGGCGGCCATCAACGTGTGCTTGAAGTGGGCCATCATGGCCCCAATATACATTCCCTTTAAACGCACAGGAATTGAGCATGAACATCTCCGCAACCATCAAAACCAGCAAAGGCGACATCCATCTGACGCTGACGCCGGAGCAAACGCCGGTGACGGTGGCCAATTTTGTCAATCTGGCGCAAAAAGGATTTTACAACGGCCTGAATTTTCACCGGGTGATTCCCGATTTCATGATCCAGGGCGGCTGCCCGCACGGCACCGGCACCGGTTCTCCGGGTTACCGTTTTGAAGACGAGTGCACCGCGGATTTGAAACACGACGCGCCGGGTGTGCTGTCGATGGCCAACGCCGGCCCCGGCACCAACGGCAGTCAGTTTTTCATCACCCACATCAAAACCGACTGGCTGGACGGCAAACACACGGTGTTTGGCAAAGTCAATTCCGATGCCGACCAGGCGGTGGTCAATGCCATTGCCCAGGGCGATCGCATCGACGCCATTGAAGTCAGCGGCGATGTCGACGCCTTGCTGCAGGCGCAGGCCAAGCGCGTGGAAGAATGGTCCTCTCATCTGTGATTGCAGTGGATCTGTTCGACACTCGATGCAAGCGGCCCCTGCGGCCGCTTTTTTTGTGCCGCGACCCTGCACAGCCCGAACAAAGCCGATATAATGCAGCCTGAGCAACCATCAGTGGACCTTCGCAACGTGGATTTCAGCCGCCTTTTCAGTTTGGCCCGACCCTATAAATTCGACCCCGATGTTGACCAGTCATTGAGCCGGCACGGCGTGGACCGGCTGCAGCGACAACTGGAAAGCGATCGCGGCCGCATCATCGCTTCGGCGGCGATCCGTCGGCTGCAACAAAAGACCCAGGTGTTTCCGCTGGAACGCAACGCCGCGGTGCGCACGCGCCTGACGCATTCACTGGAAGTGCAACAGAACGGCCGCTACATCGTCAAAACACTGTTTGAAAAACTCGGCGATCAAGTGCAGGCCTGCGGCCTCGATGGCCTGCAGGGCGCCTGCGAGTCGCTGGTGGAAATGGCCTGTCTGCTGCACGACGTGGGCAACCCGCCGTTCGGTCATTTCGGCGAAGGCGCGATCATCGACTGGAGCCGCAAAAACCTGCCGGCGGTGTTTGAGCGCCTGGCCGCGCAGGACGCGTCGCAGCAGGCATTGAAACAGCGCATGCAGATGGATCTGCAGCATTTTGAAGGCAACGCGCAGGCGATTCGTCTGGTGACATCCCTGCAGCGCATGAATCTGACCTTTGTGCAAACCGCGGCCATTCTGAAATACACCCGCCCGGCGTGGCAGGAAAAATCCCCGGATCATGGGCGTCTACAGAAAAAACCCGGTTTCTATTTGTCGGAACAGGATTACATCGACTCGCTGCACCAGGCGCTGAACATGACGCCCGGTGCGCGGCATCCGCTGGCCTACGTGATGGAAGCGGCCGATGACATCGCCTACTGTCTGGCCGACATTGAAGACTCGGTGGAAAAAGACATCCTCACCATAGCGCGGCTGCACGCGCTGTTGCTGGACACTTTTACAGACATTGGTGGCGACGCTGAAGCGGCCGATTTCAGTGATGCCGGTGGGCGCAAACGATCGTACCGTGCGGTGCTTGACTACGCATTGAAACGCAGCCAGGATGAGGCCATCAATAAAAGCCATGAGTATTTTGTCTGGCTGCGGGTTGGCCTGATACACAACCTGATTGATCACGCCGCGCAACGCTTTGTCGATCACCTGGCGGCGATGCACCGCGGCGATTTTCAGCAGGGTTTGCTGGAAGACGACAGCCCCTTCCACAAGGTGGTGCAGACCTTCAAACGCGTGGGTCACCGCCACGTGTTCAATCACCCGGAAGTGCAAACCCTGGAAATCCAGGGCTATCGGATCATCTTCGGGCTGCTGGACATCTACGGCGGACTGCTGAATTTAACCAGCGCTCAATTCACAGACCTGCTCAATGGAACGGCACGCGGCCCGTTGTTGGAATCGCGCCTGTTCAACCGGCTGGGCAACAAATACGTCAAGGCCTACCAGGTGGCGGTGCAGGCCCGCGCCGAGTCGCACCCTGAGGCGCAGCCGCTGTGGGAACTGTACCACCGCTGCCGACTGATTCAGGACCACGTCAGCGGCATGACCGATCAGTTTGCCTTTGACGAATACAAAACCCTGACGGTCAGCAACTGACCGATTGCGGCAGCGCGCACAAACTTTTTCAACCATTGCCGGGAGAATGGCGTCCGCCGCAACACGGATTCACTCATGAGCAGGTAAAATTTGCGCATTCCGTCGAGGCTGTTGTATGATCATTAAACACACTTCCCGAAAAAACCCGGCACGTCAGTCCGGGCGTGTGGGGGAAAAAATAAACCGTTACAACAGACCCGGAACAGAGATGGAGCACACACACACGCATCAATCCGGTGAGGGTGATTCGTCGGTCGCGGCAGCGCTGGCGGAGCAAATCATGCAGGGAGATCGCCTGGCCAGCGAAACGTTTGTCGGCCGTTATTACAATTGGTTGCTGTTCATCGTGCGGCGCAAATTTGCACGCGCCGACTTTCACATGGACGTGGTGCAGGAAGCATTCATGGTGGTGTTGCACAAACTGCAGCGCCAACGAATCGACCGGCCCGCCGCCATCCTCGCCTACCTGCGCACCACCGCCATCAACATCGGCTACGCCAGTTTACGCAAGGACCACAAATTTGATTCATCGGTGGACCAGGAACTGATTGACCTGATCGAAGACGCCACCGGCGATGACGCCTTCGATCGAATCGAATGGCAGCACCGCGTGCAGCTGGCGCGCGACATGATTCAAGCCTTGCCGACCGAACGCGACCGCCAGATTTTGACAAAATTCTACCTGCAGGACATGGACAAAGCACAGATCTGCACGCAGCTGGATCTAACCCCGGCGCATTTCGACCGCGTGATCTACCGCGCCAAGGAACGCCTGGGCACCCTGATCGCGGCGCACAACGCGGCCAGCGCCCGGCAGAAAAAAATGCCCGGCGCCGGCGCGCTGATGTGGCTGCTGGCGGTGTTCATGTGTTTCAATGAGGTGCCGATGTGATTGATCTACCCCCCGATTCATCCACGCTGCGCGACTACCTGCAGCAGCGCCTGAGCCCCGAAGACGAAGCGCGCCTCGAGCTGTGGCTCGCCGACCACCCCGAAGTGATCGCCGAGCTGCAAAACGACCTGCTGCTGCGCGACGGCGCACACGCCGCGGCCAGCGACACCCCCAAAGTCAAAGGCAAAAAGAACATCAACCTGTTGAAATGGTTCCTCAGCCCCTGGCTGCTGCCCCTGCACCTGGCCGCCTACACCACCGCCGCTGTGTTGTGGGTGGAGCATTCGTTTATGAATGAAAGTATTCAAGGACAAGTGGCATTCGTCTTGCTGGAAAAACAACGCAGTGCCAACAATACAGAAAGACAAGTTCGGTTGGTAGAAAATCAGCCACTTGTGATACAACTTTACCCCGAGTCTTTGACAAAAACATATACTTTGCGATTCCAATCCCGACTTTCAGGGGCCATATTGGTTATTAAAAATTTAATGGCCGGAAATGATGGTTCCATCACCGTCTCAATTGAAAGAAAAGAAATGAACCCTGGTTTATGGGAAATAAAGTTGTCTGATTTGGCAGCTGAAGAGGAACAAATTTATCAATTGGTTGTTGTTGATAATTAGGGAATTTTCTTTTTAATTTTCAATTGATCCAGCAAAAGACGCAAATCGGGTCTTTTACCTATATTTTGGTTCTTGGGTGCGTATCTGCCGCTGGTTTGATCATGACCATTGGTGTTTAACAATTCTCTGATTTTTTTTGGCTGCAAAAAGGAACCGAAATTTGCTCTGTATGCGCCCTGAATACAGGCAACAATACCTGCAATCATTGATGCTGCGCCAGAAGTGCCACCAAATGAATTTGTATACCAGCTGTTCTTTCTGCTTCCGTTGCCTAAATTACCATACCCGGTTGAAACCAACATTTCTCCCCAACCTTGAACATCCAGGCATGAGCCATAATTTGAAAAAGACAATCGTGACCTGTCTCTTACATTTCGATTGAGCGGTGAGGCACCGGCACCCACAATGATTGCTCCGCAGTCTGCGTTGCTACGATTAAATGGGTTGGCCCAATCATTGCCAAAGTTGCCCAAGGGTGTATTGTAGATGTCGTCATCTAAATTTTTACTCCCGTTGCCCGCTGCTTCAATGACCACGATGCCTTTGTCAGTTGCATACTCAATGGCACAGAAATCATCGGGCCACCATTCAACCGGGATGAGACCATTGGAACCATTGTGGTTGGGGCCGGGGCGGTGTAACTCAATGAGTAACACATTTCCCGGTTGAAGTCTGTTGGCAGCATTCAAAATGGCGGCCGAACTGCACCCTGTAGGATAAATTGAAATGGCTGAAAATTGAGCCTCATGTGCGATGCCGGTGATTCCAAAGTTGTTTTTTTTGCCACAGATGACACCGGCCACCGCAGTGCCATGGTTTTCGATCACATATTCTTCATTGTTGGTACCTAGAAGAAGCTGGATATCCAAATCTTCGTGAGACAAGTTCCAACCACCTTCAATGTCGATGACTTGAATGTTTTGACCTTTGCCACCATGACACGCCCAGGCATGATATGCATCAATACCTTTGGGGCCTTGCTGCAAATATTCTTGTTCCCTGCTTTGATCATATCGATCGGTTAAGGGTTTCCGCAATTCTTCTGCCCCCCCTTCATTGAATTGAATACAAACTTCAGCGACTTTCCTGATGAAAGCAAAATCTGTAGATTCTTTAATTACCGTATAATTGCAAATCTCTTCTAACTTGTTGTCAGGGATTCCGCGCACGAAATGAATTGTTGAAAGACATTCAGGCAGCTCCACTATTGCATTTATTTCAGCCGCATTTCTCAAAGAAATCAATTGGCCGCCTTCTTTTTCGATCAATTGATCAATGGTTTTTACATTGAGAGTGTCTGGTATTTTTAATACCAATTCTCTGGAAGGGGTATACATGTCTGAATCGTTCATTTTATAGTTTCCTTTAGAAATTTTGAGGAAAATCAATTAATCAGTAACAAATGAAAAAATGAAAATCATGTATTGAATTTATCTCCCGTACATCATAGGAATGCATAGCCCTGTGGTTCCTGGAAAATCGCCGGGTTTTACATGGGGCAGTGGCATTCCTTGTTGAGGAGAGGGTACATTTCTGACCAAGTAATAAAAAACGGCCATGTCGAAATCTATTTCTTGGTTATTTGGATGTGCTCCCTGGCCTATTTCGAGAATGGTTTCGAGCTCTAAGTTTACAATTTCGAATGACACATTTTCTCCAACCGCGTTCAATGCAACTTGAGTGGTCTTTCCGTCGGTGTCTTTAAACTCAAAGACGGCAACATCATCATTGATCTCCAATTCCCAAATCAAATCATAAAAAACAGATTGACACCACTCAGGCGCGGATGCTCCGGGTACTTTGAATTCAAAATTGTTATTTCTAATTGTTTCTACATAGATCTTTCCTGTTTCGATGACCAGTGTTCCAGCCACACTGGGGGAATCTGGCAATGATTTGGGAGTTAAATCTTCATTTAAATATTTATTAAAATCAAATCCACCGAATTCTCTCTGTTCTTCAATTTCAGCCATATCTGTGTTTGGTATCCATTGCAGACCTTTTTCATGGCCTGTTGAAACGAAGCATGTTGAAGGTTGGTGTCGATTTAAAGGCGTGTGTTCATAAGCAAGTCCAGTCTGCTCAGCATTTGTTGGCCCCATGCTTTCTCTATTGAAGATAAACAGTAAATAATCATCACCCTCGTGCTTGTATTGAAAATGAGGTTCTCTCGAGCTGCGGCTCTTATTGTAAAGATCTGCACGAATTTTGAGGGCTGCAACATGCGGGTGTATATACTCTGTAGTGTTGGGGCCAGGTTCAATATAGATGCCATGTCCGACATCAGGCAATATGCCCACCATTGACGTGGTTTTTTTATTGATGTGCATGGGCAAGAGACCAACCAACCCTCTGAACTGTATTTGTAATTTATTCGCCATAAGAAACCTCCGTGAGAATAGAATGAATCATCATATAACGATAGTGCACTGCAGAAGACCAACATCGCACTGAATCTTCATGTTTCTATGATCTTGAGAAGCAGGTTTCGTTTACCAACTCAACGATGTCATTTGGTTGATAACAAGTGCAGGTTGTTGGAGAAGTTATGACCTTCCATGTCATGTTTTCTCCAATGATTTTGGCTAGTATAAATACGCTTGCGCACACCTTTAGCCTGGAAATAAGCAAGGATCACGGAATAAAATTAGAATTCGCCACAATGAAAGTTGCCAACAAATGTTTGTTTCAGGGGCAGGACACATATTAAATCGCGCATATCCAATCGTCATGTTTTTTAATAATCAATATGGTGTGATAAATACATGAATCTCAAAGTCAGAATGTTTCAATGGAAAGATAAAGTTTTAATACTTGCTTTGGCCTTGTTCATCATGGGGGTCTGTATTTTCTGGTTATTATTTGAGACTAAGGGCAACGCGATACAGTTGATGAGTTCAATCCGTTGGATCCAACCCCGCACATCGATTGATGCGGAATTGGAAGTGTGCACAAATAAAATTCCCGATGTCGATCGGTGCAGCAGAGTGTTGCAAAATGATGAGATTGATGGCTACAGGAAATCGATCGAACCACAGTTAGCAAGGCTTACGGATCATGAGAAAGGTTTGTATTATCTGATCACTGGCAGCAATATGAAAATTGCAAACAGGCTGCTTGCAGAAAGTGTTGTAAAAAATCCAGACTCAGCTGATTTGTGGAATGACTTCGCAGCACTGAGTGTCGCAAATATGAATGCAGAAACACCATGGGGCGCGTTGGAAAACGCTTTGTCAGCTACGGAGTCGGCTTTGAAAATCGAGCCATTCCATGCCAGGGCGCATTTCAACCAAGCGCTGATTTTCGAGAAACTTCAACTTATTGATCAGGCCATCATTTCTTGGTCGAAAGCCGAGAAATTCTCCACATTGCCGTGGTCTCTAGAAGCCCGAAAAAACATCGAATCGCTTCAAAACTCAAATGGGACAGCCATTGGTCAATCAATAAATCACCAGGGGGCTAAACTGATGCGGGGAGAGGGGTTCCTCAAGTTTATTGCTGAGGATCGTGATCGATTTTGTAACAGTGGTTCAACCGAATGGCGCATTATGGGAGAAAAGCTTAAGGCATTGTATGGCGATGAATTGGTGTTGGAAGGTGTTTCCTGGGTATGTGCTGACAATGATAAATCAAGACTGATGCTTGGGGTGATGCTACAAGAGTCCATTCAATCATATGCCGTGGGTGATTTCAATGCGGCAAAAACACGATTGAATTCACTCCGAGACAAGTTGCCAGTGGATTCGCCCCTCTGCCCAGTGGCTCGAAGCCTACATGCATCGGCTGTTTTTGCAATGGCTGAGCTTTCGAAGGCCCGGGATGTGCTGGATCCACTCAATGGTTGGTTGTGTGAAGATGTACAATCGCCATTTCTGGAGGCGCGCAATGCAACAATTCTGGGAAGCATTGCATTGCGAGAAGCTCACATCGAAACAGCGATCCGACATTACACATTTGCCATCGAGCGATTGGAAAAAAGTGGGGAAGTCGAATTGTATGCCCGGGCCATGGCTTTATTGGCGGAGGCCTATTCAAAGGCCAATCGCCCCAACATTGCTTGGAAGTGGGCTGGCTTGGCACTGAAGGGAATTGTTGCAAACAAAGCAAATAGGAAAAGCTTGCCACAGATCTGTGGCTTTTTGGCAGACATATCTGGATTCCTTAAGGTGCCCCATGTGCAGTTGGCTTATGCTGAGTGTTTTAGAGACAATTTGACGCAGACGCATTCGCCCCACTTGCATGTTTTGGCGCGTGTGGCGCTGGCAGAAGCTTACATTGCATTGGGAAGAGACGCTCATGAGGTGTTATCCCAAGCTGCGGAAATCATTAAAAGCAATGATATTGGAGCGGATATAACAGCTCACTATGAATACGTCAATGGGCTATCTGTGGCAAAAGTATCGCCGATGCTTGGGTTGGCTTCAATACAGAATGCTCAATTGAAATTTTCAGGTCAACAAAATCGAGAGTTGGAAATGCTGGCCAGAGTTTCTGCGATTGACCTTAAAGGGCATGAGACTTCGAATGAAGAAATTGAGGCTCTTGCAAATATGGTTTCACAAATACAGTCATCAAATAACACCTTGGAATTAAGCCATTCTTTGCAGCGCCGATTCCGGCCAATCCATGAGGCCCGCATAGAATCATACCTACAAGAAGGTCGTCAGCAAGCAGCGTTTGTGTCTTTGCTACAAGCCCGTGGAATCAATGCGGAAAATTTCAGTCACTATCTAAATGCGGTGGCCAAAGCCCACAACCCTGGAAAGGCCAGCTTGGTGTTGGCGATGGTGAATGGCCATGTATCCGGATGGCTGATTGATGCCGCTGGGATCGAAGCAAATTATTATGTGAAAATAGAAGAAGCCGATTCAGTGATTGCCAATGCCTCCAGCGCTCACATCATTGGAGGCTTGAGGAGCAGAAGGGCTTCTTTGTCGTTACTTTATGACTCAATCATCGGCCCTATTGAGGACAAGTTGAACAATTATGATCACTTGTACATTGTCCCAGATGATAAATTGTTTAGTGTGCCGTTTCCGGGATTGTGGAATGATCATGATCAAAAATATCTGATTGAATTGGTCAATGTTTTGATAAGTCCAGAACTGGTCATTTCCAATGCCAAGCAGTCTCTGCACGAAGACAAACATGAATTGGCTGTCTTATTTGATGCATCAATGGCTGATGCGACACGTAAACTACCCTTTGCCAAACTAGAAACAGGCAATTTGGTTGAGATACTAAAGACTAAATATTCCACTGAGCTGTACCAAGGCGTTGCATCAACGAAAGATCATTTTCTGTATGCATTACAAAACGCAACCATTGTTCATTTTTCTGGCCACGGAGAGATCAATACAATTCTTCCAGAGATGTCCAACCTTATCTTTGGTGCGCAACCCGGGTCTGAACTGTTGGTGGGTGATTTGTATGCTTTATCAAGTCAAATTTCAGCAATACTGGTTGTGCTTGCTGCCTGCAATACTGCAGCTTATTCCGAATTACAACCTCACGCACTGGCGTTGGTCAGACCACTACTGGATGCGGGAGCAGGTATGGTCATGGGCAGCTTGTTGCCAATTTCAGACAGGCAATACAATCGGATGATGAATAACTTTTATCGTGCGCTTTTAATTTCAGACGACATCCCTGCTGCTTTTCGTGAGATGCAATTAACTGAAATAAGCCTTGGGAAATCGAAAGACCCTGTTAAATGGTCGGCTGTCAACTTGTACAGCTATATTCAATAGTAATGTTGTTGATTTAAAAAACTCAATGTTGGTCATGATCAGGTGGCAGAAAAACACGCAGCAAATTCTATCCGATCCATCCTTGCGCCGCTACCGGTGCCCATGCAATTGGGCGGGCTTTGTCTTGACCGCGGCGCAGCGCGACATTGTCCACTAAAAAAAACTTTGTCGGATCAGGTGAAGCACCTGGTTTCTCAGCGTGCTGCTCATTGATTCCTGTGTTGATGGTGATGAGTCAGGGATTCATGGATATTGAACCAAATACCGCACCACCCACACCACGCCCCAGATCATCAGGGCGAGGGTGACGATGTTGAAGGCGGCGGGGAGGAGTTGGTTTTGCAGCCAGGGGACCAGGCGGTGGTTGAGCCAGTGGGTGTTGCGGATGGCGTTGGCGGTGTGCATTTTGAGTTTCAGGAAGGGGCCGACCGGCAGGCGGGCGGCCTCGACGCGGTAGTGGTTGAAAGGTTTTTCGTTCCAGTACAGGTTGCTGATGTTGGCCATGTGTTTT
>JBNLBT010000016.1:0-48866 GCA_050303435.1 Marinicellaceae bacterium
ATCTAGATCAGACACACCCAAAGCTTTATCTATCGAATTCAATCAAGTGAGTGAATTTCGTTTTATGTCTCGAGATTCAGAAACACCCTTTACAGAGGATGATTGCTTAAATTCTTTCGGTTATTGGGTCGATGAAGATTGGGCTGATGGAGTAATTATAATTGAGCCCAATCAAACCGCTGAACCACATTGGCTTACAGCAATAGATTTTATGTCTGGAGCAGTTTTAACCGTACAGGCGGAGAGTTCAAATGCTATAGTCATGGCGCTAAAAATAGTGCCTGTCGGATAGTTTGTTCACTGACTTTTCGCTGAACCAGCACAAAACACCACACCTCAAACTGCCACCACACTTTACCTTTTGTTTAATTTATGAAAATTCAATCATTATCAGATATCGACAAACTTCCATCGGTTTTAGACGTTGAAGAGGTGAGTCAAAGGTTGATCGAGTTAATCCGGGTTCTTCGCGATGAAAACATTGATCCTTTGCAAGGGGCGATGGCCATAAATGATTTACTTTCTTATCGGGGATACAGCGATAAGGAAATCAGCATTGAAGCATCCATTCATGTTCTGGAATGGACAAAAGAGAATTATGAGGACGAGAATCGACCGGATTTGGTTGAGTGGTCCATTGCCAATGTTGCGAATATGCAAAGGGAATTGGCAATGGAGTTTCTTATATTCAGGTTGTCACACTGCGAAAACGCGTTTGAAACAAGAGAGCTGACAGAAGCGCTCAATGAAATTGGTGTAAAAGCAAAATAAGCTGCCATTCTTTTGGATGCTGGTGAGGAATGTTGGAAATACACAGACAGATTGAACGATACAGGGATAGGTTGACTCTTGCTGTGGTGGTGCCAAAGGGAAATGGTTTTGAGTTTGTGGGGTCGGGTTTTATTTTGCAGTATCGCGACAGGCATTTTTTTATTTCGGCAAAACATGTCATTGAAGAAATAAAAGGTTCACCCGGGTCAAAGGCAGTCCGTCTGTTTTCACATAAGAACGATCACTTGTTTTGTATATTCAAGCACACGGAAGCTTTCAATTTTCATTCGTTGTTGGATTTGGCAGCAGCAGAAATTAACAATGAAAAACTGAGTGTTCTGGATCAAAAGTTTATTGATCAAATTAAAATAGACGAATCGTTAATTGGAGATGTATCGGGGATCGAGAATCATTTAATGTTTGTTACCGGATTTCCTGTCTCACAAAACAAGGTTTTTAATTCTGAGATTAAATCAAAGCCTTGGGCCATTGAACTTATGTTTGATTCAAACAATATCCCTGAGGAAATTTTGCAAAGTGCGGAATACATTTTTTTGCAGTTAAGAAAAAAGGGCTATAAAGGAATGGATGGCGGCTTTATCAATATTCCTTCTATTCAAGGCATGAGTGGCGGTCCATTGTGGTCGACGCCTCAATCCACCTTGGATGAAGTCAAATTAACCGGTATGTTATTTGAATACCATGAAAAGAAAAAAAGAACGGTTATTTGTCATTCCATTGTTGCGATTCTGAGTGAATTGGATGGATTGATTGGGGCTTGACTTTCTCTGATGAGCTAACATTTATTTAGAAAGTTTGCAGTGATGCATTTATGGGTGGTGTTTTTTGGGGGTGTGGTATACTTGGGGGGTGTTTTGGCTGTGCGAGGTGATTGGAGTGGATGGCATGAAGAAAATGCGAAAATACAAAGAGATGTCGGCTGCGGAGCGGTTGATTCGGCATCCGGAGTCGCGCAAGCGTCTGGATGCGTTGGTGCAGGCGTTTTGTGACTCGCGTGCGTTGCGCGATGCGGATGAGAGCGAGGCGTGTGAGGGATTGATGCCGCCGGCGGATAAACACTGACGCGTCGGCTGAAGCGGCCACACACCCCAACCCACACACATCCCCGTGAACATCGCTTTTCCTGCGCTGGTTATTTCCTTCTTTTTTCTCCCTGGACTGATTTTCGCCAACCGGGTGTTGGTGCTCGATGGCAACAGTTCCACCGATCGGCCGTTTTCGCACGGTTTGATCATTTCCCTGATGACCGCGCCGCTGATTCATGCGGTGGCGGTGTGGTTGCTCAATTTGCTGCCACTGGTGCCGGACATTGACGTCAATGTGTCGGTGTTTTTCAGCGCGGTGAATTCCGACACCGCGGCCTTGAATCTGCCCAATCTGTTTCAGTTCAGCGGTTATGTGTTGCTCAGCGTGGCGCTGGCGCGTGTGTTGGCCGGGGGCTACAGCCTGTTGCGACAAAAGTTGCTGTTTCTGGCCTTGGGGCGGGGCAACAAGACGCTGTACCGCAGCTGCAAATACGATTCGGACTGGTACAATTTTTTTAACGGCTGGAGCGCGCACGTGCCGGACACCTTTTTGTCGGCCGACGGCGCGGCCGCTGTGGGGCGGGTGGCCAAGCGCGACGTGGTGATCATTCTGGTGTACCAGGAAGCCGAGAGCAAAATCACCTACGTCGGCACGGTGGTGGATTTCACGCCGTCGCGCGACGGCGAGCTGATTTCCCTGGTGCTGGACGTGGTGGAGGTGATTCGCCGCGGGCTGCGCCATGAACTGGACAAGCCCACGCGCATGCTGTTTTTTGCCAACCGCATTCTGCATCTGGAATCGAACATCTTTGATTACACCGACGCGCAGCTGGAAGAGATGCGCGGCGACAAATAGAACCCGGGAGTCAGGCCGCTTGAGAAAGGGGTGGCCGACAGGCCCATCGGGGCGGTCCGGTGACTCAATCAGGCGCCATAGTTTTCAAATGTGATCTGAATGTGCGGTTTCTTTTTTGTGCCGGCTCTGTACAGCCGGGTCATTTTTTTGCCTGAATTCTCCGCCACAGAACGGATCTGTTGATCGGTCACTTCGCTGTCAAACAGGCCGACCATCTTTAACCTGGGCAAACGCAGCAGCGCTTCCCAGTTGAGGTTGATGTGTTCACCGTTGCTCCATATTTTTTCCAGATGGTGCAGGTTTTCAATGCCCTGCAAATCCAGCACGCACCCGGCTTCAATCAAGCGCAGAAATCTTAATTCGGGCATGCCGCCCGGCTGAATCGTGCCGTGCGCTTTTTTGACGTGTTCACATTCAAGCCATTGAAGTCGGGTCAGCGAATTGATGGCGTCGATGTCGGAATAGTTTCTGGCCCGCACGATGGACAGTTCTTCAAGGTCGCTGTTGATGCCCTCAAGTGTCTCCAGGTTGCCTTGCAGCACGCTGAATTTTTTCAGGCGTCTGGCGCAGTTCAATTGAGTGATCCCGGCTGGCGTGTAAGCGCTTACACTCAAGCCGTTGATTCGGCTGATTTGATTCACCTGGTCTGCAATTTTTCTGTCCCATTGTACGGCCAGAAAGTCCAGTTTTTTAAACAAGGAAAGGTCAATGGAGTTCTTTGGCACAGAGGAAACATTTAAGTGCTGTACGTGTTCACTGAATTGCTCCAATCCCTCGACCACAGCAGAAGTGTCAAGCCACAGCGCTGTGACTTTGCCGGCGTCGTTGCCCAGGTCAGGGAGAATAAAATTTTGTTCTCGACCGCCGCTCAGTTTCAATGTGTCAAACGCGTGTGCTTTGAATGCGTGGGTGGTCTGCTGGTCCCAGCCAAAGTGGCATTCACAACGCGGCAATGGGTTGGACAATTGCGGCATTAAACGCACTTCGGGTTGTACTTGCATCATCCACCGGTTGATTTAAGGGGGGTGAAACCCCGGTCGTTCCGGGGTTTCGGTGACTTGAGAGGCTCTAGCGCTGCACGCGGAATTCGGCGCGGCAGCCGCGGGTGACCCAGATGGCGTTGTTCTTGACGCCCCAGTAGCCGTCGCAATGGCTGCGGCTGAGTTTTTTCTCCATGTCCACGCGTCGGTGCGGGCCGATCGGGCAGGTTTCCATGCGGTCGTTGCGGGATTCGCATTTGACGATTTCCACGCGTTGTCCCTGACCGTGGCCGTAACCGTGTCCGGGTCCGCCGCTGCGTTGCAGGCTGAAACGCGCCTGGCAGCCGTCGGTGACCCACACGCCGCCGCGGTCATAGCCCCAGTGGCCGTCGCAGCTGCTGCGCGACATTTGGTCGATCAGTTCCACGCCGCGGCTGGTGTCGGCGTGGCAGTATTCACGGCGGTTGTTTTTCGAGCGGCACACCAGGGTGTCGCGACCGGCCTGGCCGAAATTCGGTGGACGCCAGTCTTGCTGGCGCGGGCCGCGGGTCACGGTGAAGCGGGCGCGGCAGCCGTTGTCGACCCAGATGCCGTTGCGGTCGTGTCCCCAGTTGCCGCGGCAATCGGAGCGTGAAAGCTGTTCCACCAGCTGCGCCTGGCCGCGGGTGTCGGCGGGGCAGTGGCGGTAGCGGTTGTCCTGCGAGGCGCAGGTGATGTATTCGTCCGGGCTGGCCTGGGAGTATTGGCGGGTGACGTGAAAGTCGGCGCGGCAGCCGTTGCTGACCCAGATGTGGTTGTTGTTGTAACCCCAGTTGCCGCGGCAGTCCGAGCGGCTCAACTGATGCACCAGCTGCACATCGGCGTTGCGCAGGTTGTGGCGGCAGGTGGTGTGGCGGTAGTCCACCGACTCGCAGCGCAGCACGTCGTCCATGCCGCCGTAGTAATCGCTGTAGCGGTCGATGCGGAATTCCGCGCGGCAGCCTTCGATCACCCAGATGCCCATGTAGTCATAACCCCAGTTGCCGCGGCAGTCGGCCTTGGAAATCTGCCGGATCAGTCGCACGCCGCCGCGGGTGTCGGCGTAACAGTGGTTGCGCCGGTGGTCGATGGATTCACACACCAGCGTTTCACCCTGTCCGTACTGGCGGTGTTTTTCGTTCTGGTATTTGTGCGCCTGTTCACGGCTCTGGTTGTCGGAAGAATTGTGCTGGTAGGACAGCCGGTCCAATTCTTCATGCGCCACATCCTGTGCCCAGGCGGCGGTGATCAGCAGTGTCATGCACGCGGTCATCAGCGATTTCATCATGGACTCACACTCCGGTTGATTGTGCTGTACATTCTAGCTTTTTTTGCTGAATATTGCATGAATGTTGCCGACCCTTCAGCACAGGTAGCCGCCGTCCACCGGGATGCTGGTGCCGGTCATGTAGCTGGCGTGATCCGAGGCCAGGAAGGCATAGATGCCGGCGATTTCGCGCGGCTTGGCCACCCGGTTCATGGGGATCTGCGGCAGGATCATGTTGAGCATCTGTTCGTTCTGGGTCAGCGCCGCGGCGAACTGGGTGTCGGTCAATCCCGGCAGCACCGCGTTGACGCGGATGTTGTGGCGCGCGCATTCTTTGGCAAAGGCTTCGGTCAGGCTGATGATGGCGGCTTTGCTGACCGAATAAATGCCCTGGTTGAAGCCGGCGACGCGGCCGTTGACCGAGGCGGTGTTGATGATGCTGCCGCCGCCGTGGGTCTTCATCAGACGCCCGGCCAGCTGGCTCATGTGAAAATAGCCTTCGATGTTGACTTCAATGGTTTTGCGCATGGCCGCTTCCGGGGTGTCCAGAATGTGGCCGAAATAGGGATTGGCCGCGGCGTTGTTGATCAACACATCGAGGCGCCCGTGGCGGTCCTTGATGGCTTTGATCAGGGCTTCGCGTGAGGCCGCCTCGCCGTTGTGACAGACTTCGGTTTCCACCGCGCCGCCATTGGCGCGGATGCGTTCGGCGACTTTGTCCAGGCCGTCCTGTTTGCGGCTGGAAATGATCACCTGCGCGCCGCTGGCGGCGAACAATTCGGCGATGGCCTGACCGATGCCACGGCTGGCCCCGGTGATTAAGGCGACTTTGCCAGTCAATTCAATGTTCATGCATGCTCTCCTCTGCGTGGTTGATCAGCGTGCGGCAGAAGGCGCCGAACTGGCTGAATTGTGGATTGGGGTGTTGGCTCTGGCGGTTGCGGCAGTGGATTTGTTGCACGATGCCGGCCAGACGGAACAGCCCGAAAACATAGTAATAATGGTAATCGTCCAGCGACTGGCCGCTGGCGCTGGCGTAGGCGTGCACGAATTCATCGCGGGTGTACATGCCATGCAGGTGGGTCGGCAGCATGCGCAAGGCCTGCATTGCCGGTGGATCGTCGGCCTGCACCCAATAGGCCAGTGAACAGCCGACGTCCATCCAGGGGTCGCCGACGGTGGCCATTTCCCAGTCCAGCACGCCGATCAGGCGCGCAGGTTCGCTGGGCGAGAACACCAGATTGTCAAATTTGTAGTCGTTGTGGATCGGGCCATACGGCCGATCGTCCGCAGGCAGGTTCTTGTGCAACCAGCGGCTGATGGCCACGCCGTCGGGCACGTCTTCGGTGCGCGCATCGGCGTAGCGCTGGATCCAGCCCGACACCTGGCGCTCGATGTAGCCGCGGCCTTTGTTGAAGGCCTGCAGCACGTCGGCGTCGCAGCGGTGCAGTTGCGCCAGACCGTCGATCAGCGACTGGCACAGGGCCGGGCGGATGGCGGGCACGTAGACCTCGGGCAGGGGGTTGCGGATCACCGTGCCTTCAATCACCTGCATCAGGTAAAACGGTTTGCCCAGCACCGCGGTGTCTTCACACAACAACGTGACCTCGGGGCACAGCGGGTAGTGCGGGTGCAGCTGTTCAAGCACCCGGTATTCGCGCGCCATGTCGTGTGCCGAGGCGGCTTTGCGGCCGTCCGGCGCGGTGCGCACAATCCACTGCTGCGCGCCCGAACGCAGCAGAAAAGTCAGGTTTGAGGCGCCGCCGTGGATCGCTTGCAGCTGCGCCTGCGCGGGGTCAAAATCCGGCAGGTTGCGGCTCAAATGCGCCAGCAGCGCGGCGGGGTCAAGGCCCCGAATTTGGGTGTTCTGATTCATGGTGCAGTATACGGTCCAACAGTTGCAGCAAGCGCTCACAGTATTGATCGACGTCGATGGACCGGGCGCTGTACTTCCAGGTTTTCAGGTACCAGTCCTGCAACATCGGTTTCAACATGGTAGCGGTAAATTCGGCGTCATGGCAAGTAAATTCTCCCGCCATCTGACCGGCTTTGAGCAATTGCAACAGGTGCGTCTCCACCCACTGTTCCGAGGCCAGCGCGGCTTTGCGCTGCGGCGGATTGAGGTGGCGGCATTCCATGAAGCTGAAGTAATACCACGGCTGCATCCGTTCGCTCAGATGCAGGTGGGTGCGCAGCAGCTGTGTGAGCCGTTCGCGGGCGCTGCCGGGGCCGTTGATGATCGGTTCAAAATGCGCCTGCGCCAGGGCATACAGGGTCTGGCCGATGACGTCGGCCATGGGTGTTTTGCTGCGGATGTAGGCGTACAGCCCGCCGGTGCTCACGCCGCAGCTGCGCGACAGCATGCGCACGGTCATGGCCTTGAAGCCGTGGCGTTGCGACAGCGCGAAGGCGTGGGTGAAGATGCGTTCGATCTTGGCCGGTGCCAGACGCGGATTGCGGATGGAAAAACGGTTGGCCGGCAGGGCGTGCGCGAACACCCAGGGGCTGGTGTAGCGGCGGCTGAATTCGCGTTTGAATGCGGCGTAATCGGACATCAGTCCGCCAGCAGGCGGCGCGCCAGCGCCAGCTGGTGCACTTCGTCCGGACCGTCGTAAATGCGTGCCGCGCGTTCCTCGCGGAAAAACCAGGCCAGAATGGTGTCGTCGCTGACCCCCAGTGCACCGTGCGACTGCACCGCCAGATCGAGCACCTGTTGCAACACGCCGGCGGTGAAAAACTTGACCATGGACACGCGCTCGCGCGCCGCCTTGAAGCCCAGGTTGTCAATCATCCAGGCGGTTTCCAGCAGCAAGGCGCGGGCGGCCTGAAAGGCGGCCTGTGCTTCGGCCAGACGCGCCTGCATCAACGGCTGGTCGGCCAGACGCTGCGAATCGGTGATGCGGCGCGATTTCATGCGCTGGCAGGTTTCCGCCAGCGCGCGCCGGCAGATGCCCAGCCAGCGCATGCCATGGTGAATGCGACCCGGGCCCAGGCGCTGCTGGGCCATGCTGAAACCGGCGCCGCGTTCACCCAGCAGGTGATCGGCCGGCACCCGGCAGTCTTTGAATTCAACTTCGGCGTGGGAAAACGGCCCGTGGCCGGGGTGGCCCATCACGGAAATGTTGCGCAGCAAACGGAAGCCGGGCGTGTCGCACGGCACCAGCAGCATGCTTGCGCGGTGGTGCCTGTCGGCGGTGTCCGCGTCTTCGGTGACCGCCATGACCACGGCAAAAGCGGCGCCGTCGGCGGCGGTGGTGAACCATTTGCGCCCGTTGATGACCCATGCACCGTCGTGCAGCTCGGCGCGGGTGCTCAGGCGCGTGGGATTTGAACCGGCGTTGTCCGGTTCGGTCATGGCAAAGCAGCTGCGCACCTGTCCCGCGGCCAGCGGCTTGAGGAACGCCTCGGCCTGGGCTTCGTCGGCGTGCAAGTGCAGCAATTCGGCGTTGCCGGCGTCCGGTGCCTGGCAGCCAAAGGCGTAATGGCCCAGCGGCGAGGTGCCCAGCACTTCAGAATACAAGCCCAGCTGCACCAGCGATGCATGGCAGCCGCCCAGCGAGGGCGGCAGGTGCGGTGCCCACCAGCCGTTTGTGCGCACCGCCTCGCGCAGTTTTTCAAGTTCGCCCAACAGCGCGCCCCATTGCTGTTGCAGCAGCAGGGCCTCGAGCGGCTGGACGCGTTGCTGAATGAAATCGCTCATGGCGTTGAGGCGCTGTTGCATCGCCCGGTCAATTGAAAAATCCATGCAGTGGCTCCGGTTGGGGTGTCGATTATTATAAAGTAAAAAATCGAACAACCGCTCGATTATTGATCTATAATGGATTTCAACGGTTGCGCGCGCAGCGCACGGGTTAAAGAGGAACGTTGAGCATGCAGAAAAAATTTGTCATCACCGGCGCCGCTTCGGGTCTGGGACAGGCCATGGCGCGCATGGCCTGTGAACGCGGCCACAGCGTGACGCTGGCCGACATAGACCGCGCCGGCGGTGAAGCCCTGGCCGCCGAACTGAGCGACGCCGGGCAGCGCGCCCATTTCGAACATTGCGACGTCACCGATGCAGCGGCCTGGGATCAATTGGCCGAGCGCGCCAACGCGCGCATGGGCGGTGTCGACGTGCTGGTAAACAACGCGGGCATTGCAACCGCCGGCGCCTTGATGGAGACCGATGAAGACGAATGGCGCCGCGTGTTGGAGGTCAATCTGATGAGCGTGGTGCGCGGCAGCAAGGCCTTTGTGCCGCTGCTGCTGCAATCGCACGATGCGCACATCGTCAACGTGGCGTCGTTCGCGGCGATTGCGCTGGCCCCGGGCATGATCAGTTACAACGTGGTTAAGGCCGGTGTGCTGGCCTTCAGTGAATCCCTGCGCGGCGAGCTGGAAGCACAGGGCGTGCACGTGGCGGTGCTGTGTCCAAGCTTTTTCAAAACCAATCTGACCGATTCCATGCAGGGCGTCGACCCCGCCGTGCGTGATCGCATTGAACACTGGATGACGCGCTCGGACTTCACCGCCGAAGACGTCGCCGCGTCGATGTTCGAAGCCATCGAGAAACGCCAGTTTCTGGTGCTGGCCAATGACGCCTCGCGCAAGCTGTACCGCCTGCGGCGCTGGTTTCCGGAGTTTTTTTACCGACAGAAAATCAAGCGCGCACGGCGCATGTTTGAGGACAAAAAATCATGACACAATCCACCTGGATGATTTACGGCGCGACCGGCTATTCCGGTCGTCTGATTGCCGAACAGGCCCAACGCCAGGGCCTGCAGCCGGTGATTGCCGGTCGCAGTGAAGCCAAAGTGGCGGCGTTGGCCGATGCGCTGGACTTGCCGGCGCGGGTGTTTTCCGTGCAGGACGGTGAGGCCGTGCGGCGTGGATTGAAAGGCGTCAAGGTGTTGCTGAATTGCGCCGGGCCGTTCTCTGCCACCGCGCGGGAATTGATGGGCGCCTGCATTGAGCTGGGCGTGCACTACGCCGACATCACCGGAGAAATCGAAGTGTTTGAACTGGCCGCCAGCCTGAACGACGCCGCACGCGACGGCGGGGTGGTGTTGTGTCCTGGCGTTGGCTTTGACGTGATTCCCACCGATTGCATGGCCGCCAAACTGCACCAGCTGATGCCGGATGCCACCCAGCTGGCGCTGGGATTTGATTCGCGTTCAGGCTTTTCCCCGGGCACAGCAAAAACCTCCGTGGAAGGGCTGGCCAAAGGCGGCTGCGTGCGCCGCGACGGGCGACTTGAGCGCGTGCCCTTGGGGTACAAAACCCGCCGCATCGATTTTGGCGCCGGAGAAAAACTGGCGATGACCATCCCCTGGGGCGATGTGTCCACCGCTTACCGCAGCACCGGCATCGACAACATCGAGGTGTACATTCCGGCCTCGCCCGGGCTGGTCAAACGCCTGCGCAAGCTGAATTATCTGCGCTGGCTGTTGCGCCTGAGTGTGGTGCAGCGCTGGATGAAAAAACGCGTCGACAAAACCGTGCGCGGTCCAAATGAAGACCAGCGCGCGCAACTGACCACCGCGGTCTGGGGCGAGGTGCGCAACGCCGCCGGGGCGGTGAAAACCGGGCGCATACAAGTGGCCAACGGCTACGAATTGACCGTTACTGGATCGCTGGCCATGGTTGAGCTGTTGCTGCACAATCCGCCGGCGCAAGGCGGGCATTACACGCCCACCCTGCTGGCCGACGCCGATTTGATCACCCGCCTGCCGGGTTCCGGTGCGTTCAGTTTTGCGTAAGGCCTGCGGGCCTGCCCAGCCACCGCGCTGAACGGCTTCTGTTCAGCGAAATCCTGTTATAATGTCCGGACTTTAAGACTTTACGGGGCACACCCATGCGCGCACTGACAAAAATCACTTTCCTGTTGTTCTTCTCCCCGCTGCTGCTGGCCGACATGACCGGCGCCCTGGCACCGGATTTTGCCCTCAAGGATCAGGACGGTGAGGTGCACCGTTTGGCGGATTACAACGGCCAATGGCTGGTGGTGTATTTCTATCCCAAGGACGACACCCCGGGCTGCACCGTTGAAGCCAATGAGTTCAAGGACAATTACAGCACCCTGACCGATCTGGGCGTGACCCTGCTGGGGGTGTCGCTGGACGACGCCGAATCGCACGCGGAATTCAAACAGAAATACAATCTGCCGTTTGACCTGCTGGCCGATGATGACAAGACCATGGCCAAGGCCTACGGTGTGCTCGGCAACATGGTGTTCAGCTACGCCAAACGCCAGACCTTCATCATCGATCCGGAAGGCAACATCGCCAAACACTACCTTGAGGTCGAGCCGAAAAAACACGCGCTGGAAGTGATCAACGACATCCAGAGCCTGCAGGCGGTGTTGCAATCCCTGCAGTGACGGCTGCACAGCCAGTGGACAACAAAAAAGGCCACCCAAACGGGCGGCCTTTTTTTCATTCATCGGCCTCGGTTTTGACTGAGGCGCGCTGTGTAGTCACTGCGCTTCAGCGCAGATTGCCGGCAACAAAATCCCAGTTGACCAGCGCCCAGAAGTGCTCAAGATAGGCGCCGCGGTCGTTGCGCGTGTCGATGTAGTAGGCGTGTTCCCAGACATCGCAGGTCAGCAAGGGCTGCAGTCCATCGGTCATCGGGTTTTCTGCGTTGGCGGTGCTGACGATGTCCAGATCGCCGTTGTCGTCCTGCACCAGCCAGGCCCAGCCGGAGCCAAATGTGCCCATCGCCACTTTGTTGAAGGCGGCCTTGAATTCTGCAAATGAACCGAATTCCTGCTGGATCAATTCAGCCAGCTGACCACTCGGCTCGCCGCCGCCGTCGGGTGAAAAGCCGTTGAAATAAAAAGTGTGGTTCCAGGTCTGGGCGGCGTTGTTGAACAGGCCGCCGTCGGCGTTTTTAATGATTTCTTCCAGTGTACTGTCGGCGTAGGGCCCGTCTTTGATCAGATCGTTCAGTGTGGCCACGTATTTGGCGTGGTGCTTGCCGTGATGGTACTTCAGGGTTTCGGCCGAAATGTGCGGTTCCAGGGCGTTTTCAGCGTATGGCAGCGCCGGTAATTCAAATGACATGTAGCTCTCCACAGTGTTTGATGGTTAATAAATTCAAGCATCGCGCCGGCACCGGCCCATCGCTGGGCTGTGTGGCGCAGTCGCGGCGCATTATACCGTTGATTGGGGTGTTTGTGGCGCCGATGTTGCGCTCACGTGATGGCGCGGGCCATTGGACACTCAAGCAACCCACGGATGCCTGCGAACGAATGCTTCCAATGCGGCCATTATAGGGCGCTTGCGTGAAATGCGTGTGAACGCAGTGGCGGCCAAAACGCGGCGTTCAGTCGCGCGCGCCGCTGTGCGAATTGGGCAGGTTGTGCGGGGTGCCGATGGCCTGCCGCTTGCGGTTCAGCCTGGCTTCGCGGCGGGCAATGTAAAAGCCGGAGGCGAACAACAGCACCGATCCGAGCACGGTCCAGCGGTCCACGCCCTGGTTGAACAGCAGCCAGGCAAACAGCACGGTCAGGGGCAGGCGGGCAAAATCAAAGGGCATCACAATGGACACGTCCGACAGCCTCAGTGAGTGGGTGAAAAACAAGTGGCCGGCTGTGCCCATGCCGCCGAGCGCCAGCAACCACAGCCACAGCGAGGCCGAAGGCCATTGCCACACCGCGATGGCGGTCGGCAGCGACATCGGCACCAGCATCAGCACCATGTAGGTGACAATGGCGCTGGACGGTTCGGTGCCGGACAGCGATTTGATGATCAGCACCGAAGCGGCCATGGTCACCGCGGCGCACAGCACCACCAGCGAAGGCAGCACATCGCTGTTCACTTCGGGGCGCAGGATGATCAGGGTGCCGATGAATCCGGTGGCGATGGCCAGCCAGCGGCGGATGTGCACTTTCTCACCCAGAAAAAGCACCGCGCCCAGGGTCACAAACAGCGGCGTGGTGAAGGTCAAGGCCACCACTTTGGCCAGCGGCATCACCGTCAAACCCCAGAAAAAACACAGCATCGAGGTCAAGCCCAGTGTGGCGCGCAATCCGTACATGCCGAGGCGTTCGGTCTTGAGTCCGGCCAGACCGGATTGAAACAGCCAGGGCAGCATGAACAACAGGCCGAACAGGTTGCGAAAGAAGGCAATCTGGAAGGCGTGCAACTCGCCGGAGGCGTAGCGAATGATCATGTTCATCAGGGTGAAACACAGTGCTGAGGCCAGCATCAGCGCAATGCCTTTGAACAACTGCGAATGGGGCGGTGCTTGTGTCATGCCAGGGGCTGGGTCAAAGCGAAACGGTCGGTCGACGAACAAAGCGGTATTGTAACGGAAAAGCACTCGGGGAGGGACGTTAAATGCATTGCGGCGGTTGCCGGGATGAATGGTGTAAAACTGAAAACTCTCAACCGTTCGCATGCACGGCTGTCACACGAGCGGTTTATATTGACGGCCATAGAAATGTGGACACTGAGCAACGGTGAGATCAGGGGGCAGCAAGAAGCGCGCCGGATGTCCGACCTGTTGAGTGTGATTTTTACAACACAGTCCGGTGTGGACTTTGTCAATCGTGGATTATTATAATCCTTGGTTTATTCAATTGATGTTGTTGTACTGGGCGGCAACGCATCGACAGTTGCGGAGGAAACATCGCATGTCAACACCCCTTGAAGTCAACGGACAGTGCCTGTGCGGCGCTGTGAATTTAACCGCCGAGGTGAGCACACCGCAGGTGGACGTTTGTCATTGCAGCATGTGCCGCCAGTGGGGTGGCATGCCTTTTGTGTCGCTGGATTGCGGCGATGCGCTGCGCATTGAAGGCCGGGATGCGGTGGTTTCATACGCCTCGTCTGACTGGGCTGAACGGGGATTCTGTGCGCATTGTGGCACCCATCTGTACTACCTGTTTGTGCCCAAGGGTGCATACCACGTGCCGGCCGGACTGTTTGATGTGGCCGACGGTGTGCTGGGCATGGGCACGCAGATTTTCATCGACCAGAAACCCGATTACTATGATTTTGCCCAACAAACGAAAACCCTGACGCGCGCCGAAGTGCTGGTGCATTTCGCCGATGACATAGAAAACCTGTAATACCCGCAATCAGCGGGCCAATGCGCGGATGCCTTCATCCAGTCCGGCGAGTGTGAGCGGGTACATGCGCCGCTCAAACAATTGGCCGATCAACTCGATGCTCGGGGTGTACTGCCAGTGCGCCGCCGGCGTGGGGTTGAGCCAGATGGCGCGTGGCCAGCAATTCAGCACGCGCTGCAACCACACCTGGCCGGCTTCATCGTTCATGTGTTCCACGCTGCCGTTGGGGTGCAGGATTTCATACGGCGACATCGACGCGTCGCCGACAAACACCGCGCGGTAATCCGCGGCGTAGGTGTGCATCAATTCCTCGGTGGGCGTGTAGCCATCCCAGCGCCGGGCATTGTCGCGCCACACCCGTTCATACAGGCAGTTGTGGAAATAAAAGCTCTCCAGGTGTTTGAATTCGCTGCGCGCGGCGGAAAACAATTCTTCGCACGCCTTCACGTGCGGGTCCATGGAACCGCCGACGTCGAAAAAAATCAGCAGTTTCACCGCGTTGCGGCGCTCCGGCACCATTTTGATGTCAAGCAGACCGGCGTTGTCGGCGGTGCTGCGGATGGTGTCGTCCAGGTCCAGTTCGCTGGCGGCGCCGGTGCGCGCAAAGCGCCGCAATTTGCGCAAAGCCATCTTGATGTTGCGGGTGCCAATTTCGCGCGCGTCGTCGAGGTTTTTGTAGCGCCTTTGCTGCCACACTTTGAGGGCCCGCTTGTGGGTGCTTTCGCCGCCGATGCGGATGCCTTCCGGGTTGAATCCGCTGTGCCCGAACGGTGAGGTGCCGCCGGTGCCAATCCACTTGTTGCCGCCGGCGTGGCGTTCGGCCTGTTCGCGCAGGCGTTGCTGCAAGGTTTCCAGCAGCTTGTCCAGACCGCCCAGGCGTTCAATCCGCGCCTTGTCCTCGTCGCTGAGATGACGCAAGAATCCGGCCGTGAGCCAGTCTTCGGGCAGCGCGGACAAATCCACCTCGGCTGCACTCATCAGGCCATGAAAATAGGCGCCGAAGACGCGGTCGTAGCGGTCGTAATGGGCTTCGTCCTTAATCAATGTCAGGCGCGCAAGCTGGTAAAACTCGTCCAGATCGGCAAACGCCAGGTTGTTTTCAAGGCCTTCCAGCAAGGCCAGCAATTCCTTGATTGAAACCGGCAGACCGGCCTGTTTCAGTGCATTGAAAAAATCGATCAGCACAGCGCCTGTCCGGATCTCAACGCTCGCGGCGCATCATGAACGCCAGTTTCTGCAGGGTGTGCACGTCCTGTTCATTTTTCAGCAGGGCGCCGTACAGCGGTGGAATGGCTTCGCGGATGTCCTTGTTGTGCAGGGTGTCCAGCGGGATGTCGTCGGCGATCAGCAATTTCAGCCAGTCCACCAGTTCCGAGGTCGAGGGTTTCTTTTTCAAACCCGCCACGTCGCGGATCTGGAAAAACACGTCCAGCGCGGCGGCCACCAGCGACGCGCGGATTTTGGGGAAATGCACATCGATGATGCGCTGCATGGTGGCTTTGTCGGGAAAGGCGATGTAGTGAAAGAAACAGCGCCTGAGAAAGGCGTCGGGCAGTTCTTTTTCGTTGTTGCTGGTGATGATCACCACCGGACGGTGCCGGGCCTGCACCCGCTCGCCGGTTTCATACACATCGAATTGCATCTGGTCCAGTTCAATCAACAGATCGTTGGGAAACTCGATGTCGGCCTTGTCAATTTCATCGATCAGCAGCACCGCCCGCTCGGGCGATTCAAAGGCCCGCCAGACCATGCCTTTGTCGATGTAGTTGCGAATGTCGTGCACGCGTTCATCGCCCAGTTGCGAATCGCGCAGGCGCGAAACCGCGTCGTATTGGTACAGGCCTTGACTGGCTTTGGTGGTGGATTTGATGTGCCAGGCAAACAACGGCATGCCCAGGGCTTGGGCCACTTCTTCGGCCAGCAGGGTTTTGCCGGTGCCCGGTTCGCCCTTGATCAGCAGCGGCCGTTGCAGACACACCGCGGCGTTGACCGCCATTTGTAAATCGTCGGTGGCCACGTAGCGTTCGGTGCCGGTAAATTTCATGCGCATTCCTGAAGTGGTTTTCGGGGAGGTGATTTTACCACAGGCGCCCGGCTGTGCGCAGAACACCACCATCTCGGGCGGGGACAGGCTGACGCCACGCGCCGACGGTGCTAAAATGGCGTCATGCACGGTTGGCACAAGTACATTTTGTTTTTTCTGGCGGTTTTCGCGTTCGGCTGGAGCACGCAACGATTTCTGCACGCCCGCGATCACGCCGTGCACAGCGCGGTGACGGCTGAACGCATCGATGCTTTGCTGCAAGAAGCTTTGTCGCCCCTGACGGCAGGCGTGGATGACGCGAGTCTGCAATCGCATTGGCTGCACGCGCAGTCACAGCGGCCCGCGTGGGTGCTGGCCATCGAACCGGGTGGCGTGCAGGCCGGCGCAGTGAGTTTTGCCCGGGTGCCGTTCGAACCCACCGCGTGGCGCGCCGGCGGCGACGGTGAAGCCGCGTTGCTGCGTGGCCTGTTGCACGACGCCGATGGCCGCCCGAAACAGGTGTTGCGCTTTCCCTGGCCACAGCGCAACGCGGCGCGTTCTGACTGGATGCTGTATCTGGATTACGCCGAATTGCGTCAGCGCATTGAACAACGCTGGCCGGCGTATCGGCGTCACCATCGGCGCCTGAATCCCAGTTGATGACCTCGCCGTCTGATCCCAGCGATGCCAACCCCCAATCCCTGCTGCAATCGGTGCGGGCATGTCAATGGTGTGCCGCGCATCTGCCGCACCCGCCCCGACCGGTGTTGCAATGGCACCCTGAAGCGCGCATACTGATCATCGGTCAGGCCCCCGGTCTGAGGGCGCACCAGAGTGGGGTGCCGTTCGATGACGCCAGCGGGGATCGCTTGCGCGCCTGGCTGGGGTTGGATCGCGAGACTTTTTACCGGGCGGACCGATTGGCCATTGTGCCGATGGGTCTGTGTTTTCCGGGCAGCGGTGCACGCGGCGATCTGCCGCCGCGACCTGAATGCGCGCCGCGCTGGCAGGGGGCTTTGCTCAATGGCCTGCCACAGGTCAAACTGACGCTGTTGCTCGGGCGCAGTGCCCTGCATGCGCACGCCGCACCGCGTCGCGGCAGCGTCACCGAATACGTGCTGGTCTGGCGCGACGGCTGGCCTGAAAAGGTGCCATTGCCACACCCCAGCGGGCGCAACAACCGCTGGCTTAAACACAACCCATGGTTTGAACAGACATTGCTACCCAAAGTGCGCCGGCGCATTGAAGAAGTGATGTCGGACTGATCCGCGCCCAGCTAAGGCGCCCGCTTCAAGCGGGGCGGTGCAGATTCAAGGGCCGCGGCGTCGCTGTCGAAACGCAGCAAAACGACCGAGCACATAGCCGATCAGTAAAACCAGTGCAATCAGCACAGAGCGCGGCATGCTCAGGTGCATCCACAGCAGTTTGAGGCTGACGGTCTGATTGTTTTGCACGACAAAGGCCACCAGCAATGCCAGCAACGCCGCCGTGATCCAGATTCGGGGAGTGAATTTTTTCATGCGCCTGCACCTTGCTTGACTCGAAAATCATTGTAACCCGATTGCATCGGCAAACGGCAGTGCCAGAGGCTTGAATGCGCGGGCATTGCAGCGCCGCTGAGGCTGAATTTTGCGAACCGTGTGCCAGATTCTCAACGGCGCGCATGCTACCCTGGGTCTTTAAGTTGTTGAGCGGAGAGGTCCGATGCGTGGTTGGTTCATTTGTGCAATTGTGTGTGTGCTGAGCTGCACTCTGCGCGTGCAAGCGCAATCCAGCCTGTACGGCGTCAATCTCGCCGGCGCGGAATTCAATCACGGCACGTTTTGGCCGCTGCCTGAAGAGTTTGACTATTTTCACGGCAAGGGGATGCGGGTATTTCGTCTGCCATTTTTGTGGGAGCGTCTGCAACCGACCTTGAACCAGCCCTTCGACAGCGGGCAGTTGAATGGCCTGCTGAACGCCGTGCAACAGGGCACGGCCGATGGCGCCTATGTGATTCTGGATCCGCACAACTACGCCCGCTACAACGGCCAGTTGATCGGCTCGGCGCAGGTGCCGCACAGCGCTTTCGCGGATTTCTGGTCGCGCCTGGTGCAGCAGTTCAATGGCAATCCGCGGGTGATACTCGGACTCATGAATGAACCGAACAGCATGCCCACGGAACAGTGGCTGGATGCTGCCAACGCCGCCATCGCTGCGATTCGTGCGGCCGGTTCTGAACACCTCATTCTGGTGCCGGGCAATGCCTGGACTGGCGCGCACAGCTGGCTGCAGAACTGGTATGGCACGCCGAACGGCACGGTGATGCAGGGGGTGGTTGATCCATTGGACCACTACGCGTTTGAACTGCACCAGTATTTCGACGCGGATTATTCCGGCACTTCACCGACCTGCTCAGCGGGCCACGGTTCGGCCCAGCTGATGGCCGTGACCGACTGGCTCAGGGCGCAGGGTCGACGTGGATTTCTGGGTGAATTCGCCGGCGCCAACAACGCCGCCTGCGCAGACGCGGTGATCGATGCGCTGGCTTATCTGCAGGCCAACGGCGATGTGTGGCTGGGCTGGAGCTGGTGGGCCGCCGGGCCGGAATGGGGTGAATACATGTTCACCCTGGAGCCGACCAATGATTTCACCACCGACCGGCCGCAGATGGCGTGGCTGAGCGGATTTCTCGACGTGATCTTCAGGACGTCGTTCGAACCTTAGTGTTCGGCCTCAATTGATGTAACACTCCACGCCGTGTTTAAAAATGCGGTCGTACACGCCCACGGTGGCCAGCGCCGACAGCGCTTCGGCTTCCACTTCGGTGTTTTCATCGCCGCCTGGATAGCGGGGAAATCCCCCCAGCGGTGTTTGCATGCTTTCCAGCCAGTCCTGTCCGGCGTTGATGGCCGGCAGATAATCGTTCGACAGGCGTTCATTGGCCTGGATCAGGGCCAGCACGGCGTAGGCGGTGGTTTGCACGCCCTTGTCGGACTCTTCCGGCGCGGCCAGATTCGAATGGTGGTGCCAGGAACCGTCCGGGTTCTGCAGGCTGACCAGGTAATCGGTCAGTTGCTGCAGGCTGCTCAGCCCGCTGACGCCGCTGTGGTTGGGCGCAGCGATGGTCGGGAAACTCAAGCGATTGGTGGCGGCCAGTCCCCACACCCCGCCGGCCACGCCCAGGATGTCGCTGAAGACGTTGTCCGGATCGGTTGAGTCCAGGGTGTTCATCCCGTCCAGCAGCGCCTGCTCAAAGGCGCCGGCCTGGCTGGGGCGGCAATGCCGCTGCGCAATCAGCGGAATGGATTTGAATTCCCACGGCAGCAGGTTGATCCAGGTGCCCTGGCGGGCGGTCTGCACGTAGGCGATCTGGGCCGCGGTGTTACGGTCGTCCGGGCTGTAGGTGCCGGCGTCAAGCGCAGCAAAAAATTCGCTTTCAACAAAGGCCCGATATACGCTGTTTTTACTGGCTTGCGTCAAATTCCATAAAAACAGCGGGGTTTCTGTGGCCAGGCGGGCTTCGCCGTTGTTGTGTGTGGAAGTCAAGTCAAAATCGCCGCCGGCCTGCATCACGCCCAGATAGGCGCCGATGCCGGTCTGTTGCCACACCCGGTGCACGCCGTTGATGATCGGCGCGGTGATGTTGTTGAAGGTGGCGCTGCAATCGTCGTGCGGCCAGCCAAAACCCCCGTCCGGGCATTGCTGAGCGGCGATGTGAATCGCGGCCGAATGCAGCACGTTGTGGTCCGGGTCCTGAGGATCCCAGGCGATGGTTTCCTCGGGTGGGTTCACTGGCATCAGCTGGGCACCCAGCGATGTGACCACTGGATGGTATCGTTGCTCAGAATCTGCCAGCGCAGCGGCGGCGTGCAGAATAAAAATTAAAGACAGGCTCAATCGGCTCATGGCGTTCTCTCCCGTTTCGCTTAACAGGGATAAGTTAACATGTTCGAAGCCGATTTAAAAGGCATTTGCTGGCAATGACTGCACCCGGAAAACGTCGCACCGCTGTCCTGTGGCGGGTGATTGCGCACGCATTCTTGCGTGTTGATGCGCGTCCTTGTCCTGGGTTTTATTCCGGGAAAAACGGGCCTTCGAAACCGTTTTCAAAAATCGGCTCGGTGTTGTTTTCATAGGCGCCGATGTCCACCTGACCGCCCCAAACTCTGGGGTTCCCCAGCAGGTCCACGGCGTTGAGTTGCCAGTCGCGGTCAAATGGCACCGGTGGTGTGGGCGATGCCGGCGGTTGAATGCCGGCGTTGATCATTGGCGAGTAGGGCAATAAGGAGCCGTCACCGGCGATGCCATTGACCGGCAGATTGACGTCGATTTGCACTGTGGCCGGCAGCCCGTCCTGGAGATTGATCTGATTGTGGTAGAGGTGCCGTTCAGCCGCAGGTTGACCCAGCAAACGCAGATCGTGGTGATCGTTCAGTGCGATCAAATTGTTTGCCAGCAGGGCGCGCGCGCCACCGGCGGTGAGCAGGTCCAGGCCCGCGTGATCGTCGGGGTCTGGAGCGATCGCGGCGAGTTGATTGTGCAGCAGGGTGTTGTTGGTGAAATGTGTGCCGATGCCGCTGTTCTGGAACAGCCCGACGGTGCCGTGAAATGTGGGCCTGTTGAGGCGGAACAGGTTGTTGCGGACGACGATGTGGGACATTTCGTATACCACCAGCGCTGAATAATCGATGCCTCGATTGTCGACAAAGCGGTTGTTTTCCAGCACCACCGTGGCCGGCACTGGCTGCAACAGATCATTTTGAATGCGCAGACCGGCGCCTTCACGGATCGCCGGCGGCAGACCCGGCGTGATGCCCTGTTCAAAACTCAGATTGTATATGTGCAGCACACCGTTGAGCGTGTCCATGTGCACATCCAGCACGCGGTGTTGCACCAGGCCGTCGAGCACGGTCAGGTTGGGATCGATGAGTGTCCCGGCGCGCACGCATTGCCCGTTTTGCAGCTGCCAGCCACCTGAAATGGTCAGATCAAACCCATCGTCGCTGTAGCTGAAACCGCTGTTGCCCGAGCCGATCTGTGGGGTCAGGTAATGGCCCTGCACAATCTGCACGTGGTCCGGCGCTGCGTTGCTTGAAGCCTGCAGCAGGGCCGATTGGATCGCCGCTGCGTCCGCAACGCACCAGTCGGCCGCGTGCGTGGGTGCGGGACACAGGCACAGGATCAACAGGCCCAGAGCAGGGCTGGTTTTGCTGGGTGTGTTCATGGTGTTTCTCCCTGCAATGTGACGGGGTTGAAATCAAAGCCGCTGCGCCAGATGAAATCGCTGACGTTTTCCACCGCGCCGATGTCAACCTGGGTGTGCCACAGTCGCGGGTGGCCGAGCACATCCAGCAGACCGACTTCCCAGTTGGCATCAAACGGCACCACCGGGTGCGGCCCGCTGCTGGGCGGTGGCAGCCGGCCGGCGTTGACCAGGGCCGAGCCGGCCACCGGCTCAAGATTGGCGCCCAGCTCGGGCGCAATGGACAGGTTGTTCAGCGTTGCATCGGCCGCGACGCCGGTGGCGGCGTTGAAATTGTTGTGCCAGAGGTATTTGAAGCCATCGCCGAGCAGTTCAAAATCGTGCACGTCGTTGGCCCAGAACAGATTGTTGGCCAGCATCAATTGCGAGGTGCCGGTGACCTGAAAGCGGGCGCCGCCGAGATGCCCGGGGGTGCTGTTCTGGATGCGGTTGTCGAACACGGTGTTGTTGATGAACCAGACGCCGGTTTGGTTGCTCTGTTGCAGTTTGATCGCGCCGGTGTCCTCCGATTCATTGGACAGAAACACGTTGTTGCTGACCACCAGGCGGTCGCCGCCGGCCACGTCCAGGGCGCTGTGAAAACGGCTGCGGTTGCCCCAGAACACGTTGTTGATGATGTGCACCCAGCCGACGTACGCGAGTGGATCTTGCCAGCGGATGTTGACGCCGGCGCCGTGTTCTCCCGTGGACGGGCCCGACAGCCCCTGGATAAAAGTCAGGTGCTTCAACGTTAAATGCCCCTGTGTCGAACCCAGCTGAATGTCCAACACGCGATGTTGGTCGCCGCCGTTGAGCACCGTGGTCATAAAACCCGGACCGCCGCGCGGCAACTCGCAGCCGCCGGTTTTGCCATTGACCCAGCCGCCAGAGAGGATGAGTGAATCGTTTTGCGTGGTTTGGTAGACAAAGCCCTGAGCGCCGGCGCCGATGTCGGCGGTGTTGTACATGCCTTGCCTGATTTGGATGTGGTCGTTTTCATTGTTCAAAGACGCCACCAGCAGGGCGCCGTGCAACTGCGCGGCAGTGCCCACGCAAAAATCAACGGCCTGAGTGGGCGGTGCAAAGGCTGAAAGAAGCGCTGCGCAATAGAGGGCTCGTGTTCGTGGCATGTGAAGTCTCCGTTTTGTCTCTGAACTCATCCCCTAAAGACCGTGAGTTGGGCAAACAACACAACGGATTTCACCCGGCGGACAGCCGCTCATGGATTCAACCGCAGCTTTGGCATTCGGCGGCTTGGGGCTGGCATAACGGGGGCCCTGCGGATACAATGACCCGGTTTGGTATTTTGGATGAACAATGATGAGAACAATTCGCGTGTTTGGAATGTTGTGCCTGGTGTGTGTCTGGCCAGCATCAGCGGCTGAAGAAACCGCCCCTGCTGAAGACAATGAAACGCCGGTGGTGACAGAAGTGATCGACGGTCACGAAGTGTACGGTGCTCAGTGGCCAAAAAGGGCGGGCCAACCGGTGCCGGTGGATCAGGCGATTGCCGCGCTGGGATCAGGCGAATCTAAAAAACAGCTGCTCTCAGGCCGTGTGACCAAAGTGTGTCAGGCCAAAGGGTGCTGGATGATTTTGGAAAACAACGGCGCCTTCGCCCGCGTGGATTTCAACAACCATGCGTTCTTTATTCCCAAAGACTCAAGCGGTCAGGCGCTGGTGCACGGTGTGTTGTCTGAACAGCTGGTGAGTGAGGAAAAACGCGCGCACCTGAAAGCCGACGGCGCCGGCGAACTGGCCGAGAAGACCCACGAAATCGTGGCCACTTCAGTGATGCTGTTGAGCGGAAAATAGCGCGGAGGAGATCGGCATGGATTTGGGCGTCATCGGCATCATCGTTTCACTGGGTCTGCTGATGTATCTGGCCTACCGCGGGGTCAGTGTCATCATTCTTGCGCCGGCCCTGGCCATGCTGGCGGTGCTGTTGGCCAGTGAAGGGCCACAGATGCTCGGTATCTACACGCAGATTTTTATGCAGAAGATGGGCGGCTTTGTGATCAAGTATTTCCCCATTTTCCTGCTCGGCGCGATCTTCGGCAAATTGATGGAAGATTCCGGCTCGGCCAAAGTGATCGCCCGCGCCATCATCCGCTCCCTGGGCGAACGCCACGCGGCCCTCGCCATTGTGTTGTCCTGCGGGCTGTTGACCTACGGCGGGGTGTCGGCTTTTGTGGTGGCCTTTGCAGTGTATCCATTGGCCGCGGCGCTGTTCAAGGAAGCCAATCTGCCGAAACGCTTCATCCCGGCCACCATTGCGCTGGGCGCGTTCACATTCACCATGACCTGTCTGCCAGGCACCGCGCAGATTCACAACATCATTCCGACCACGTATTTTAAAACCGACATTTACGCGGCGCCGCTGATCGGATTGCTGGCCGGTGTCGCGATGATGCTCGGCGGTTTGTGGTGGATCAACCGACGCGTGCGCACCCACCGCGCCGAGGGCTACGGCAGCGGCCACACCAATGAACCGGTGCTGCACGAAGATTTTCGCCTGCCCTCGGTGGGCGCAGCACTGCTGCCGATTGTGGTGGTGGTGCTGGCCAATTTTGTGTTCACCAAATTCCTCATCCCTGGGTGGGACACGGCGTATTTGTCTGAGGGCCGTTTCGGTGGCACCTCCATCGGATCGTTGACCGGCATCTGGTCGATGATCATGTCGCTGGTGGCGGCCATCCTCACTGTGGTGGCGGTCAATTTCAGCAAATTTGTGGACGTCAATCGCACCCTGACGCAGGGCGCGCTGGGCTCCATGCTGCCGACCTTTAACACCGGTTCGGAAGTGGGCTATGGCGGCACCATCGCGTCGCTGGCGGCCTTTGTGGTGGTCAAGGACGCGGTGATCAATGTGGCCCCCGGACACCCGATGATTTCTGAAGTGCTGGCGGTGAATGTGCTGGCCGGCATCACTGGCTCGGCTTCGGGCGGGCTGACCATTGCCCTGGAAGCATTGGGCGACACCTATTATCAGCTGGCCCTGCAAAACGGCATCAACCCCGAATGGATGCACCGGCTGGCTTCGATGGCTTCCGGCGGCTTTGACTCATTGCCGCACAACGGCGCCGTGATCACCCTGTTGACCATCTGCGGGCTGTCGCACAAACAATCCTACAAAGACATCGCCATGGTGTCGCTGGCCATCCCGGTGAGCATCATCCTGGTGGTGTCTCTGGTGCTGAGTTTTCTGTTCTGAATGCGCCCGCTGGATTCACATCAATCCCGCGAGTTTTCAGAACGCGGATTTCTGCTGCGCCGTGGGGCTGCGACGCCTGAATTGCTGGAGCAATTGCGCGCGGCCACCTGGCACGACCTGCGCGAGCGGGTTGAACCCTTTGAACTGGAAGCGGAGGTGTGCTATCCCGGTGCGCCGGCGTCCATTGACGCGCCCGGCGGCCAGACCATTCGCCGATTGTTGCTGGCTTTTGCGCGCGGCGGCCCTTTCCAAGAATGGGCACTGCAGCCTTCGGTGTTGCGCGATTTGCGCCAGTTGTTTGGAGACGATGCGTTGCATCTGGTGCAGTCACACCACAATTGCGTGATGACCAAGCAGCCGCGTTTCAGCTCATTGACTGCGTGGCACAAAGACGTGCGTTACTGGCGATTCGATGACAACCGCCTGATCAACACCTGGCTGGCGTTGTACGATGAAACACCGGACAACGGCTGTTTGCGGGTGCTGCCCGGTTCGCACCGCTGGCGACCTGAGTCCGGTTTGCTCGACGATGCGCAGTTTCTGCGCGAAGACACTCCCGAAGGACGGGCGTGGATTGAGCGGGCGGAGAACGTGTCACTGAAGGCCGGCGATGCGCTGTATTTTGATGCCGGCATCTTTCATGCCGCCGGGCACAACCGCAGCGAGCAGCCGAAAATGTCGGTGGTGTTCACCTACCACGACGGCCGCACGCACCCGGTGGCGGACAGCAAATCCACCGCATTCCCTGAAATCATCTGTTGACTCAGCCGTCTTTGGGTTTGTCCCACCAGCGCATCAGGCCCTGTTGTGCGGTGGATGCCACCAATCGTCCCTGAATGTCAAACACGTGTCCGGTGGCAAAGCCACGGGCTTCGCTGCTGCTGGGGCTGTCGCAGTCGTACAACAGCCAGTCGTCGATGCGGAATGTCCGATGAAACCACATGGCGTGATCCAGGCTGGCGAATTGCAGGCGCGGATCCAGGTAGGAGATGCCGTGCGGCAAAGTGGCGGTGGAAACCAGGTGAAAATCCGATACAAAGGTCAACAGTTCGCTGTGAATGGCCTGCGCATTCGGCAACGGTTCGCGGGCGCGAAACCACAGGCGCTTGATCGGCGGTTTGGGGGTGTCATCAAACGGATCGACGTCGTCCACAAAACGAAACTCAAACGGCCCCTGGGTGGTCAGTGTGCGGCGCATGCGGGTTGACAGGGTTTTCATTTTATCGCCCGGAATCAGCGGTTTTTCATTCAGTTGATCCGGCATCGGCACTTCGGGCATGGGTTTCTGGTGCTCAAAACCGACCTCGTCGCGCTGAAAGGAACAGGCCAGTATCAAAATCGGCTTGCCGTTCTGAATCGCTGAAACGCGGCGGTTGCTGAAGCTGCGTCCGTCGCGCGCACGTTCGACCTGGTAGATCACCGGTTTGGCGCAATCGCCCTCGCGCAGAAAATACGCGTGCAGTGAATGCACCTGCTGATCGGCGGTGGTGTTGTAGGCCGCGGTCAGTGCCTGACCCAGCGCTTGGCCACCGAAAATGCGGCCGGTGCCGATGTCCAGGCTTTGCCCGCGAAACAGGTTTTCTTCCAGTTTTTCCAGTTCGAAATAGGTCAGCAGTTTCTTCAGATCACTCATGGTGTTTCAGTCGTAGCGGTTGGCCACCTTGCCGATGTTGATCAGGGGGATGGCTTGCATCACGCGTGGCCAGGGAAACAAGGGGCCCGGGTCCATTTTGCGCGACACGCGTTGATGGGCATCGTCGCTGGCCGGCACCTGTTCGGTGTCCATGTCTTCGTGGCCGGCGATGTGTTTCAGTTGCGGGTGTTGTCCGGTCAGCCACTCGATCAGCTCAATCAAGGCATCGATCTGCGCCGCCGGGTAGTCTTCCTGCATGGTTTGCGCAGCGCTGCTGAGCCAGTCCGGGTAGCGCCCGAGGTTGACCAGTTCCACGCCAATCGATCGGCGATTGTGATCGCGCACGTGGTGGGCCACGCGCGCCGGCGACACCCATTGCTCACAGGCGCCGTCGCGGTCAATGTAGTAATGGCCGCTGTTGCCGGTGCCCGAGGTGTAGTGGATGCGCTCGGCGTATGTCCTTGCGGTGGCCAGGTCCGGCAGTTCGGTGCAATGCACCACCAACAGTTCAATGCCGTCGGGATCGCGTGACTCCAGGGCGTTTTCATACGGCAGGGGGCGGTGCACAATGCGCAAGATCGGAAGGTTCCACGTGTTTTTTCGCCATTCTAACAAAATTAAATCGGGATGGGATTGAAAAGTGGCCAAAAAAACATTAGAATTCGCCGGCTATGGCGCATTCACCACCGGAATCAGTTGAGTTGTCTCAAGCTGTCAATCATGGTTGGGAATACAGCGGGCGTTTCCGTGTCACGCTGATGTCCCGATTGCCGGACAATCTGCTGGCCGAAAACCCTGAAGTAGAATACAGCTTGCGCTTCATGAAGGCCGACAGACTGCCCGGTGCCGCTGAACTCGTCGTAACAACCAAGGTGCGTCTGGTGTGCCAGCGCAGTTTGCAGGAATTTGACTGGCCGGTGCGCGTGGACCGGACGATCGGATTTGTCAATCACCTGGATCAGGAAATCAGCCTGGACCGGGACATGGTGCCGGCCTGGTGCGAGGATGATCGGGTCAATGCAATGAAACTGATTGAAGATGAATTGATGCTGGCTTTGCCGGAATACCCGACCAAGCCAGGCACAGAATTGAATGCAACGGATGACCTGCCGCACGACGCGGCCGAAGAAAAAAGCCATCCGTTTGCGGTGTTAAAAGATTTAATCAAAGAACCGTAGGTATTTGGAGTCAGATTATGGCAGTACAAAAAAGTCGCAAAACGCCTTCAAAAAGAGGCATGAGACGTGCACACGACAAATTGAAAGCCAGAACGTTGTCAATTGAACCGGAAACCGGTGAAACCCATCTGCGTCACCACGTCAGTAAGGAAGGGTTCTATCGCGGCAAGGAAGTGATTCAGGTCGAACAGGCCGTTCTTGAAGAAGACGACGATTGATTGCGTTTTACAATTGAATCAACCGGGGACACTGCGGCACTCTGCACTGTCCCTGTTTTTTTATGAGCGGGGGCACTCAAATCACACTGGCGGTTGACCTGATGGGCGGCGACCTGAGTCCGGACGTGCGCCTGGACGCGTTGCGCCGGTTCAAACGGCACAACCCGCAGGTGCACCTGGTGCTGTTCGCCACATCCGCGCTGCAAAATCAATTGGATGAATTTCTCGCCAGCGAGCGGGTGGTGTGGTGTGAACAACAGGTCGGCATGGATGAGTCGCCACTGAAAACGCTGAAAAGCAAACGCGACAGCACCCTGTCCAGGGCCATTCAGTCGCTGTCCAATCAACAGGCCGATGCCTGCGTCAGTTGCGGCAACACCGGCGCGATTGTGGCCTTTGCCAAGCACTGGCTGCGTCCTCTGGCCGACATCGATCGCCCCGCACTGGCCACGTTTTTGCCGGCGGACGGCAAAAAAGCCCTGTTGCTGGACGTGGGCGCCACATTGGATTACAGTGCCGATGATCTGTACCACCTGGCGCGTTTGGGTTCCGTGGCGCTGTCGCGTCTTGATGCGGATCGCGCGCAACCGGAAGTGGCGTTGTTGAATGTCGGCGTTGAGGACATCAAAGGCAACGACGCGGTGCGCCAGGCCGACCGGCTGCTGTCCGATTCACACCTGAACTATCTGGGCTATTGCGAAGGTTCGCATTTGTTCAATGGCTACGCGGACGTGATTTGTTGCGACGGTTTTGTTGGCAACATCACCCTGAAGGCCTGCGAGGCGATGGCGGAATTTTTGGGTAAAAACAAACAAAGCCGACGCCTGAGTCAATGGATGCAACGACTCAATCCGCCCCGTCTGGGGCCGCAGGATTACAGCGGTGCGATGCTGCTGGGCTTGAACGGACTGATCATCAAAGCCCACGGCAATTCCACCGACGACACCTTTCTACAGGCCCTCAACCAGGCAGCGACGCTGGCTCGAGGGCGCTTCATTCAAGACTTGCAAACCCAACTGGAGCAATAAATGACGATCTATTCACGCATCATCGGTACAGGCAGCCATTTGCCGCAGAGAGTCCTCAGCAACGCGGATCTGGAAAAGATGGTGGAAACCAGCGATGAATGGATTCGGACGCGCACCGGCATTGAACAGCGGCACATCGCCGGCGAGGGCGAAACCACTGCCACACTGGCGCTGGAAGCCGCGCGCAAAGCCCTGGATGCGGCCGGCATGCAGGCCAGTGAACTGGATCTGATTGTGGTTGGCACCACCACTCCGGATCTGGTGTTCCCCAGCGTCGGTTGCCTGATCCAGAAAGAACTGGGTTGTCCCGGCATCGGTGCATTTGACGTCAACGCGGCCTGCAGCGGATTCATTTACGCGATCTCCGTGGCGGATAAATTCATCCGTTCCGGCCAGTATAAAAACGTGCTGGTGGTGGGTGCTGAAACCCTGTCACGCATCGTCAACTGGGCCGATCGCTCGACCTGCGTGCTGTTTGGAGACGGCGCCGGTGCCGCGGTGCTGCGCGCCGACGATCAACCCGGCATCCTTTCAACCCACATCCATGCCGATGGTGGATACGGTCACTTGCTCGAAGCCGACGCCGGCGTGTCGCGCGGATTCAAAGCGGACGCCGAAGGCGCCGTGTCTGTGCAGATGAAAGGCAACGAAGTGTTCAAACAGGCGGTGCTGACGCTGGGTAAAATCGTGCGCGAAACCCTCAAGGCGAATGGCATGAGCAAGGCCGATGTGGACTGGCTGATTCCGCATCAGGCCAATTTACGCATCATCACCGCGACCGCGAAAAAACTCGACATGAGCATGGACCGGGTGGTGGTCACGGTCAATAAACACGGCAACACATCGGCCGCATCGGTGGCGATGGCGCTGGACACCGCGATTCGTTCGGGCCGCATACAGCGCGGCGATGTGATGCTGCTGGAAGCCTTCGGTGGCGGTTTCACCTGGGGCTCAGCGCTGATCAAGTATTGAACAAACACACAGGAGCACACATGAATCAAACGGCCTATGTTTTCCCTGGACAAGGTTCGCAGTCTGTTGGCATGGTCAGTGATCTGGCCGCAAAATACCCGCAAGTGGCGGAACATTTCCAGCGCGCCGGCGCGCGTCTGGGCGTGGATCTGTTCACGCTGGTGCAAGACGGTCCGGCCGAAACACTGAATCGCACTGAATTCACCCAGCCGGCCTTGTTGACTGCTTCGGTGGCGATCTGGCAACTGGTCAATCAGAACAACCCGCAGCAACCGGCGGTGATGGCCGGCCATTCACTGGGCGAGTATTCCGCGCTGGTGTGTGCCGGTGCGCTGGACTTCGAAGACGCGGTGGCGCTGGTGCACAAACGCGGCCAGTACATGCAGCAGGCGGTGGCCGAAGGCGCCGGCGCGATGGCTGCGGTGCTGGGGCTGGAAGAAGCGGACATCGTCAATGTGTGTCGCGAAGCCGGTGGCGTGGTCAGTCCGGCGAATTTCAATTCACCGGGACAAATCGTCATTGCCGGAGAAAAAGACGCCGTGCAGCGGGCCTCGGAACTGGCCTCTGCGGCCGGCGCCAAGCGCGTGATCCCTCTGGCGGTCAGCGTGCCCTCGCATTGTGAATTGATGCGACCGGCGGCGGAGCTGCTGGCCCAGGATCTGCACGGTGTGAACCTGCAAACGCCAAAAATTCCGGTGATTCAGAACGTCGATGTGGCCGCGCACGAAGACCCTGAAGCGATCAAGCAGGCGCTGGTGGATCAGCTGCATTCGCCGGTGCAATGGACCCGCACCATGCAGGCGTTTGCGGATCGCGGCATCGAAGTGGTGTGTGAATGCGGGCCCGGCAAGGTGCTCAGCGGCTTGTTCAAACGCTTTGATCGACAACTTACAATCATCCCGATGGGGGATGTTAAAGGCGCAGAAGAGGTGATCGCATGAACACAGAACTGAACAATCAAGTCGCGCTGGTCAGCGGCGCATCGCGTGGCATCGGCCGCGCCATCGCCATGCAACTGGCGCAGGCCGGTGCCACCGTGATTGGCACCGCCACCAGCGAGGCCGGAGCGGCGGCCATCGGCGAAGCCTTGCAGGCCCACGGCGGCCGCGGTGAAGTGCTGGATGTGTCCAGTGCCGACAGCATCGATGCCCTGTTCAGCCGTTTGAAAGAAGCCGGTTTGCAGGTTGATGTTCTGGTCAACAACGCCGGCATCACGGTGGATAAACTCTTGCTGCGCATGGGTGAGGACGATTGGCAGCGGGTGATCGACACCGATCTGACTTCGGTCTTTCGCATGAGCAAGGCCGTGATCCGCGGCATGATGAAGGCCCGAGGCGGGCGCATCATCAATGTCGGTTCGGTGATTGGCAGCATGGGCAACGCCGGTCAGGCCAACTACGCGGCGGCCAAGGCCGGGTTGATCGGTTTCACAAAATCCCTGGCTCGCGAGGTCGGTTCGCGCGGCATCACGGTGAACACCGTGGCGCCCGGATACATCCAGACCGACATGACCGCGCAGCTGGATGAACAGCAGACCGGGGCGTTGATGTCCCAGGTGCCGCTGGGGCGTCTTGGATGCGCCGACGACATCGCCGCGGCGGTGTTGTTTCTGGCCTCACCCATGGCGTCCTACATCACCGGTGAAACCCTGCACGTCAACGGCGGCATGCTGATGCCTTGAGCGCGCATTTCCGCCGCATTTGAAAGCAGACGATACACTGGATTATTTTCACATCATTGCATACAATATGCGATTTCACATAGGTTAACACGTACATGAGCAACATCGAAGAAACCGTCAAAGAGATTGTCATCGAGCAATTGGATTTGGACATTGAGGTGTCTGAGTTGAACAACTCATCTTCTTTTGTCGATGACCTGGGCGCTGATTCGCTGGATACAGTAGAGCTTGTTATGGCGCTGGAAGAAGAGTTTGATTGCGAAATTCCGGAAGAAGAAGCTGAAAAAATCACCACAGTCCAACAAGCCATCGACTACATCAACGAACACGTTTCGTGAGTTGATGAGGGTCAGCTGACATCAGAAAAGCTGCGCACCTGCGTGGCTTTTTTGCGTGCATTTCAGACACCTGATTGGGGCATTGCAGAACATGAGTCAAAAACGCGTGGTCATCACCGGTCTGGGCATTGTCTCGCCGGTGGGCAACAACATCAAAGAGGCCTGGGACAACATCGTCAATGGCCGCAGCGGCATCGGTCGCATCACCCATTTCGACACCGAAGGCTTTGCCGTCAATTTTGCCGGTGAAGTGAAAAATTTCGACGCCACAAATTACATTTCCGGCAAAGATGTCAAGAAAATGGATCCGTTCATCCATTACGCAATGGCCGCGGCCAGCGAAGCCATGGAAGACTCTGGTCTGGCGGTCACCGACGTCAATGCCGAACGCATCGGTGCCTACATTGGGGCCGGCATCGGCGGCATCCTGGGCATCCAGAACACCACCGAAACCTGGCTGGAGAAAGGCCCGCGCCGGATTTCCCCGTTTTTCATTCCCAGCACCATCATCAACATGGCTTCAGGCCACGTATCCATTCGCTACGGCCTGAAAGGCCCGAACCTGGCGATGGTGTCGGCCTGCAGTTCCGCCACCCACAGCATTGGACTGGCGTACCGTTCCATTGTGTACGGTGAAACCGACGCGATGGTGTGCGGTGGCGCCGAATTTGCCACCACGCCGCTGGGCATAGGCGGTTTTGCCTCATCGCGCGCCCTGTCCACGCGCAACGACGATCCGCAGGCGGCATCTCGCCCATGGGATCGCGACCGCGACGGCTTTGTGCTGGGCGACGGCGCCGGCGTCATGGTGATTGAAGAATACCAGCACGCCCTCGACCGCGGCGCCAAGATCTATGCAGAAATTGTTGGCTTCGGCATGAGTTCCGATGCCCACCACATGACTTCGCCATCGCCCGGCGGCGAAGGCGCCGCGCGCTGCATGGCCAACGCCCTGAAAGACGCCGGAATGCAAGCCGAGGACGTCGATTACATCAATGCCCACGGCACTTCGACGCCGGCGGGCGATGTGGGTGAATCCGACGCCATCAAGCGGGTGTTTCAGGATCACGCGTATCAACTGAAGGTGTCTTCAACCAAATCCATGACCGGTCATCTGCTCGGCGCCGCCGGCGGCATTGAAGCCATATTCAGTGCCCTGGCCATTCGCGATCAGGTGATGCCACCCACCATCAATCTGGACAACCCGGATCCCGAGTGCGACCTGGACTTTCTGGCCCATACGGCGCACCGCGGTGCCGTCAATGTGGCGATGTCCAATTCATTCGGTTTCGGTGGCACCAACGGCACCCTGATATTCCGCAAAATCGAGCATTGACCACACACCATCTGAGTGAGCCACTGCATCAGCCGCCCGATGCGGTGGCCCTGTCGCACGCGCGGCCGGATTTCTTCCCCGCTGTGCTGGACAGCCATTCCCTGCACAGCAACATCGGTCGCTACAACATATTGTTTGCCGCGCCGGATGAGGTGCTGGTGGCGCGGGAAGTGGCTGAACTGGAGCAGTTGCTGCAACGCATTGATGCGCCAGCCCGCGCACAGGTGAGCGAAACCCCCTTTGATTTCGGCTGGTTTGTCTATTTGTCCTACGAGGCGGCCGTGGCGCTGAATGAAAAAATGCAGGGCATGCCGCTGGCGCCAAGGCAACCGCTGGCCATTGCCATCCATTGCCGAGGCGCTGTGACGCACGACCGGGCACTCCAGCAAACCCGCATCACGGCCTGCGACGCGGCCAGTCTGGCCGCCATCCGGGCGGCCCTTGAGGGGTGCAAGCCGCGCAAAGAAAGCCTGCCACAATTGGACCACTTTGAGGCGGAAGACGGGGCGGCGTTCAAACGCATTGTGCGGCAAGCCAAAGAGTGCATTGTGAACGGCGAAATTTATCAGGCCAACCTGTCGCGGCGCTGGCATGCCCGCGCGCGTGCGCCGATCGAACCGGCGCCCTTGTACCGCGCCTTGTCGCGCGCCAATCCGGCGCCGTTTGCCGGCTTGCTGCAATGCGGCGATTTTGCCGTGGTGTCCTCATCGCCGGAGCGCCTGTTGCAACTGCAGGCCGGGGTGTTGCAAACCCGGCCGATTGCCGGCACCCGTCCGCGCAGCAACGACGCCGACAGCGACGCGGCCCTGATGCGCGAACTGATGGCCCACCCAAAGGAACGCGCCGAACACATCATGCTGATTGATATGGCGCGCAATGACGTGGGCCGCGTGTGCCGGCCCGGCACCGTCGCGGTGGATGAATTGATGGTGATCGAATCCTATCAGCACGTGCATCACATCGTCTCCAATGTGCGCGGCGTGATCTGCGATGACGTGCGCCTGCGTGAAATTCTGGCCACCATGTTTCCCGGTGGCACCATCACCGGTTGCCCCAAGGTGCGCTGCATGCAGGTCATCGGAGAACTTGAACAGCGCCCACGCGGCGCGTACACTGGCAGCATGGGTTACATCAATTCTCAGGGCAATATGGACTTCAATATCCTGATCCGCAGCATGACCGTGCAGGGCCGGCATCTGAGCTTTCTGGCCGGCGCCGGCATCGTCTACGATTCCGATCCGGACAGTGAACTGCTGGAAACCCAGTACAAAGCCCAGGGATTGATCAATTCACTGTGAACATGCGCGCTTCATTTGACTTCACCGACCCGGCCTGGCTGCTCAATCGCGCCGCCTGCTACGCCGACGGGCTGTTCGAAAGCGTGCGCAAATCACCGCGCGGCCTGCCGCTGTGGTCGTTGCACATGCAGCGCATGCTGGACGGGCTTGCGCGACTCGACATCGCGGCGCCAGACGCCGATGCGTTACAACAGCAGGCCCTGGAAATGACATCAGAAATGCCGCACGCGGGCGTGCGTCTGCTGGTGTTTCGTTCCGGCCTGCAACGCGGCTACGCTGGCACCACCCGCGCTGCTGAATGGGTCATGCAGGCTGAACCTTTGCCCGCCCTCAGCGACGCCGAAAACGGTGAGAAACTGGGTGTGTCGGCCGTGCGCCTGGCCGCGCAGCCGGCATTGGCCGGACTCAAACACCTGGCGCGCACCGAACAAGTGCTGGCGTCCCGCTCCATTGAACCCGGCTGCGACGACGCGCTGCTGCTGGATCACCGTGGACGGGTGATTGAAAGCACCTTTCGCAATCTGTTGTGCGTGCGCGGCGAGTCGCTGGTGACGCCGGATCTGAGACGCTGCGGGGTGCACGGCGTGGCCCTGCGCTGGCTGCAACAGCACCACACGGTGCGCAGTGAGGACATGCCGCTGGAATCGCTGCTGGACAGCGACGGCGTGCTGTTGTGCAATGCCCTCAGAGGCTTCAGTTGGGTCAAAGAAATAAAAAATCTCGGCAAATGTGGGCACAGGCCGGCTTGTCACGCTAAAATACAGCGCGAATGGCGCCAGGTGTTTGAATGATGCGAAAATTGACTCAAACCGTGGCCCTGCTGGTGCTGGTTGTGCTGGCATCGGCCGCGTATTTTTTTCTCCAGTACCAACGCTTCATCCAGCAACCGGTGTTCGCTTCAGGTGAACACGAGTTTGTGATTGAACGCGGTCAAAACTACAGCGACTTTGTGCGCCTGATTCAACAGCGCGGTGCCCGCGGGGAAATGTGGCAATGGAAATTGCTGGCCCGTCTGAAAGATTACGGCGGCGCGATCCGGGCCGGAGAATTCGCCGTGAGTGAACCGCTGACACCGGTGCAGTTGTTGGAAGTGATCCGCTCCAATCGCGTCAAAACCTATCGCTTCACCCTGGTTGAAGGCATCACCTGGCAACAACTGCGTGAAGCCTTGTCGGTCGATCCGGTGTTGCGTCAGGTCGTGCCGGGCATGAGCGATGCGCAAGTGCTGGCGGCCCTGGACGTGACGCACCCGTTGCCGGAAGGGCTGCTGCTGCCGGAAACCTACCAGTTTGTGCGCGGTGACAGCGACCTTGACCTGCTCAAACGCGCCCACCGGGATCTGTCTGAGGCGCTGCAGCAGGCCTGGGATGAACGCAGCGACCGCGTCGCGGTGGACACGCCTTATGAGTTGCTGATCCTGGCCTCCATCATCGAAAAAGAATCCGCGCTGGAAAGTGAAAAAGGCGCCATCGCAGGGGTCTTCAACCGACGTTTGCACAAAGGCATGCGGCTGCAAACCGATCCCACCGTGATTTATGGTGTTGGGGCCGATTACCGCGGCGACATCACTGCGGCGCATCTGCGCACCGACACGCCGTACAACACCTACACACGGCATGGCCTGCCGCCCACGCCCATCGCCTTTGCCTCGCGCAGTTCGATCGAAGCCGCCGCGCAACCGGAGCCCGGCGATGCGCTGTACTTCGTTGCCAACAACCGCGGTGGACACACGTTCTCTGACACCTATGAAGCGCATTTGCGCGCCGTTGACGCCTATCTGGCGGGGCAGAAACAGGGCGGCGCAGCTGCCAACAGCCAGGAGGGGCAATGAGCACAGCCCGCCTGATCACCCTGGAAGGCTCTGAAGGCGCGGGCAAAACCACCGCCATGCGCGCGGTGTGCCATGAACTGGATCAGTGGGGCGTGCAGTACATCACTGTGCGCGAGCCGGGCGGGCAGGCCAATGCGGAAAAAATTCGCGACCTGCTGCTGGGTGCCGACCATCTGGACGCGGTGACGGAACTGTTGTTGATGTTTGCCGCCCGCAATGAATTGGTCAACAAAGTCATACGGCCGACCCTGAACGACGGGGTCTGGGTGATTTCTGATCGCTACGTGGATGCCAGTTACGCCTATCAGGGCGGTGGTCGAGGACTTGATCTGGCGCTGATTGAGCAATTGGATCGCGCGGTGGTGGGCGACACCCAACCGGATTTGACCCTGTTGCTGGACCTGGACCCGAAACTGGGCTTTCAACGCATTGCAGGGCGCCGGCATCGGGATCGGATCGAACAGGAAAAGCTGGCTTTCTTTCAACGCATACGGGCCGCGTATTTGCAACGTGCGCAGGCGCACAGCACGCGCATGGCGGTGATTGATGCCAGCGTCAACCAGGCCGCGGTGGACCGCCAGTTGCGAGCAGAATTGCAGCAACGCCGGGGACAGTGGCTGTGACAATTGAGCACAACGACGATGGAAAATGAAGTGACCACAGGCGGGCAATGGGTGTTCGCAGACTGTCAATGGCTGCAACCGTTCTGGCGACGCTGGCAAGACGCGCTGATGCGTGGCCACAAACCGCACGCGGTGCTGGTGCACGGCCTACCCGGTGTCGGCAAGTCGCTGTTCACGGAACACGCCATGGCAACGCTGTTGTGTCGGGACGCCGATGATGCGCCCTGCGGCGTCTGCCGCAATTGCCTTTTGTACGCCAGTGGAAACCACCCGGATGTGCACCGTGTGGCGCCCGATGGGGCCTTGATTAAAGTGGACCAAGTGCGTCAGCTCACTCGTTTCTTTAACGACACACCGCATTGCTCTGAACACAAATTGGCGGTGATCGTTGATGCCGGCCGCATGAACGCATCGGCGGCCAATGCCTTGTTGAAAACACTGGAAGAACCGCCGGCCCGGGCCACGCTGTTCATCCTCACCGATGAAAAGGAGCGATTGTTGCCCACCATCCGCAGCCGCTGTGTGCCCTTGCACCTGAGTTGCACAGTGGATCAGGCCATGCTGGATTGGCTGGCTGCACTGGGGCTGAAAGACCGGTCTCGCATCGCGCGTGCGCAACGCCTGGTGGGCGATGCGCCGCTGGCGCTGGTCGCGGCCTTGCGCAACCATGAGATTGAACGGCTTGAGGCGGCGCTTGAGGATTTGACTGAACTGGTTCAACGGCGCACGTCACTGGTGGCCGTGGCACAAAAGTGGCTGGATTCGGCGTGCGATCAAATCCTCCTTGGTTTACAGCGTCAACTGATCGACTGGGCCCGGGCCTCCATGCGGGGCGCGCAAGAACAGCTGGATCACGCGCTGCTGCGGCATCGACCCGTCGCGCCACGGCAACTGATGCAACGCGCCATGCAAATCGATGAATTGCTGAGTGATTTAAACGGACAGTTAAAAAAAGAATGGGTTCTGGAGGCGTTTTTATTTGATCTTGATCGCGATTTTAATAATAATTGATTGCGGGGCTTGGGATGAGCACAGTCCGGCTGTGCCTTAATTTTCCTCGAGCCGATGCATTGAAACTGACAAGAAACAGGAGGCAAACATGGTCATGACAGGTGCCGGGATGGCGAAACAGGGGATACTGTCGTTGAGTATCACAGGCGCGCCACAGCTGCATCGTTTGTACATGCCCTACGTCAACAACGGCGGCATGTTTGTGCCCACAGTGAAGAATTACAAGCTGGGCGACGACGTGTTTTTGCTGCTGTCTCTTGATGACGAGGAAAAATTGCCGGTCACCGGGAAGGTGATCTGGATCACACCGGCTGGTTGTCAGGGCAGCCGCACCCAGGGCGTGGGCATTCAGTTTTCTGACAGCGCGGACATGAACAAGATTCGCACCAAAATCGAAACCATGCTGGCGCCGTACAAAGGCGATGAAATACAGACCGAAACCATGTAGACATTCGGCATGAGCACCGAAATTTCAAACCAGACTTTACAAAACCTGGAGCGTGAGATCAATGATTCCGACCAGTTGATGTATATGCGCAGTGATGAGCTCGAAGTGTTGAAAGACGCTTTGAGGTCGCTGTCGATGAAAACCGGTTGGGCCATCTACATGCATGAAAACGGCAAGGGCCTGACTTCATTAAAAACCACCGAAGCGCCGTTGCCAAACACGCAGAAACTGAATGAAGCAATGAAACACAGCAAGTCCAGTAAGCATTTTGCCTTGTACGTGTTTCCAGTGATTGAACAGTCCCAATGGCTTGAATCCAAGCCGGCGCCACACGAAATCGCTGAATTCAATACAAAAAACTCACGCTATCTTTTTGTTCTGCATTCCACCATCCGCACGGATTTCTTCGACAAGTACGGTAAGAAAGTGGATTTTGAAGTGGGGGTCAAAGGCAAGCTGATGTTGCGGGACGGTGAATGGGTGACTTCGAATGATCTCCTTTGAAGACATCAATGTATTGATCGCCTGCGAAGACAAGCAGGACCGTTTTCGATTGTTTGGCTATTTTGATGAAAAGAACTGCGACGCCATCTACACCGCCAAATCACTGGATCAGGCCATGGCCGCGATCGAAAAAAATCCGGCGATCAACTGCATCATCATTGAATTGTCCAATCAATGGATCAATAAACCCGCGCAGATCAATGATTTGCGCAAGCAGATCGAAGGCGCGTACATCATAGGGCTGATCACCCAGGATGTGCGGGTGGGCATCGATGCGTATGAAAAAATGGAAGAAGTCATCGATGTGATGATTTTTTCACCGGTGTCAGTGAATGAAATCGACATCCGACTGCACAAAAAGGATTCCCAGTCGCACCTGATCGAAGCCCAACAGGTGCAAAACGACGACGAGTTGCAGTACTACAAAGAACTGTATTTTGATGCCTCCAGTATCCCCAAAGTACTGATCAATGCCAAAGACCAGAGCATCACTGAATACAACAAGGCGTTTCATGAGTTGTTTGACAGCACGTCCAATCAACTGCTGGGAGAAAAGTGGTATGCGTTTGCCAAGGATTTTTCAGCCGCGGAAGCGAAAGACACTCGCACAAAACTGAACGAACAGGGTCACACGCACCTGCAGTTGACCACACAAGACAGCCAAGGCAGAAAGCGCAAGATCAATCTGCACCTGACCATGGGGGTGGTCGATGGCGAAACCATCTACCTGGGCGAGATCGAAAACACCGCCGACACGTCCTTCTACGCCAAAGTCTTCAATCACATCCGCAAATTGCAGAACATAGATTTCAGCTCACCGGAAATCAATACACACATCGCCAGCCTGATTGAATGGATGGGCCTGGATTATTGCTTCATCATCGGCAAATCTGCGTCCGGTCGATACGACGTGATGATCGACACCTTCACCGATGAAAAATACCCGCTGTCGTTCGTGCAGTGCGATCACGAATTCATCCTGCGCAAACTGAAAGGCACTCGCTCGGTGGAAATCAGCCAATCTGCCTGGCGCGATGTGCCGGCAGACAAGTTTCTCAACCAGTTTAAAACCGAACACTTTCTCGCCTACCACTGTTTCATCAGCGACAAACTGGATGAGTTGTTCATCGCAGGCGGGCAAAACACCAAACATTGGGACGCGACCAAGTTGTTGATGTCGGATCTGGCCGATCACTACAACCAGCATCTGGCGTTCAAGGCACTGAAGAAATCCCATGAAACCGAAAGCAAGCACGACGCACTGACCGGATTGATCAACCGCCGTTACATCAACAAAGAGATCGATCATTCCATATTCAATGCCCAGGACGGCGACATGTTCGCGATTCTGTTCATCGATCTGGACCGGTTTAAAGTGATCAACGATTCGTTGGGTCATGACATCGGCGACGAGGTGTTGCTCTCGGTGTCCAACATTCTCATGAAAAACATCAAGGAGTACGGCGTGTGCGCCCGCTATGCCGGTGATGAGTTCATGATGTTGCTGAACAACATCGAGTCCAAACAAATCGCCACCACCGTGGCCAAACGCGTGCTCAAGGACATGATTGAGCCGATTCAGTTGAGCAATGGCAGTGAAATCAATCTGACCGTCAGCATCGGCATTTCCTATTACCCGGAACACGGACAAAACCGCGCCACCCTGATTAAGAAAGCGGACGTGGCCTTGTACGACGCCAAACTCAATGGCAAGAACCGCGTATCAATCTATCGCAAGTCGCAGAAAGGCGAAACTGCCAAACAGAAAATCGAAATGGAGCGCAATTTGCGCAATGCCATCGATCAGGGTGAACTGCACGCCTACTATCAGCCCAAAATCAACGCGCGCACCGACGACATCGCCGGGTTCGAAGCGCTGATCCGTTGGGTGCACCCCGATCTGGGTCTGATCAGTCCGGGTTTGTTCATCCCCATCGCCGAACAGTCTGGCATGATCACGGAAATTGGTTATTTCATGATGCGCCGGGCCTGTGAGGATTTGGTTGGTCTGCAAAAGAAATTTGGCCTGGGTCTGCAGATGTCCGTCAACCTGTCTCCGCTGCAATTGAACGATAAAAACCTGATCACTGAAATCAGGAACATCATTCAGGAAACCACCATTCATCCCAAGTACCTGGATTTTGAGGTCACCGAGAGTGAAGGATTGATCAACGTGCAAAGCGCGTTGTCGGCCTTCAAGCAAATCGTCGAATTGGGCTGCTCTTTGTCCATTGACGATTTCGGCACCGGCCATTCAAGTCTGGATTATCTCAAGAAGATTCCTGCCAAAACCCTCAAGATTGATCAGAGTTTTGTCAAAAACATCGGTCTGGATCAGGACGACGAGGCCATTTTGGAAGCCACGTTCAACATGGCCCGCAAAGTCGGCCGCCAGATTGTCGCAGAAGGCGTGGAAACCGAAGAACAGCGCTTGTATCTGATGGCCAAGGGCTGCGATTATTTTCAGGGCTTTCTGTTCTGCCGCCCATTGCCAATCCAGGAGATCACCAAAATCCTTAAACAGCGCGCTTCAATGCTGAAGGAAATGAACCAATAATGTTGAACTATTGTCCAACCGACCAGTCAAACAAAACCACTCGATGAGCGCGCATCCTGATAAAAAGATGTCTGAAAAATCACTGGACAATGAACTGGTTAAACTGGCAAGTAAGGGCGACATGCGCGCCTTCGAAATGCTGGTCAACAGGTATCAGCAACGATTGGCCAACGTGGTGGCCAAATTCATCCGCGACCGCGATGAAATCCAGGACGTGACGCAAGAAGTGTTCATCAAGATATTCAGGGCATTGGCCAATTTCCGCGGAGAAAGCTCATTCTATACCTGGGCTTATCGAATCGCAGTGAATACCGCCAAAAACCATTTAGTGGCGCAGAGCCGGCGAATTCAGAATTCCGACGCGGAACCCTCCGATCCGGAAATTCAGAGCCAGTCATCGGAAGCCAGCAACATTGAAACGCCGGACCGCGTGTACGCGCGATCTGAGCTTGAACAGGCGGTGTCCAATGCGATCCGTTCATTGCCTGAGGATTTGCGAACCGCCATTGTTCTGCGCGAGATGGACGGACTGAGTTATGAAGAGATCGCGCAAGAAATGAGTTGCCCGATCGGCACCGTGCGCTCACGGATTTTCCGCGCCCGCGATGCCATTGACCAGGCATTGAAGCCATTGTTAAAGAAACAGAGTTTGAGAAACGCATATGTCAGATAAATCGAATCAGAATATTTCAGAATTGATGGACGGTGAGCTGGAAGCCAGTGCCAGTGCATTTCTGGTGAAAAGGATCCTTTCTGATCAGGCCTTGCGTGAGTCATGGCAGCGATATCACACTGTGCGTGCCTATTTGCAAAAAGAAGACCAGGCGCCCCTGGTGGTTGATCTGGGCCAACGCGTGTGTGCCCAATTGCGCAATGAAACACCGCAACAAACACAGCATGAGACTTTGCTGAGCCGCTGGCTCAAGCCGGTTCTCTCTTCGGCCATTGCCGCGTCCGTGGCCATGGTGGCGGTGGTGTATTATCAGAACAACAACCCCGCCGATCCGCGTGGTGGCCTGATGCCCGGTGTGATGTTGGCCGACCAACCCAGTGCATCGCCACAATTGATCAATCCGCCGGCCGCGCACGTGGCGCGTGCCAATGGCTCCATATCCACCACCCGTTACCCCAGCGTGCGCTCCAACATTGGGCAGTACCTGTATGAGCAAAATCAACTCATCGGCGTGCAGCCTTTGCCGGTGATTTACCGGGAACCCGTGTTGGCCGAGCAGAACGCCGCCAGCGCCACCTCTGAGCGCGACAAGCAAGAACAGCTGACCGACTGACGGCGTGCTGCGCAGCGCTCGAATTGTTTCCATCGATGCCGAGCGCGTGCGACTACAGATCCTGCCGTCGAAAAACTGCGCCGGATGCACCGCGTTGTGCAAACGGCCGTTGTTGCCTCTGTTCAAATCCGCCGATGAATTGACCGTCTGGCGCACAGGTTGCGCACCGACGTCTTATGCACTGGTGGATCAGCACGGATTTTTCAATGCCGGGCACCGTGCGGGCGATGAGCTGTGGGTGACGCTGCCGGACACCGATCTGCTGCACGCCTCCTGGCGTTTGTATCTGTGGCCATTGTTTGGCATGTTGTGCGGGCTGTTGTTTGGCCATGTGCTTGCCGGCTGGTTCAATTTCAATGCCGATCTTGGTGCCCTGGCCGGTCTGTTGTGCAGCATCGCCTGGCTACGGGTCAGTCGCACCCCCGAGGCGCCGAAGCTGCAATTTCATGCCAACGCCGAAACCGCTGAGACACCGGAGGCCCACACGCACGCAGCTTGAGTGAATGCTGCGCATCTGCAAGGGTGGTCCACAAGTCATGATTTGCAATCCGATGGGCACTTTTTTCTTGTTCTGCAGTCTTTAAAATCGTTCGTTTATCCTTAAATTTGTTGAGATTCTTCAAGCAGGAGTTTGAATATGAAAAAAACAATGTTTGTGTTGTTGCTGTGGTTGTCGGTCGGTGTGGCCGGTGCCAAAACCACTGGCTTGCCGGACTTCACCGAGCTGGTGAAAAAAACCGGTCCGGCCGTGGTCAATATTGAAGCCCGCGTCAATGCGCCGGAAAACACCGGCATGCAAAGCCCCCAGGACGACCCGTTCTATCGATTTTTTGGTATCCCGGGGCAGCCGCAAAATCGCGACCGGCTGTCGGGCGGTTCCGGTTTTATTGTGTCTCAGGATGGCTACATTCTGACCAACCGCCACGTGATCCACGAGGCGGATGAAATCACCGTGCGACTCGCCGATCGGCGTGAATATGAAGCCGAACTGGTTGGTGAAGACGAAGCCAGCGACGTGGCTTTGCTCAAAGTCGATGAAAAAGGCCTGCCGTTTCTGCGCACCGGCTCGGCCGATCAACTGGAAATCGGTGAATGGGTCATGGCCATCGGTTCGCCCTTAAGCTTTGAACACACCGTCACCAAAGGCATTGTCAGTGCCAAGGGACGCAACCTCAGCGGTCAGCAGTACATTCCCTATATTCAGTCGGATGTGCCAATCAACCGTGGCAACTCCGGCGGTCCGTTGATCAACATGGATGGCGAAGTCGTGGGCATCAACACACTGATCCTGTCCAACACCGGCGGGTACATGGGCATGTCGTTTTCCATCCCCATTGAAGTGGCCGTGGCGGTTTCCGAACAATTGAAGCAACACGGTGTGGTCAAACGTGGCCTGCTGGGCGTCGGCATTGAGAACGTCAATCAGGAGATGGCCGATTATCTGAAAATGGACACCCCCCGCGGCGCCCTGGTGAACAATGTGGTCAAGGGTTCGGCGGCCGACAAAGCCGGTTTGAAGGTGCAGGATGTGATCATAGAATACCAGGGGCATGCCATTGTCACATCCGGCAACTTGCCGCCACTGGTGGGCAACACCATGCCGGACACCGACGTGAAACTGAAAATCTTCCGCGACGGCAAAGTGCGTGAAATCACGGCCCGACTGGATGCGCTGAGTGCCAACCAGGTGGCTTCGGCTGACTCCGCTGGTGGAGAAATCGGCGGCATCGGATTCGTGGTGGGTGAATTGACCGATCAGGAACGCAGCGATTCGGGGCTCACCGGCGGCGTGGTGGTGCGCAGCATCACAGAACGCAAGGCTCAGCGCGCCGGCTTGCGCATCGGCGATGTCATCACCAAAGTCGGTAAGTCTGAAATCGAAGACTACGATGATTTTGAGGACGCTGTGGAAGATCTGGATGACGGAGAACCGCTGGTGATGTTGGTGCGACAAGGCACCGCCAACCGGTTCATTGTGATTGAATGACAACCGATTAAAGATTAAAATAAGGCAAATCCCGTGACTTTTCATGGGATTTGTTTTATTAGCAACCGCCAAAATTACTGACTGAATGAAAAACATCCGCAATTTCTCGATCATTGCCCACATTGATCATGGCAAATCGACACTGGCCGACCGCTTTATACAGCACTGCGGTGGCTTGAGCGATCGTGAAATGGCGCAGCAGGTGCTCGACAGTATGGACATCGAGCGAGAGCGTGGCATCACCATCAAAGCCCAGGCGGTTTCGCTGGACTACAATGCCCGCGACGGTCAAGTCTTTCACCTCAATTTCATCGACACGCCGGGGCACGTGGATTTCTCCTATGAAGTGTCGCGATCGCTGGCGGCGTGTGAAGGCGCGTTGCTGGTGGTGGACGCGGCGCAAGGCGTGGAAGCCCAGAGTGTGGCCAATTGCTATACTGCGATTGAAATGGGCCTGGAAGTGATTCCTGTGATCAACAAGATTGATCTGCCCAACGCGGACGTGGAAAAGGTCAAGAAGGAAATCGAAGAAGTCATCGGCATCGACGCCGCCAACGCTTTGCTTGTGAGCGCCAAAACCGGCCAGGGCGTTGAAGACGTGCTGGAAGCGCTGGTGCGGCTTGTGCCCGAACCGAAAGGCGACCCGGACGCCCCGTTGCAGGCTTCCATCGTGGATTCCTGGTTCGACAATTACCTGGGCGTGGTCTCCTTGATCCGACTGTTCAACGGGCGCCTGGCGCTCAAGGACAAAGTGCGCATCATGTCACTCGGCACCGATCAGGTGGTCGATGAACTGGGCATATTCACCCCTAAACGCAAGAAAAAAACAACCTTGAGTTGCGGTGAGGTGGGTTATCTGACCGCTTCAATCAAGGACGTGCATGGTGCGCCGGTGGGTGACACCATCACCTTGAGCGCGCGGCCTGCCAAAGAGCCGCTGCCCGGATTTATGGAATCACAGCCGCGCGTATTTGCCGGCTTGTACCCGGTGTCCGCGGACGATTATCAGGATTTGCGCGAAGCGCTTGAAAAATTGCGCTTGAACGACGCGGCCTTGCATTTCGAGCCGGAAACATCCTCTGCGCTGGGATTCGGCTTTCGCTGCGGTTTTCTTGGCATGCTGCACATGGAGGTCATTCAGGAGCGCATTGAACGCGAATTTGACATCGATCTGGTGACCACTGCACCGACCGTGGTGTATGAAGTGGTGACCAAGAGCAATGAAGTCATCAACCTCGACAACCCGTCGCAGTTGCCGCAACAGTTCAATGAGATTCGTGAACCCATCATCACTGCCAATTTGCTGCTGCCACAAGATTACGTCGGCCCGGTGATGAAGCTGTGCATCGAAAAACGCGGCATGCAAAAACAGATGCAATACATGGGCTCGCAAGTGTCACTGACCTTTGAATTGCCTTTAAGCGAGGTGGTGCTGGATTTCTTTGACAAACTCAAATCCGTCAGCCGCGGCTACGCTTCATTTGAATATGAAATGAGCCATTATCAGGCCGGACCGTTCATCCGTCTGGACATCTTGATCAACGGTGAACGCGTGGACGCCCTGTCGGTGCTGACCCACCGGGACAACGCCGACAAGCGCGGTCGGGATCTGGCGCAAAAACTTAAAGAACTGATTCCACGGCAAATGTTCGATGTGGCGATTCAGGCGGCGATCGGATCGCAAATCATTGCCAGAACCACGGTCAAAGCCTTGCGCAAAAACGTCACAGCCAAATGCTACGGTGGCGATGTCAGTCGCAAACGCAAATTGCTGGAAAAACAGAAAGCCGGTAAGAAACGCATGAAACAGATTGGGCGAGTGGAAGTGCCTCAGGAGGCGTTTTTGGCGGTGCTGAAAGTGGACAACTGATGCATCGACTACCACTCAATCCATCCATTCAACCGCCATGGGTCTGTTCCGTGGCAGCCACAGAGGAGAGAATTCCGTGAACGAATACCATTTTGATTTTGAAGCCTTTTTGCTGTTGGCCAGTGTCATCACCGGCGTGTTGTGGGCGGTGGGGCTGGCCACACGCAAAAAAGACACGCAAAGAAACCGCATCAGCCAGGGCGTGATCAATTTTGGTGTGTCATTTTTTCCGGTTTTTATCTTTGTGTTGCTGGTGCGCACGTTTGTGTTTGAACCGTTCAGAATCCCGTCGTCTTCGATGATGCCGAATTTGCTCACCGGCGATTTCATCTACGTCAATAAATATTCATACGGCCTGAAAATGCCGTTTTTTCATAACACCCTGATCGAAGTTGGCCACCCCCAACGCGGCGATGTGGTGGTGTTCAGGAATCCGGTCAATCAAGCCGAAGATTACATCAAACGGGTGGTGGGTTTGCCTGGAGACCGCATTCATTACGATGTGCGCAGCAAAACGGTGTTTGTCAATGGCGAGGCCATGCCGCAAAAAACCCTGGGCAACTACACCGGTCTGATTGACAATCGCGGCGATGAACAGTCAATACTCAAAGAAGAATATTTTGACGGTGAAGCGCATGAAATCATGACCAAAAATGGCCATTTGAACGTCAGCGCAGACATGCGCTATCTGGATCTGGTGGTGCCCGAAGGGGAATACTTCATGATGGGTGACAACCGCGACAACAGCCGCGACAGCCGTTTTTTCGGTCCGGTCCCGGAACGCAACCTGGTGGGTCGCGCGGTGTTCATCTGGATGCACTGGCGCATGCCCGGTTTCACCGACGGACTCAAGCGCATCGGCAATAAAATCAAATGAGTTCACGTGCAAACGGACCAGTCAAATGCATGGCTTGCGCAGCCATCAACAATTCATGCCATTGGCGGCGAACAATGCGCCTGTGCAGTCTGAAGTGAATGCAGGAGAGGATCGCCGCGAAGTGTTTTTATTCAGGGCAATCGAAAGAATTTCCTGTGAAATCAATTAATTTTTGATAAACTTTTGTCAAAATCATTTGAGGTGTAAGCAATGAGATTGAAACGAAAAGCACGCGGCATGACATTGGTGGGTTTCATCCTGTTTTTGATTTTGTTGGGCTTTTTTGCCTTTGCCGGCATGCAGATCATCCCTGTGTACATGGAGTACCACTCGGTGGTTTCAGTGATGAAAAAAGTGGCCAATGAGCCGGGTTCTGCCAACTTGACCCCGACCAAGCTCAAATCCACACTGGACAATTACCTGTACACCAGCTATGTCGAAAGCGTCAGCGGTAAGGATTTCAAGGTCACACGCGGTCAAACGCGGGAACTGCACGTCAACTACGAGGTGCGCAAGGATTTCATCGGCAACCTTGATTTCATCATGTCATTTGACAAAAAAATCCCGTTGAAATAATCATTGAAGGCGCTTTTCGGTCAGACGGTCAACTGGCGCAACGAACAATTGTTGCATCAGGCACTCACGCACCGGAGCATGGGCAAGCGCAACAATGAACGACTCGAGTTCCTTGGCGACAGCATCCTCAGTCTGGTCACAACCCACTGGCTGTACACCCAATTCAGTCAGCTCAGCGAAGGCGAGATGTCGCGCATTCGTTCATCACTGGTGAGTGGCCGCACGCTGGCCCGTGTGGCCCGTCATTATGGGCTGGGGGAACACATCCGCCTCGGCGCCGGTGAAATCAAATCCGGTGGGGCAGACAAAAGTTCGGTGTTGGCTGATGCGGTTGAAGCCATATTTGGCGCCGTGTACCTGGACCAGGGCTTTGCGTTTGCTCAGCAATTCGTGGAAAACACCATGCAAGCCTGGTATCAGAAGGTCAATCCTGAAAAAATCAACAAGGACAACAAATCGGCTCTGCAGGAAGTGTTGCAGAAACACGGTTTGCCGACCCCGACCTATGAAACCCTGCAAGAGGAGGAATTGGCGGACCACAGCATGTTTTTTGAAGTGGCCTGTCGGGTCCCCGATTTGCAACTGAGCACCTGCGCAGAAGCGGCCAGCCGCAAACGCGCTGAACAGGGCGCGGCGGAAAAAATGCTGGCCGAGCTGCCGTTCAAGCCATGAAACAGGCGGCCGACTTCAAGACCGGCTACGTGGCCGTGATCGGACGCCCCAATGTGGGTAAATCCACCTTGATCAATCAGATGCTGGAACACAAGCTGTCCATTGTTTCGGCCAAGCCACAAACCACCCGACACCAGATTCTCGGTGTGCTCACCGACGCCGATCACCAGATCATATTCATCGACACGCCGGGCATTCACAACCAGCGCGGCACCGCTTTGAACCGTCAATTGAACCAGGCGGCCATGAGCTCGGTGCACGACGTCGATGTGTTGGTCATGGTGATTGAAGCGATGAAATGGAACGACGAAGATGAGAAAGCGCTGAAAGCGATGCAACACAGCCAGGCCGTCAAAGTGCTGGTGGTCAACAAAATTGACCGCGTGCAGCACAAAGACGATTTGTTGCCGTTCCTGCAACGCGTGTCGGACAAAGCCGACTTTGCCCACATCCACCCCGTCAGCGCCCTCAAGAACCGGCAGGTCGAC
>JBNLBT010000017.1:0-45844 GCA_050303435.1 Marinicellaceae bacterium
CGCCACCGCGCAACGCCCGCAGTGCGTGCTGGACGCCATGCAGACGTATTACACCGAATACAACGCCAACATTCACCGCGGCGTGCACACCCTGAGCAACGAGGCCACCGAAGCCTATGAGAACGCGCGCCGGTCAATGGCCCGGCTGATCAATGCACCCTCGGAAAAACAGCTGGTGTTTGTGCGTGGTTGCACCGAAGCGGTCAATCTGGTGGCACAGACCTTTGCCCGCAGCCGCATTCAGGCCGGCGATGAAATCCTCATCAGTCACCTGGAACACCACTCCAACATCGTGCCGTGGCAGTTGCTGTGTGAACAAACCGGTGCGCGCTTGAAGGTCATTCCGATGACCGAAGAAGGCACGCTGGATCTGCAGAGCCTGGACACTCTGTTGACGCCGCGCACGCGACTGCTGGCGGTGGTGCACGTGTCCAACGCGCTGGGCACCATCAATCCGATCAAAGAAATCGTCGCCCGCGCGCACAGCGCCGGTGTTCCGGTGCTGGTCGACGGCGCTCAGGCGACGCCGCACATCCGCGTGGATGTGCAGGATCTGGATTGTGATTTCTATTGCGTGTCCGGGCATAAAATGTACGGCCCCACCGGCTCCGGTGTGCTGTACGGCAAGGCCGAACACCTGGATGCCATGCCCCCGTATCACGGCGGCGGGGAAATGATCAGCAAGGTGACCTTCGAAAAAACCGTGTACAACGCGGTGCCGGCCAAATTCGAGGCTGGCACACCGAACATCGCCGGCGGCATCGGATTGGGCGCCGCCGCGGAATTCATCCTGGCCACCGGCATCGAAGCCATCACGGCGCGCGACAAGGAACTTGGTGATTACGCGCAGGATGTGCTCAGCCGCATCCCCGGCCTGCGCATCTATGGGCCCAAAGAAAACAAATCGCCGGTGTTTTCATTCAACATTGAAGGCATCCATGCGCACGACATCGGCACCATCATCGACCACTGCGGTGTGGCCGTGCGCACCGGGCATCACTGCACCATGCCGATCTTTCAATATTACGGCGTGGCCGGTTCCTGTCGCGCTTCACTGGCGTTCTACAACACCCGCCAGGAAATCGATGTGCTCGGTGAGTCCCTGCTGAAGGCCCGCGAGATGTTTCAGTGAATGACCTGACGCAGCTGTACAAGCAGGCGATATTGCAGCACAACCGCGAACCGGTGGGGTTTGGCCGGCCGGCGCGCTTTACGCACAGCGCCGAAGGCCTGAACGCGGTGTGCGGCGATCAGGTCAACGTGTATTTGAACGTCATCAATGATCGCATTGAAGCCATCGCCTTTGACGGCGAAAGCTGCGCCATTTCCATGGCCTCGGCATCGATGATGTGTGCACACCTGGCCGGGCGCAATGTGGCCGATGCGCGCGCCTGTTTCGATGCGTTTTGCCGCCTGATGGACAAGCGCGGTCAGATCGACTCACTGCCCGAACTGGGCGACGTCAATGTGCTGGCCATCGTTAAGAAATTTCCCGCGCGCATCAAATCCGCCACCTTGTGCTGGCACGCCATGGCCGCGGCCCTGGACGGGCGCGCGCACGCCACCACCGAATAAGCCCCGGCCGGTGACTGCCCAGCGGTCAAACCGCGCTGCAATTGTCTGTTTGCGGGCTGTAATTGCCCGGTTCTTCGGGTAAAATAGCGTTTTTTTTCAGAGTGACCCGACATGTCATCACAAATCAATGTCCTGGATCTGTTTGACGTTCGCGCGGAGCTGGCCGAGGATGAATTGCTGGTTCAGGAATCGGTTGGCCGCTGGGTGGATGAACGCGTGCTGCCGATCATTGGCGAAGCCTTCGACCGCCATGAATTCCCCATGGATCTGGTGCCGGAAATGGCACAGCTTGGCCTGTTTGGCAGCACCATCGAAGGCTACGACTGCGCCGGTCTGAGTTACACCGCCTACGGCCTGATCTGTCAGGAATTGGAACGCGGTGACAGTGGGCTGCGCAGCTTTGCCTCGGTGCAATCGTCCCTGTGCATGTTTCCAATTCACGCCTTCGGCAGCGAAGAACAAAAGCAGCGCTGGCTGCCGCCGATGGCGCGCGGCGAAGTGATCGGCTGCTTTGGTTTGACCGAACCGCAAGGGGGCTCGGATCCTGCGGCGATGCGCACGCACGCGAAAAAACACGGCGATGACTGGGTGCTCAACGGCTCTAAAATGTGGATCACCAACGGCTCCGTGGCCGATGTGGCGATCGTCTGGGCCATGACTGAAGACGGCATTCAGGGTTTTCTGGTGGAAAAAGACATGCCCGGATTTTCCACCGAGTTGATCAAGCGCAAAATGTCTTTGCGCGCGTCGGTCACCTCGGCACTGTTTTTTGATGACGTGCGTGTACCGGAAGCCAACCGACTGCCCAATGTGCGTGGCCTGAAAGGCCCGTTAAGCTGTCTTTCGAGCGCCCGTTTCGGCATTTCCTGGGGCCCGATCGGCGCGGCCCAGGCCTGTCTCAAAGAGGTCTTGGATTACACCTCGGATCGCCTGTTGTTTGGGCGAGCGCTGAATGAAAACCAGATCATCCAACAACGCCTGGCGGAGATGTCCCGACGCATCTCCACCGCGCAATTGCTGGCGCTCAGACTGGCGCGCCTGAAAGACGCCGGCAAGATCAACCCGACGCAGATCTCCATGGCCAAGTGGAACAACGTGCGCATGGGCATTGATGTGGCCAGAGAGTGTCGCGACATCCTTGGCGGTGCCGGCATCACGGTTGAACACGTGGCCATCCGTCACATGTTGAACCTGGAAAGCGTGATCACCTACGAAGGCACTGAGACCATTCATCAGCTGGTTGTCGGACGCGCTTTGACCGGCAAGAACGCATTTTAATCCGCGCCGGGCGTGTGCTTGTCGCCATCTGTTGCACGGATGGCGGTGCAATTGAGTTGCCGCAGCGCGCGGATTTTTTGTTAAAATTGTGGCAAAGGCACAGCGCCACAACGCGCTGTAACGGACGCCGGCGCATTGGCCGGCAATCCTGGACGCGCGGCCACACAGGCGGCGCCTGCATGAATTGAACGATCAGACATCTCTGAGCAGAGGCATTGATTGACTGAACTGAGCATATTATTCGCGGACATTGCAGATTCCACGTCGCTGTTTGACAAACATGGCGACGAGAAAGCCCGTTCGGCCATCGCCGCGGTGCTGGATGTGCTGTTGAAAGTTGCGCAGCAGCATCAGGGCACCCTGGTCAAGACCATCGGTGACGAAATCATGTGCACTTTTCCGGATCCGGACAACGCCATGCAGGCCGCGATCAAAATGCAGGAAAGCGTCAACGGCAACTTCGTGCTGGAGAAGCACCCGATCAACATTCGCGTCGGCTTTCATCACGGCAAAGTGATACAGGAGGCCAACGACGTTTTTGGCGACGCGGTCAATGTGGCGGCGCGCATGACCGGCTACGCCAAAAGGAACCAGATCATCACCAATTCCGTCACCTTTCGCCAGTCGCCTGACAGCAATCAATTGAAACACCGCTCATTGGGCAAATCCAAAATCAAAGGCAAATTGCTGCCGGTGGAAATCGTCGAAATTCTGTGGCAGCAGGACATCAGCCAGATCACGCGCATTTCATCCGCGCTGGATCTCAAGGCGCCACAGCCCAAACTGAAACTGGAACTGGAACTGAGCGATGTCAATCAGGTGATGACCGATCAGTCGCCGATGAAAACCATTGGCCGCGGAGACGATTGCGATCTGCAATTGTCCACGCCGATGGCTTCGCGCCTGCACGGCGAATTCCAGGTGTCCTCCGGCAGTTTTCGCTACACCGACCAGAGCACCAATGGCACCTGGCTGAGCATGGGCGGCAAACCGGTGCGCATTCACCGCGACACGGTGGTGTTGCAGGGCGAAGGTGCGCTGGCCTTTGGTGAAGACGACTTTTCCGATGGTGCCAACATCCTCAAATATAAAATTACAGCCAATTGAGACACGCATGCACGATTTTTTAAGAAGACTGGCCGGATTTTTGATGATCACCGTGCCGATCATCCACATCGCATTCAGGATGCTGTAAATGGCAGTCAAATACAGACAACGCACAGACATCGTCAAGCAGAAAAAAGAATACACGTCGTGGCTGCTGTATTTCATGTGCCTGGTGATGCTGGTGCCGCTGATCGCCCAACTGATGGGCGGTGGACTGTTCAAACTGCTGATCACCGGCGGGTCATTTTTTGGCCTCTTGCTGTCGGCCTTCTGGATGGGGCTGGGACTGCGCAACAAAGACATCTACCAGCAAAGAGAATACGCCAGCAAAGCGCCGATTCCGTTGATGTTCACATCATCGTTGCTGACCGGTGGCAGCGTGTTTGTGGCCGGGTATCTGGGCACCGATCTGGGACTGTTCAGTGCGCTGGGTCTGTCCACCGCCACCACCGTGGGGCAGTGGTTGTGGTACGGCCTGGATCCGGTGGGCAACGGCGTGCCCGAAGCGCTGGCAGATGATCGCGAAGCCTACGCGATACTGAATGAAAGCGAAAACCGCATCTTGAGCATTGAGAAGTCCAATCTGACCATCAACAACAAACAGTTGAGCCAGAAACTAAACAAGATCTGTGATCTGGCGCGCGATGTGCTGTCGGTGCTGTCGCAGGAGCCGAAAAAAATCAGCAAGGCGCGGCGATTTCTCTACAGTTATCTTGAAGCCACGGAAAGCGTCATCCGGCGTTACGCCGATGCACACAAAAAAGTGGACGATCAGACGCTGGAAACCAATTTCAAAACGGTGCTCAATAACATCGAACGGGTGTTCGCCGAGCAGCACGAAAAACTTGTATCCAGTGACGTGTTTGATCTGGACGTGGACATCGAAGTGTTGAATACACTCTTGGAAAAGCAGGGGATTAATTGATGAAAGAGACCAAAACTGAACAACAACAAGCGCTGAGCGGTGAAATCGTGCCGGGCGTGATGAATGAAATGGTGCCCTACAAGGACACCGACGCCGATGAACGCGCGCGCATCGATGCGCTAATCCAGGAGATCAACGTCAACGACGCGAATTCAATCATCTTTTTCGGCGCCAAGGCACAGGAACAGGTCACCGAAATTTCGGACAAGATGCTTGAGGGTGTGAAAAACAAGGACCTGGGCAAATCCGGTGAAGTGCTGAATGAGATGGTGGCCACGATTCGTGGATTCGACATCGATGAATTGGATCCCAACAAAAAACCGGGTTTCTTTGCACGGCTGTTTGGCCGCATGAAGCCGTTGGCCAAGTTTCTGCAAAAATACGAAACCGTGCGCAAGCAGATTGAAGCCATCACCACCAAACTGGAACAGCACAAAACCACCTTGTTAAAGGACATCACCTCACTGGACCGGCTGTACGTGGCCAATCTGGAGTACTTCCACACGCTGGAGGACTACATCACCGCCGGCGAGGAAAAACTCAGACAGTTGGATGAAGAGGTGATTCCGGCCCTGGTGCAGGTCGCGGAAAATTCCGAAGACATGCTCAAAGCCCAGGAATTGCGCGATGTGCGCAGCGCACGCGACGATCTGGATCGCCGCGTGCACGACTTGCGCCTGACGCGTCAGGTGACTCTGCAAAGCCTGCCAAGCATCCGCCTGGTGCAGGAAAACGACAAAGGCCTGATCAACAAAATCAATTCCACCATCGTCAACACCGTGCCCCTGTGGCGCCAACAGCTGGCTCAAACCGTCACCATTTGGCGTTCCGGCGCGGCCGCCGACACCATCAAGGAGGCCACCGATCTGACCAACGATCTGCTGGCCGCCAATGCGGAGAACCTCAAACTCGCCAATCGCAAGGTGCGTGAGCAGATGGAACGTGGCGTGTTTGACATTGAAGTGGTGAAACAGGCCAATCAGACCCTGATTGAAACCATCGACGATTCGCTGCGCATAGCCGAAGAGGGCAAGCAGAAGCGCGCCGCGGCGGTGCAGGAACTGCAAACCGCAGAAGACGAATTGCGCGCGGCCCTGCAATCGGCCAAATCGCGCGTCGGCGACAGCAACGCGGACACCGGCGCATAACACGGTCACACGTCGCCCCGGAACGCGCATGCACGCTCCGGGGCGGCGCCACACGCCATCCACATGTCAAGATTCACCCGCAACAACATCACCCCCGGCCGTTTGCGCCGTTTGCTCAACCTGTACGGCCCGTATTTTGGCGCCGGCGTGAAAGTGGATTCGATTGCGCCGGACTGGACCTCTGTGCAGGTGTCGATGCGCATGCGCTGGTACAATCGCAACGCCGTGGGCACCCATTTCGGCGGTTCCCTGTACGCCATGATCGACCCGCATTTCATGCTGATGGCAATGAATCAACTGGGCAAAGGCTATGTGGTGTGGGACAAAAGCGCACACATCGATTTTGTCAAACCCGGCCGCGGCACCGTGCGTGCTGAGATGCACATGCCAGCTGAAGAAATTGAGCGCATTCGCGCCGCCACGGCGAACGGCGAGAAACTCTTGCCGGAATACACCGTCGAGGTGGTAGATGAAGCCGGCGAGGTCGTCGCCCGTGCACAGAAAGTGCTGTACGTGCGGAAAAAACCGCCCGCAGCCTGAAAGCGAATCCGGACGGCGTCCGGCGCGGGTTTAGAAATCGTATTCCATGATCAAGGGCGCGTGATCTGAAAAGCGTTCCTCTTTGTAAATGTGCGCGCTGCGCACCCGGTCACGCAAATCCGGGCTGATGATCTGGTAGTCGATGCGCCAACCGGTGTTGTTGGCCCAGGCCTGGCCGCGGTTGGACCACCAGGTGTACTGGTGCTCGCGTTGATCCACTTGCCGAAATGCGTCCACCAGACCGATTTGATCAAACACTTTGCTCATCCAGGCCCGCTCTTCAGGCAGGAAGCCGGAATTTTTCTGATTGCCGCGCCAGTTCTTGATGTCGATTTTTTTGTGCGCGATGTTCCAGTCGCCGCAGATGATGAACGGCTTGTCGCGTTGCAGCATGCGCTCAAACACCGGTTCCAGACGTTCCATGCACACGTATTTGAACTCCTGACGTTCACTTTTGGATGAACCGGACGGCAAATACAGGGACGCCACCGAAACCTGCTCCAGTTCAACTTCCAGCCAACGGCCTTCGTTGTCAAACACCGGCCAGTCCAGACCGGTGATCACCCGCTGCGGGGCGTGACGCGTGTAAATCGACACACCTGAATAGCCCTTTTTCTCGGCATCCACCTGGAAATGGTGGTAGCCCGGTGGAAAAAAAGCATCGGACTGGATCTGATCCAGCTGGGCCTTGGTTTCCTGAATGCACAGCACATCCGCGTCCTGTTGGGTGAACCAGTCGAACAGGCCTTTGCGCTGAGCCGCGCGGATGCCGTTGGTGTTGAGCGAAATGATCTTCATGGCGGTCAAGGTGTATATAAAGGGACGCCGGCGCAGCCGGCAAACGCCGGATTATAGCAAATTCATCCGGCGATGGCTTGCATTGCGCGGCGATCTTGGCGAAGATACCGGTTTTTCTCTGGAGGCTTGCACGGCGCTATGGACGTTACCCAGGATTTTTTGGCGTTGGCGGTGGAAAAAGAAGTGCTGAAATTTGGTTCTTTTGAACTCAAATCCGGTCGCATCAGCCCGTATTTTTTCAACGCCGGCCTGTTCGATGACGGCGATTCACTGCATCGCCTCGGGCGCTATTACGCGCAGGCCATACGCGCATCGGGCCTTGAGTTTGACATGCTCTACGGACCGGCCTACAAAGGCATCCCATTGGCCACCTGCATTGCCGTGGCCTTTGCCGCAGACCATGGACGCAATTTGCCGGTGTGCTTCAATCGCAAGGAGGCCAAGGCCCACGGCGAAGGCGGCGAGCTGATCGGTGCGCCTTTGCGCGGCAAAGTGCTGATTGTCGATGACGTGGTGTCGGCCGGCACTTCAGTGCGCGAATCGCTGGCCATGATCGAACGCCATGGAGCGCACGCGGTGGGGATTGCCGTGGCATTGGACCGTCAGGAGTCCGGGCCCGGCGGTCGTTCCGCGATCGCCGGTTTGTGTCAGGACCACGCCCTGCAAGCGGTCAGCATCGCCAATCTGGACGCGTTGCTGGCCTATCTGGCCAATGGCGATGCCGAGGTGCTGGCGGCCGTGCAGGCGTACCGCACGCAGTACGGCGCTTAAAACCGGTGGCCACCTATGTGATCGGTGACGTACAGGGCTGTTTTGATGCGCTGACGGCATTGCTCAAAAACATTGACTATTCCGCCGACCGGGACCGCCTGTACTTTTGCGGCGATCTGGTCAACCGCGGCGGCCAGTCGCTGGAGGTTTTGCGCTGGCTGCGCGCCCATCAGGACAATGCGCACACCGTGCTGGGCAATCACGATTTGAGTTTTCTGGTGCAGTACCACCACGCCAAGCACCGCCGCAGAAACGCAGAACTGGCGGCCATCATTGCGGCCGAAGACGGCAAAAAACTGATGAAATGGCTGCGCCGACAGCCGCTGATGATCGAATTGCCACAGGCCATCGTGGTGCACGCCGGTCTGTATCCGACCTGGACAATGGAACGGGCGCGCACGCAGGCGCTGGAGTTGTCTGAAGCGCTGCGTTTGGATCACAAGAAAACCCTCAAAAACATGTACGGCAATCGCCCGGCGCGCTGGCGCGACGATCTGCGCCGCAAGCAACGTTTGCGCTTCACGGTCAACGCATTCACGCGCATGCGCTACCTGAAAAACGGCGACACACTGGATTTGAAACGCAGCGGCAAGCCCGCCACTGTGCGCAAGGCCATGCCCTGGTTCAAGCACCAAGGCGTGGAAAAATTTGGCAAGCACATTTACTTTGGCCACTGGTCGGTGCTGGGGTATTATCGCGACGATCACGTGACCTGTCTGGACACCGGCAAAGTGTGGGGCGGGCGGCTTTCGGCGTGGTGTCTGGAGAGTCAAAAACTGCACCAGATATAGTGGCATCTTGCTGCATTTCCTGTCAAAATAAGCGCTTTTTTAACCACCGGATCAGGAATTGGCAATGAGCGACAAGTACGTGGCGCCAAACTTCATCACACAAATCATCGATCAAGACCTTGAAAGCGGCAAGCACGCGCAGATCGTCACCCGTTTTCCGCCCCATCCCAACGGCTATCTGCACCTGGGACACGCCAAATCCATTTGCCTGAATTTTGGCCTCGCCGAGGATTACGGCAGCCGCTGCCATTTGCGTTTCGACGACACCAATCCGGCCAAGGAAAGCCGCGAATACGCCGATGCCATCCAGCGCGATGTGCAGTGGCTGGGGTTCGACTGGGGCGAGTGCCAGTACAACGCGTCGGATTATTTTGAGGATTTTTATCGCTTTGCAGAAGAGCTGATCAACAAAGGCCTGGCGTACGTGGACGATCAGAGCGCAGAGGACATGCGCGCCCACCGCGGCACCTTGAAAGAGCCGGGCACCGACAGCCCGTTTCGCGCGCGCACGGTGGATGAAAACCTGACCCTGTTTCGCGCCATGCGCGCAGGTGAATTCGCCGACGGCAGCAAGGTGTTGCGCGCCAAAATTGACATGGCGTCGCCCAACATCAACATGCGCGATCCGGTGATGTATCGCATCAAGCGGGTCGAACACATCAAAACCGGTGATGCCTGGTGCATTTACCCGATGTACGATTTTTCACATTGCATTTCGGACGCCATTGAAGGCATCACGCATTCCCTGTGCACGCTGGAATTTGAGGACCATCGACCATTGTACGACTGGTTTCTGGACAACATCACGATCGACGCGCACCCGCGTCAAATCGAGTTTTCCCGCCTCAACGTGTCCTTCACCATCACCTCAAAGCGCAAGCTGGGGCAGCTGGTGACGATGAACAAAGTGGACGGCTGGAACGATCCGCGCATGCCCACCTTGTCCGGTTTGCGTCGGCGCGGTTACCCGCCGGCGGCGATTCGCCAGTTCATCAAAGATCTTGGCGTGAGCAAAAGTGAATCGGTGATCTCCATGACCGTGCTGGAAGACGCGGTGCGGCATGAGTTGAACCGCACGGCGCCGCGGGTGATGGGTGTGTTGGACCCGATCAAGGTGGTGATCACCAATTACCCGCAAGAGCAAACCGAGATGCTGACCGCCAGCAACCACCCGCAGGACGAATCCTTCGGCACGCGTGAAGTGCCGTTTTCACGTGAGCTGTACATTGAACGTTCGGATTACATGGAAAACGCCCCGCGCAAATATTTTCGCCTGACCGAGGGGCGCGAGGTGCGGTTGCGCTACGCCTATTACATCACCTGCGATGCGGCGATCAAGAACGCCGACGGTGAAGTGGTGGAGCTGCATTGCAGCTACGACCCGGCCACACGCGGCGGTTCTTCGCCCGACGGGCGCAAGGTCAAAGGCACCATTCACTGGGTGTCCGCGGCACACGCCGATGACGTTGAGTTGCGACTGTATGACCGCCTCTTCAATGTGCCCAACCCCGGCGCTGCCGAAGATTTCCTCGACACACTGAACCCCGACTCTCTGGAAGTGGTGCAGCGGGCCAAGCTGGAGCCGGGCATTCTCCAGCGACCGGCCGGTGAGCCTTTGCAGTTTGAGCGCAACGCCTATTTTGTGCGCGACGATTCGGTGGACAGCGACGCGCCGGTGTTCAACCGCATCGTCACCATGCGGGATTCCTGGGCCAGACTCGAATCTGAAGAGTAAAACGCGCCGCGTTGATCTGAACAATCCAGGCAGACGATGCTTGGCCGGCGCCTGCGTGACGGACGGTTGTCTGTCCACTCAGGCGGTTGACGCGCACCGTCACTGCACAGTTGCAGGCGCATCCTGCGCGATGTAAAGTCTCTTTAAGTGCACAATAAATGTGCGTTTTCCCCAGGCAAATCCATTAAACACCAAACAGTTCACAAAAATTAAGCGGGCCGGCCACAACAATGGTGCCTGAAACCGCGAGGAGACGCATGCAATGAAACTCAACTGGATCCTGCTGGCCGGATTGTTGTGCCCGTGGCCGTTGTTGGCCGCCGATTACCACGTTGGACCGGGGCAGGTCGATGGTGAAGACATCGACGACGCGCCCTGGGCCGCTTTACAGCCCGGTGATCGGGTGTTTATTCACTGGCGCAACACGCCGTATTTGAAGAAATGGGTCATCAACGCGCAGGGCACGGCCGCCCAGCGCATCGAAATCATCGGCGTCAACGGCCCCGGTGGGCAACGCCCGGTGATCAGCGGCAACGGCGCCAGCACCGTCAGTGGCCTGGATTTTTGGAACGACGCGCGCGGCGTGATTAAAGTCGGCGGCTCCAGCACACCGACCGATGGCCTGCCCAGTTACATCACCATTGAGAACCTGGAAATTCGCTCGGGCTACCCCGATTACAGTTTCACCAATGAAAGCGGCGGCACGCAAAGCTACAGCAACAACGCCGCCAGCATTTACGTGGAAAAAGCCGCGCACCTGATCATCCGCAATTGCGTGTTGCACGATTCCGGCAACGGCCTGTTCATCGGTGCATTTGATGGCGACACACAGGACATCTTAATTGAAGGCAACTACATCCATTCCAACGGCGTGGTGGGCCGTTTTTTCGAACACAACACCTACACCGCAGCGATCGGCATCACCTATCAGTTCAACCGCTTCGGCCCTCTGCGTGCCGGCGCCGGAGGCAACAACCTGAAAGACCGTTCGGCTGGACTGGTGGTGCGCAACAATTGGATTGAAAGCGGCAACCGGCAGCTGGACCTGGTGGACGCTGAAGATTCGCAGGCGCTGGTCAATCACCCGGATTACCACACCACCCACGTGTACGGCAACGTGCTGATCGAACCGGACGGTGCGGGCAATTCACAAATCCTGCACTACGGCGGCGATTCCGGCACCCTGGCCGACTACCGCAAAGGCGATTTGTATTTTTATCACAACACCGTGATTTCCACCCGCGCAGGCAACACCACGCTGGCGCGCCTGTCCACCAACGACGAAACCATGCACGCCTTCAACAACGTCATCTACAACACCGCGGCGGGCGCCAACATGGCCATGATTGACGGCACCGGGGTGGCCAATGTGCAGTTCAATTGGCTGAAGAGTGGATGGGTCGATACCCACGGCAGTCTCAGCGGCGCGGTCAATGACCTGGGCGGCAACCTCACTGGCTCGCAACCGGATTTCATCAACTTTGCCGCACAGAATTACCGCCTGCTGGACAGCGATGCGTCGGTGGATCACGCGATGGCCTTGCCGGCGCAAGTGCTGCCGGCGCATGCGGTCAATCTGGAATACCTGGAACATCAGTTGGCGACCAGCCGTTGGCAGGACGGTCTGGCCGATTTGGGCGCTTTCGAAACCTGTCAGTTGGGCGATTGCGACGTGATCTTCGCATACGGGTTCGATTGAGCCGTCTGTAGGACTGATGCCAGCAAGCGGGCCTGTGATCAGGCCCGTTGAAAAAAACCATTCATCATTCAGTGCCGAAAATGGCCAGTTTTTACGTCGCCCATCGGGTATGCTGGACGGCATTGAAACGTTGAATGAACTGTGTCCAAATCCGCAACCTACGCCAAAGCACGCCGCAGCCGGGACGCCCGTTTTGACGGGGTGTTTTTCATTGCGGTTAAAACCACCGGCATCTATTGCCGACCGATCTGTCCGGCGCCCAGCCCGCATGAACACAATGTGACGTATTACGATTCGGCGGAACAGGCCGCGGCGGCTGGATTTCGTCCGTGTCTGCGTTGCCGACCCGACAGCGCGCCGGGATCACCGGCCTGGCGCGGCGTGCACCGCACCCTGGATCGCGCGTTGCGCCTGATCAATGACGGCCATTTGTCGCGCGCCTCGGTTGCAGATCTGGCCGAGTACCTGGGTGTGTCCGATCGCCATTTGCGGCAGTTGTTTCAGCGCCACCTCGGTGTATCGGTGAAACAGTTTGCCTTGCACCGCCAATGCCTGTTCGCCAAGAAATTGCTGCAACAGACCAGCCTGCCGATCTCACAGGTGGCGCTGGCCAGTGGCTTCCGTTCCCTGCGGCGCTTCAACGATTGTTTCAGCCAGCAACTGCGCATGACGCCATCCAGGTTGCGCCGCTCCGAAGGTTCTGTGCCGGCAGAGGGCTTGCAGGTGCAGCTGTCCTACCGACCGCCGTTCGACTGGTCGGCGTTGCACGCGCACCTGCAACACCGCCTGATCGATGGCATGGAATGGCTTGGTGAATCGCATTGGGGGCGCAGTTTTTGCTTGCGCGGTCACCGCGGGCACTTCACCGCTCGGCATGTGCCGGGCAAACATCAATTTCTGGTGCACATCGCTGTGGATGACTGGCGCGCGCTGCAACCGGCAACGCACGCCATCCGTCGCATGCTGGATCTGGACCTGGATGCGCAGCGCGTTGAGAGCGATCTGGCGAGATTGCTGGGCAGGGAAAACATGCGTCCGGGTTTGCGCTTGCCGGGTTTATGGGGGCCTTTTGAAGCCGGTGTGCGCGCCATTCTTGGCCAGCAGGTGTCGGTCAAGGCGGCCACCGCATTGACCACGCAACTGGTGCACGCGCTGGGCGCAACGCACCAGGGGAGATTGCATTTTCCCGAAGCCGAAGTCATGGCCGAACACGATTTGGCTTTTCTGCGCATGCCCGATGCACGGCGCCAGTCATTGCGCGCGCTGGCGCGGCACTGGATGGCTTGCGGCGATGACGCCGAACCGCGCTGGTCGGATTGGCTGAACATCAAAGGCATCGGACCGTGGACGGTCGATTACGCGCGCATGCGAGGCTGCAGCGACACCGACGTGTGGCTGGGCGGCGATCTGGGTGTGCAAAAAGCGCTGCGCCAATTGCCGCCATTTGATCCGCAAGAAGCCGCGCCGTGGCGCAGTTATCTGACCCTGCAATTGTGGCAGCTGACGTGAACGCGGTTGAATGCATTGACACGCCCTTGGGCCATTTGCAGGTGCGCGCCGATGCGGCGGGGCTGACGCACGTGCAGTTTGTTGAGGATGCATGCAACGAGACGGTGCGCAACGGCCACAGTGAACGCGCGGTGGCGCAATTGCGCGCGTATTTTGCAGGCGATTTGCGCGCTTTTGATGTGCCGTTGAATCCAGGCGGAACGCCATTTCAACGCGCCGTGTGGCAGCAGTTGCTCGGCATCCCGTTTGCGCAGACCTGCAGTTATCTGGCGGTCGCCACGGCACTCAACAAGCCGGCGGCGGTGCGCGCGGTGGGTCGGGCCAACGGCGCCAATCCGCTGGCCATCGTGGTGCCCTGTCACCGGGTGATCGGGCGCGACGGCGCCTTGACCGGTTACGCCGGTGGTTTGTCGCGCAAGCAGTGGTTGTTGCGCCATGAATTGCACAGCGCGTCCGCGCCGTGGACCCTCACGTCGCCCGACGGCCACGGCTGATGACCAAATAAACACATCTGATTTTTTTTACTTGCGGAGAATGCATCATGAATGCCTGTGAAATTTTTCACGCGCTGCACTGCGGCGCAGAACCGATGATTTTGCCCAACGCCTGGGACGCGCTTTCGGCGCGGGTGCTGGCGCACAGCGGCTTTGAGGCCATCGCCACCACCAGCTGGGGCATGTCCAATGCCTTGGGCCGTGCCGACGGCGGTCAGCTCAGTTTTTCTGAATTGAAAACCGCGGTCGAACACATGTTGGCGTGCATCGATCGGCCGTTGTCAGTGGACATTGAAGCGGGCCATGCCGCGGCCAACGCGCGCGTGGCCGATCACGTCGAATGCCTGGCGGATCTGGGCGTGGTCGGCATCAACATCGAAGACGCGCGCACTGGATTTGGCGAAGGTCAATTTTCTGCCCAGGCGCAGGCCGATCGCCTGGCTTGCATCCGACAACGGCTGGATGACCGGGGTCACGGGCGGGTGTTCATCAACGCGCGCATTGACAGTTATTTCCAGTCAAACGAACCGCTGGCCGACGCGTTGCATCGGGCCGACGTGTATCAGCGCAGCGGCGCCGACGGCGTGTTTGTGCCGGGCATGACCCGTGCACAGGACATTGACGCACTGGTGGCGGGGCTCACGGTGCCGCTGAATTTGATGTGTTTGCCTGGATTGCCTTCGTTGCAGGATTTGGCCGCGCTGGGCGTGCGCCGTTTGTCTCTGGGCATGGCCATTTCACAGGCGGTCATTGCGCATCTGGAGTCTCTGGCGAGGCAGGTCAGAGCAGGTGAGTTTTCAGCGCTGCTCAATCACGCGCCGCCGCAGACGCAATTCCAGGCCGCACAAGGGCTTTGAACAGACGCAAAAAAACCGGACGCTCGGGTCCGGTTTTTTTGACTGGAATGAAAAATTAAAACCGCGCGTTGCCCGGCGTGCGCGGAAAAGGAATCACGTCGCGGATGTTGGCCAGACCGGTGACGTAACTGACCAGTCGTTCAAACCCCGCACCAAAACCGGAATGCGGCACCGTGCCGTAACGGCGCAAATCCAGATACCAGCCATAATCCGCGCCGTCCAGTCCATGCGCCTGCATGCGGCGGGTGAGGTAATCCAGGCGTTCTTCGCGCTGCGATCCACCCATGATCTCGCCGACGCCGGGCACCAGCACGTCCATTGCCGCAACGGTTTTGCCGTCGTCGTTGAGGCGCATGTAAAACGGTTTGATTTCTTCCGGGTAATTCATCACCACGGTGGGTTTCTTGAAATACTGTTCGGTGAGAAAACGTTCGTGTTCGGTTTGCAGATCCAGGCCCCATTCAACGGCGTATTCAAACGCCTGGCCTGAGTTGGACAGGATCTCCAGCGCGTCGGCGTAATTGACCCGTTCAAAAGCCGCGCTTTGCACGTCCTGCAGGCGGGCAATGGCGCCTTTGTCGACGAATTGATTGAAAAACGCCATGTCATCGGCGTTGTTTTCCAACACCGCTGCAATCAGGTGCTTGAGGAAATCCTCGGCCAGATCGGCGTTGTCGTTGAGGTCGGCGAAGGCCACTTCCGGCTCAATCATCCAGAACTCGGCCAAATGCCGGGTGGTGTTGGAATTTTCCGCGCGGAAGGTGGGGCCGAAGGTGTACACCTTGCTCAGGGCGCAGGCGTGGGTTTCGGCGTTCAGCTGACCGGACACGGTCAGATAGGCTTCGCGGTGGAAAAAATCCTGGCTGTAGTCCACTGAGCCGTCGGGGTTTTTCGGCGGGTTGAGTGCGTCCAGAGTGGACACGCGAAACAGATCACCGGCGCCTTCGCAGTCGCTGGCGGTGATGATCGGCGTGTGCAGCCACACATAACCGTTCTGGTTGAAATAATTGTGCACCGCCTGAGCCATGGTGTTGCGCACACGGATCATGGCGCTGAAGGTGTTGGTGCGCGGGCGCAGGTGGGCGTTTTCACGCAGAAATTCCATGCTGTGCCGCTTCGGCTGCATCGGGTAGGTGTCCGGGTTTTCCACCCAGCCGGCCACGTCCACGGATTGCGCCTGGATTTCACAGGACTGACCCTGGCCGCCGGATTCAACCAGTGTGCCGCGCACAATCACCGAGCAACCGGTGAACAATTTTTTGATTTCATCCGCGTAATTGGGCAGGGCTTCACCGGCCACCACCTGAATGCCGTCAAAGCAGGACCCGTCGTGCACCACCAGAAATGAAAAACCACCTTTTGAATCGCGCGTGGTGCGAATCCAGCCGCGCACACAGACCTCGCTGCCCAAGGCCACGGCGCCGCTCAAAGCCTGTTTGATTGAAATTGTTTCCACAAGTGCTCCGCTGATTGATGAACTGTTAATGGGTGGGCCGCCGCACACTGGGCGGCCCGGGTTGTTTGCTGAACCGGCCGTCTCAGCTGGCCAAATCCAGTGAATTCACTTTGGGACCGTGTAACAGGGCGTGTTCCACCGCGTCAATGATCAGATCCACTTCTTTGCTGGTGATGTTGAAATGCGGGGTGAATCGCAGGGAGTTCTCACCGCCGTGAATCACGCCGATGCCGCGCTGGCGCAGGTACTCCTCAATGCTGTCTGTGCCGTAGGCCTTGAACCCCGGGTCGAGCTCACAGGAGAACAGCAGACCGGTGCCTTGCACGTGAGTGATCTCACCGTCCAGCTTGTCTTTCAGGGCGTTCAATTTGTCCACAAATTCACGGCCTTTGTCGCGGATGTTGCTGCGCATTTCTGCGCTGAGGTGATCCAGCACCGCGCAGGCCACGTCCATGGCGCGCGGGTTGGCGGTCATGGTGTTGCCATACACGCCAACCGCGTACATGGCCGCGGTTTTTTCACTCATGGCCAGCACCGACAAAGGGTATTGGCCGGCGTTGAGTGCCTTGGAATAGGTTTCCATGTCTGGCGCCTGCAGGTGTTCAAATCCGGGGTAATCAACAATCGACAGGCAGCCTTGCGCGCGCAGACCGGCCTGGATTGAATCCACCAGGAACAATGAACCATGCTGTGCAGTCAGTTCGCGGGCCAGGGCGTAAAATTCAGGGGTGATTGACTGGCCTGGGTTGCCTTCGCCCATCACCGGCTCAATGAACAGTGACTCAATGAACACATTGTCTTTGTCGGCCTGGGCATAGGCGTCCTTCAGGGCGTCCATGTCGTTGATGGGCACGGTGATCAGGTTGTCGCGGTTGCGGAATGAGGCCAGACGTTTGCGATAGGTCTTCAACGAGGAGTCGGAATACTGCGCGGGCCGGTCGGTGCGGCCATGAAAGGCGCCTTTCAGACTCATGATTTTGAGTTTCTTGCCTTGCTTGGCGCCGCCTTTGTCGGTCAGCCGCTTGGCGTTGGTGTCGGAAATTCGCGCCGCCACGGTCACCGCTTCCGAACCTGAATTCATGCAGATAAATTTGGTGAACGGTGTGCCTTCCTTGCGCGTGTGGCCAATTTCTTTGCGCAACGCGTCGCTGAGTTTGCGCTGATACACCGAAGGGGTCATGATGTTCGCCATGACCTGCGGGCGGGACATCGCCTCGATGACCGTCCTCGGGACGTGCCCGAGCCCGAGCATGCCGTAGCCGCCGTTGTCGTGCAACACCGCGCCTTTCAGTGTGATCAGCCAGGGGCCTTTGGCCGCCAGTGCCACGTGCGGATTGACCGCGTCGGCGGCATAGAAATTGACAAAATCCTGTTGCACAAAGGTCAATTGCTCGCTTTCATCCATGTCAATCAGTTGCGGGTATGCGGCGCGCACCCGTTGCAATTCAACCGCCGCCTGTTCGATGGCCTGGGCCAGTTGTGCATCGTGCGTGAGGAAATCCTGAATGATCGCGTCGGACAGGCCGCTGGTGACGCGCTGACCGCCGCATTGACGTATTTTTTTGAGAGTATCGAAAGCTGACATGATGATTTCGTTGGTTCCGTGTTGGTTATCCCGCCTATTTTATCATGTTCGCGTGGATTGCCAACCCCGCAGGCAGCGACAATGGCACAAGGTCCAAGGATGTTTTTCGCCCGCAGGGCGGTTCAATGCATGTACAGATTCAGTCGCCCGTCGCGCCAGGACAAGACGCTGGCCTGATTGTGCCAGTCGCCCAGCACGACGCGCAACGCATCGCCGTGGCGGTGCATGGCCGGTCGGTGGGTGTGGCCGTGAATCATCAAATCCACGTTGTGTTGTTTAAATTGTTGCAGCACCGCGGCTTCATTGACGTCCATGATCTCGTCCGCGGCAGCGCGCGTGTGCGACTGGCTGGCGGCGCGCGCCTGATCGGCGAAATCAATGCGTTGCTGCACTGTTTTGTCCAGGAATTCATCCTGCCAGACCGGTGTGCGAATGGTGGCCCGAATGGCCTGATAGGCCGCGTCGTCGGTGCACAATTCATCGCCGTGCAACAACAACACCTTGTGTACACCCAGCTGAATCACCTGCTGCGCAGGCAGCAACTGCATGCCGCACGCATTGGCAAAGGACTGACCGAGCAGAAAGTCGCGGTTGCCGTGCAGAAATGCGCAGCGCACACCGGCGGCGCTCAGCGCGGTCATGTGCTCGGCAAAGCGCTGCGACAATTCGGAGGCCACGTCGTCACCGATCCAATACTCAAACACGTCGCCGAGCAGATACAGCGCATCGGCCCGGGCCGCGCGCTGCTGCAAAAATTCAAAAAACCGTTCAGTGACTTCCGGGTGCGCCGCGTTCAGGTGCACATCCGAAGCAAACAGGGTTTCAGGCATCTTCGGGTTTTTCTGCCAGCACTTCGACCGCGTTGATGGTCACGGTTTTCACTGGCACGTCCTGACGGAACGGGGCTTTGGCTGTGGTCGGCTGAAAGCGGATGGCGTCCACCACGTCCATGCCTTTGATCACCTGACCAAACACCGCGTATCCCCAGCTGCGTGAATTCATGGTGCCGGTGTGGTTCAGTCCCGGGTTGTCCTGCACATTGATGAAAAACTGCGCGGTGGCGGAATGCGGTTCATTGATGCGGGCCATGGCGATGGTGCCGCGCAGGTTTTTTAACTCTGGTTTGGCTTCGTTGGGGATCGGTTCGTGTGTTTCCTTGCGCATCATGTCTGTCGTGAAACCGCCGCCCTGAATCATGAAGGTGCTGATCACGCGATGGAAAATGGTGCCGTCGTAAAAACCTTCTTCCACATAGCGCACGAAATTCTTCACTGTTTCCGGGGCTTTATCGGCCCACAGTTCCAGGTAAATGTCGCCTTCGGAAGTGCTCATTTTAACGTAGGTGTTTTCCGCGTGAATCAGACCGCTGCACAGCAGCAGGCCCAGCATCAGAATTTTTTTCATGTGTCGTTCCAAATTATTAATCGAGTGAATCATTTAAATGGCAGAACTGTTTTTGCGCGCAGACGCGCAGCCCTCAGTCAACCGCGTCGAGCATTTTAACACTTTCCAGACGCAACTGTCCCGTCAGCATCGCCCCGTTGTAGAACCTGGCCGGGTCGCCGTCTTCATAGGTCAGCGCCACGTGGCCGCTGTCGAAACCGTTGAGTGCGGCGTCCAGGCTTTGCCAGCGTCCATCGATGTGGGCCTGGGTCCAGGCGTGGGGCACCAGCACCTGGCGGTGGCCTTCGAACTCATCGGCGTAGGCGAAACCAACCGCGATGCGTGTCTGCAGACCCGCGGCGCGGCCGATGGCTGCAGTCAACAGCGCGTGTTCAGTGCAATCGCCGTTTCTGTTTTGTGCGGTTTCCAGCGCGCTGGCGTAGCCCACCGACAGCGTTTTGTTGTCAATGTATTGCCGCACAAACGATTCAATTTGTGCCGGCTGTGCGGGGCCGTCACCGGCGCCGGCCTGCTGCGCCAGCGACTGGATCAAGGGGGCGTCGCTCTGAATCCAGGCGCTGGGGAGTGCGTAGGCGTCGTTTTTGGCTTCGCGGATGTTCCGGGCTTGGGGAAATACAGTGAGACTGAAGCGGTGATCATCTAATCGTTCATACTGCTGTTCCGCACCGCTCGGCAATTGCACGTCGCCGAGTGGATTCTGGCTCTTGAATACGTAATGCACTGGCCTGTTCAGCTGCGCGGCGGTGAGATTGTTCGGCACAGGAATGACGGTGGCGCCGATGCCGTCAAAGGCTTCGTTGGGTGCGGTGGCGCACACTTCCGGACAGGCCAGGAGATCAAATTTCATGCCCATGATTTCAATGGTGCTTTTTTTAAAGCTGAACTGCGCGTCCAGGTAATTGACGCTGGTGATTTCCATGCCGTTCACCGCAACGGTTTCAATCAGCTCAAAGACTTTAAAATCCTGCCCCAGCAAATCGATGGTTTTTTCGCCGGTGATCTCCTGCTGCAGCAGCACCTCCGATTTCATCGATGGCATGTATGAGCGCACCTGCCTCTTGAAACCAGGGCGCAGTTCAAGGCCGTCGTCGGCGTAGTATTGATCGATGGCGCGATAGTCGGACTGCCAGGGCACCTGAGCCTCTTCGGTGTGACCCAGACCGCCGGATTCGATGTGCAACACATCGCCGCGCAGTTCGGCTCTGGTTTGCATTTGAATGCCGGACATTTTGTCGTTGCTGAGATACTGCACCAGGCGTTTGTCGCCATCCACATGGGTGGTTTCACTGACGTTGAAAACGGTGCTGTTGTTGCCCCGGCCCATTTCCATGCGCATTTCAAAGTGCGACACAATGAGGGCGTTCTCCCGCGTCACGCGGGTGTGGGCATGACCGATTTTTTTCCCGTTGATCAGCACAGCCATCCATTCATCCTGCAAAACTTCATCCCCGGCGCAGGCAATGTTCGCGTTTGCAAGCAGCGGTGCTATAATCAAAACCCAGAGTGGGCGCAGGTATTTTTTCTTGTTCAACGCGTCAGACATAAGCCGAATCAACAACCATAAAAAATGACCAATTCTTTCACAAACAAACACAACAATCCATTAAAAATCATGCTTTTGGGCGCCGGTGAACTGGGCAAGGAAATCGCCATTGAAGCCCAGCGGCTTGGCTTGCATGTGATCGCAGCTGACCGGTATGACAACGCACCGGCCATGCAAGTTGCAGACGAATCAAGGGTTTTGGATATGACCGACGGTGCGCAGCTGTGCCAGGCGATCGACGACGTGCAGCCGGACATCATTGTGCCGGAAATTGAAGCAATTGCCACCGACCGGCTGACGGCCTATGAAGAACGCGGTGTGCAAGTGGTGCCCAGCGCCAAGGCAGTGCAGCTGACCATGAACCGCGAAGGCATTCGCCGCCTGGCCGCGGAAACATTAAAACTGCCCACCAGCGAATACCGCTTTGTCGATGATTTTGCGCAATTGACCGAAGCGGTGGAGGCGATCGGGCTGCCGTGCATTGTCAAGCCGGTGATGAGTTCCTCGGGCAAGGGGCAGTCCATGATTCGCCACGCCGATGAGGTGCGCAGCGCCTGGGAATACGCGCAGTCCGGTGGTCGCACCGGGGCGGGCCGTGTGATCGTGGAAAGTGTGGTCAAATTTGATTTTGAAATCACTTTACTGACCGTGCGCCACGCCCAGGGCGTGACCTTTTGTGAGCCGATCGGGCATGTGCAGAAAGACGGCGATTATCAGGAGTCCTGGCAACCACAGGCAATGACGCATAAATCTCTGGCCACCGCCAAGGAAATTGCCACGCGCATCACCGAAGCCCTGGGCGGATGCGGGGTGTTTGGCGTGGAATTGTTTGTGCGTGGCGACGACGTGATTTTCTCCGAAGTTTCACCGCGGCCGCACGACACCGGCATGGTCACCATGATTGCTCAGGACCTGTCGCAATTTGCCTTGCATGTGCGTGCCATTCTGGGGCATCCGGTGCCCAAGATCACTCAGTACGGCCCTTCCGCATCGCACGTCATCATCGCCGAAGGCCACGGCAACAACCCGCGATTCATTGGTGTGGAAGCGGCGCTTTCACAGCCGGAAACCGCGCTGCGCCTGTTTGGCAAACCGACGGTGCAGGGGCGACGCCGGGTGGGGGTGTGTCTGGCGGCCGGACATTCTCTCAACGCGGCGCGCAAGAAAGCCGCGGACATGGCGGCAGCAATCCAGGTTGAGCTGGATTGATGTCGACGCTCAACAGCGCTTACGCCAGCTGCCCCAAATTTCTGGAACTGCTGCTGCGCGATGAATTGCTGCAGCTGGGCGCGCACACGGCGCAGGAAAAGCTGGCCGGGGTGGAATTCACGGCCGACGCTGAAACCCTGATGCGCGTCGTATTGTGGTCGCGGCTGGCCAATCGAGTGATGCTGCAATTGCACCAGTCAGCGGTGCGCAACCGGGACGACTTGTACCGCGCGGTGCAGGCGGTCGACTGGCCTGCACAGGTGCGCCGTTTGCACAGCCTGCAGGTGCGCTTCAACGGCACCGGCGCCGAACTCAAAAACACGCATTTTTCTGCGCAGGTGTGTAAAGACGCGGTGTGCGACCAGAGCGTGGAGCGCAGCGGACAACGGCCCGAAGTGGTGCGCGAAAACGCCGATTTGTGTCTGGCGGTGCGACTCAAGAATGGGCAGGCCGTGATTTACCAGGACCTGTGCGCCCACTCCCTGCACCGGCGTGGTCACCGCGAACAGACCACCATGGCGCCCTTGAAAGAAAACCTGGCGGCGGCGATTTTGCTGCGCGCAGGCTGGGCGGAGATGGCGCAGGGCCAGGCCAATCTGATTGATCCGATGTGCGGTTCCGGCACGTTTCTCAGTGAAGGCTGGATGATCGCCTGTGACGTGGCACCGGGACTCAACTCTGATCACAACACCCTGCAGCAGTGGCGCGGTTTTGAGGCCGAACACTGGGCGCAACTGCGCGCCGAAGCCGAGCAGCGCAAAATCGACGGCGCGGCCAATTACCAGGGCCAGATCATCGGTGTGGATCACCACAAGAAGTCCATTGAGAATGCGCGGGAAAATCTGGCCGCGATGGCGCCGGAGGCGCGCATTCAATGTCAGTATCAGCCCCTGGAGCGATTCCGCATCCCACCGCGCAACAACCTGGTGGTGTGCAATCCACCGTACGGACTGCGCCTGAAACAACGGGTGGATTCGAGCTGGCGCGCGCTGGCCGAATGGCTTTCACTCAGGGCGCAGGGCTCGGTGGCCGCGATTTTAACCCCGGATCAGGCCAAAGGTCTGATGATCGGCTATCGCGAAAGCCAGTCCTGGCACCTGCTGAACGGCGGCGTGGACGTCTGGCTGCGGCGCTATGAGCTGCGCCCGGAAAACAAGCTCAACACCCCGGACGGACAGCGCTTCTGGTTGCCCGCCGATGTACAGGCACTGGCTAATCGCCTGAAAAAAAACCGCGAAGCCCTGCAGGGCTGGGCCGATGCCAACGGTGTGCAGGCCTATCGTTTGTACGACGCCGATCTGCCGGAATACGCGGCGGCCATCGATGTGTACAAAGACCGCGTGTTGATTCAGGAATACAAAGCACCCAAGTCGATTGCCGCCAGGAAAGCCCGGCAACGGCTGGCGCACATCGAATTGGCGGTGCAGTGCGTGCTGCAGGGCGAAGCGGAAAAGGTGGTCGTGAAGACGCGGCAGAAACAAAAGGGCGCGGGGCAATATCAAAAACACAGCGAGGAAACCAGTCGCTTCAGGGTGCACGAGTGCGGCCGTCAATACTGGGTGGATTTGCACAGCTACCTGGACACCGGGCTGTTTCTCGATCACCGCTGGTTGCGCAATCGATTGCAGAGCGAATGCCGCGGACGCAATGTGCTGAACCTGTTTTGTTACACCGGCGCGATCACGGTGGCGGCTGCGCTGGGCGGGGCCACCTCTTCGCACAGCGTGGACACTTCGAAAACCTACCTGGCCTGGGCCGAGGACAATTTCAAACTGAATCGTCTGGATTTAAAAAACCACCGCCTGATTCGCGCCGATGTGTGGGATTATCTGCGCAGTTGTGAACGGCGCTATGATGTGATTGTGGTGGACCCGCCGACGTTTTCCAATTCGCATTCGCGCGAACGCGACTGGGACGTGCAGAAGGATCATGCGGATTTACTTTTGGCCTGCAAGGCATTGCTCAAGCCGGGCGATGTGGTGTATTTTTCCAACAACTATTCACGTTTCAAGCTGGCCGATGCGGTGCACGCGGCTTTTCACGTTGATGACCTGACTGCACAAAGTCTGGATGAGGATTTTGCCAACAGCGGTCGGGTGCATTGGTGTTTCCGGTTAAAATTGAAAGAAAGTTGACAGCAAAACAGTCCAATGGGCATGTCAGAACAAGAATTCGAGTTTGACCTGATGGTCATCGGTGCCGGTTCCGGTGGCGTGCGTGCAGCACGCATCGCCGCCGGCATGGGCCGTCGGGTGGGCATTTGTGAATCCGACACCGTGGGTGGAACCTGCGTGATTCGTGGCTGCGTGCCGAAAAAACTGCTGGTGTACGCGGCCAATTACCGCAAGTTGTTCAAGGCCGCGCCGGCGTTTGGCTGGGATGTGCAGGCGCGTTTTGACTGGCCGACCCTGCTGGCCAATAAAAACCGTGAAATCGAACGGCTGAATGGCGTGTATCTGCGCCTGTTGCGCGACGCCGGTGTGCAGTTGATCAATGGGCACGGTTCGCTGGAAGGGCCGAATCACGTGCGCATCGACGGGCATGTGTACAGCGCCGAACACATTTTAATTGCCACCGGCGGGACGCCATGGAAGCCCGATCTGCCCGGCGCCGAATTCGCCATCACCTCCAACGAGGCCCTGGATCTGGCGCAATTGCCGGCGTCCATCTGTGTCTATGGCGGCGGATACATTGCAGTTGAATTTGCCTGTATATTCAACTTGTTAGGATCAGAAGTTCATCTTGTTTATCACAATGATCCGCTGTTGCGTGGATTTGATGATTCGGTGCGTGCATTCGCGCAGGACGCTTTTAAGGCGCAGGGCATTCATGTGCACACCGGATGTGAAATTGAACGCCTGGAACGCGCAGGAGATCGCCTGCAGGTGGTCATGAACGGGGCGAGTTTAGAGGTTGAACAGGTGTTGTTTGCCACCGGCCGTCGCGCCAACACCGAATCATTGAATCTGGCCAGCGCCGGGGTGCCAACGCATGCCGATGGTCGCATCCAGGTGGACCGCGCCGGTTGGACCGGCGTGCAGGGCATTTACGCGGTCGGCGATGTATGCAATGCACACAATCTGACCCCGGTGGCGATCAAAGAAGGCCATCTGCTGGTCAATCGTCTGTTTGCATCGGCGCAGCTGCTGCCCGAATACGATCACATCCCCACCACGGTGTTCAGTCACCCTGAAATCGCCACGGTGGGATTGACCGAAGCCGAAGCGCGCGAGCGCCACACGCATGTCAAGGTGTACACCAGCACCTTTCGTGCGATGAAATATGCCATGAGTGAGGTGCAGGATCAGACCTTCATGAAACTGATCGTGGCCGGCGCCGATGAGCGGGTGGTGGGCTGTCACCTGGTGGGCAGCGACGCCGGTGAGATCATTCAGGGTTTTGCCGTGGCCATCAAACAGGGCCTGGACAAAGCCCGCCTGGATGCCTGCATTGGCATTCACCCGACTTCGGCCGAAGAATTGGTGACCATGCGATGAATCATATGAACATAAACAAAGCATTGATGTGGCTGGCGTTGTGGGTCTCTGCGAGCGCCGCCGCCGAACACCCCTTGTATGTGGTGTTGTTGCAAGACGAGCCGTTGGCACTGCGTGTGGTTGGCGATCTGAAAAGTGCCCAGGCCCGCGCTGTGCGGGCCGAGTTGCAGGCGCAGCAGGATGGGGTGTTGGCGCAACTGGCCACGCGGGACAAGTCCGCGCCGACGCCGCTGCACCGTTATCAATCTGCCTTGAATGGTTTCAGCGTCCGACTCAGTGAGACGCAGGCTGAACAGCTGCGCGACCTGGCCGCTGTGCGCTCGGTGCAAATCGACACCTTGCAGCCGGTTCACACCGACGCCGGTCCGGCATGGGTCGGCGCACCGGATGCGTGGAGTGGCGCGGTCAACGGCACCGCCTTGCGCGGCGAGGGCGTCGTCATCGGCGTGATCGACACCGGCATCTATCCGCAACACCCGGCGTTTGCTGGCCAGGCCGCGGATGGTTACCAGCACGTCAATCCGCGCGGCCAGCTTTTTGGTCTGTGCACCGAACAACTGTGCAATGACAAATTGATCGGTGTGTACGATTTCAGCAATGAGGGCAGCGGCGGTCTGGACACCACCGGACACGGCACCCACGTGGCCTCAACCGCGGCCGGCAATCCGTTGAATGCGGTGTTCAATGGTCTGCCCTATGCGGTGTCCGGCGTGGCGCCGCGCGCCAGCCTGATTTCTTACAAAGCCTGCTTTGCCAGTGAAGAAAACCCTTCGGGTCTGTGCTCACGCGCTTCGCTGCTGGCGTCGATTGACCAGGCCACCGAAGACGGCGTGGATGTGGTGAACTATTCAATCGGCAGTGATCTGCCGTGCAGCCCTTGGACCGGTCAGGATTCACTGGATCACTGCGGGCCGTTGAGCTTTGGTGAAGAAGCCCTGGCGATGCTGAACGCGTATCACGCCGGTGTGCTGTTTGTGCTGTCTGCGGGCAACAACGGACCGGCCGCTTCTACAGTGGGCTATCCCGCCGTGGCGCCGTGGGTGCTGGCGGTGGCCAACAGCACCCACAACCGCCGCACCGCCGGCTATTTGCGGGCAGCCAGCGGCGGCGCAGAAGCGCTGCCGGATCAGGCCGGCACCACCTTGACCGGCGGCATTGGACCGCGTCGGGTGGTGCACGCGCGCGATTTCGGCAACGCCTTGTGCGGTGTGGGAGAACCCAATTTTGTGCTGGATTGCGCCGACAGCATTCCAATCAATGCACCGAACAGCAGCAACCCCTTTGCGCCCGGCACCTTCAATGGTGAGATTGTGGTGTGCGACCGGGGGCTGTACGGTCGCGTGGAAAAAGGCTTCAATGTGGCACAGGCCGGTGCCGGTGGCTTTGTGCTGGCCAACGCCGCCGACCAGCAGGAATCCATCGTTGCCGATGTGCATTGCCTGCCGGGCCTGCATCTGGGGTTCCAGGCCGGTGAACAGGTGCGCGACTGGCTGGCCCAGGGCAGCGACCACAGCGCGCAGCTCAGTGGACAGCAAGTGGAATACCTCACCGAGGCCGCCGATATACTCAACGCCAGTTCATCGAAGGGGCCCGCACGGATCGTCTTGCCGTCGGCAACGGCATTGCAAAATCCGCCCACCGTGGCCATGGATTACCTGAAACCAAACCTGGCCGCGCCCGGCACCAGCATCCTCGCCGCCGATTACCTGAGCAACGGCCTGGCCAGCAAAACCGGCACTTCCATGGCGGCCCCGCACACCGCCGGTGCCGCGGCACTGTTGCTGCAGGCGCACCCCCATTTCACAACCGGCCATGCGATCAGTGCCTTGCAGACCGGTGCGCTCATGCACACCCTGCGCCGCGAGGACGGGGTCACTCTGTCGCGCTTTAATGATTCAGGGGCCGGGCGTTTGCAGGTGCCAGATGCTTTGCGCGCCGGCCTGTTTGTGATCGAGGATCGCGCCGGTTTTGTGGCCGCCGATCCGGCGCTGGGCGGCGAGACTGCGCAATTGAATCTGCCGGCGCTGGTGCATTCGGACTGTCACCCCGGTTGCGAGTTCACCCGCCGTTTGATCAGCGATTACCCGGACGTGAGCTGGCGCGCTGAAGTGCTCAGCGACGACGGCCTGGTGTTGACGGTCACGCCCAATGTCGTGCAGGCTGGGCCGAATCAGCCCGCGTCACTGCAAGTCGAGGTGGACACACGCAACAGCCAGCGCATCGGGCAGTGGGCCGATGCGCGCATTGTATTCACACCGGAAGGCGGGCCGATCAACAACCCACCGCCCGATTTCGTGCCGCCGGCGCCGATGCAGTTGCCCTTGAGTGTGCACATTCCGGCCGGCACGTACCCGTCCACCCAAGTGATTTCGGGCAACAACCGCTACGGCGCGGTGGATCTTGAACTGAACGGCATCAATGAAATTCCAACGGCGCACATCACAGGTTATGGGCCGCTCAACCCCGAGCGCAGCCTGCTGGTCATCGATGCCAATCCGGCCGGCAGCGGCGTGTTCGACCTGTTGGGTGAATCGTTGACGCTGGTGGACGTGCCGGCGGACACCTTGATGCTGTGGATCGAAACCGTGCGCGTGACCCAGGGCACCACTGCGAAACTGTACGTTGGACGCGACGACAACGGCGATGCATTGCCGGATGAGGACGAGGTGCTGTGTCAGCAGGTGAGCAATTTTGGTGCGGAAAAAACCTGTCAATTGCAGCAACCACAGCCGGGGCGACATTGGATCGTGGTGCACAATTTCAACTCTCCAGGCAATCAGAGCGCGACTTTTGGCCTGCACGTGACGCAGTTCAATGCCTCGCACGCGGCGCAACCCGCGCAACTCAGTGCCAGCGCGGTGCCTGCACTGGCTGAGGCCGGCTGGATGCTGACCGGCGACAACCCTGGTGTACTGGCCGATCAGACCACACTCAGGCTGTACCATCAATTGCCATTGATGCCGCCCAACCCGGTGCCGGACTGGCCGCTCAATGAACGCCGCCATTACGCGCTGCTGGGCATTGGTGCCAATGCCGACGCGCCGGCCGGCGTGGCGCTGGTGCCGTTCCGATTTGACAGCGATGCCGCGCTGTTGAACGCCCGCGTCGAGCACCTCAATGGCCGCGTGGTTGAACTGCAAAGCGTGGATGGTGTGCAGGCCCAGCCCGTGTATCTGGACGTTGGCTTTGCGGCAGAATCCGTGCAACTGGATGTTCAGGGCGTGTCTGATTACACCGTGCAATTGCACCGTTCGGATCTTGCGGCGGTGCAGGCGCTTGAGTTGTTGCCAGATGTTACCGGGCAAACGCCGGATGCGACCTTGTCCTCGGATCAGGCGCAGTTGATCCACGCCAATCACCGCCGGCATGTGCTGGATGTCAATGGACTGGCGCCGGGTCGCTGGGTGGTGGTGTTGCACAGTGGCATCAATCAGCACAGCCCGCAGCAACCGGGATACGTGAAGTTGAGCGCTGCAGTGAATTACCGCACCGATGCACTGGTGCAGCCCAGTGGCAGCCTGTGGTTTAATCCAGAACGCAGCGGCTGGGGCTTTGATTTCAGCCGGGTGGGGGAGGCGCACGCGTTCACCTGGTATCATTTCGATCACCTGGGTCGACCCAGCTGGCAGCAGGCGGCGGGCTTTGACGCACCGGCCAATCAATGGAACGGCGAGTTGCGCCGCTTCAGTTGGCTCAATGGCACACCCCGTTCGCAGTGGCGCGGCGAAGTGTCTGTGGTGTTTCTCGACGCCACACACGCCGTGGTCAATCTGTTCACCGCCGAAGGCAATCATTCCGAACCGGTGCAGGCCATTCGTGCACCGAACAGCGCCTGCGGGCAGGAAAACGGACAAACGCGGCGGGTCACCGGGTTGTGGTATGTGCCGGCCGAAGCAGGCTACGGCAGCACGGTGCTGTCGAACGCCACCACCGAAGTGCACGTGTTGTACTACTACGATCAATACGGTCAACCGGTGTGGGCGATCGGCGACCGCGCCTGGACCGATTCGGGCGCAGAACTCACCATGCGCCAGGCGCACAACGGCTTTTGTCAAGGCTGCGCCGCCACGCCCCTTGAATTCACACCGATCGGCCAAATACAACGCACCTACCAAAACGATGCACAGGCAACGTATGCCATTGACACTGAACTGGTGCCTCCGTTGAGCGGGCTGTGGCACAGCCAGGGCGCGGCGGAGAAAATCAGCGTTGCAGTCGATTGCCAATGAAAACACACTTTAATTACTGGACACTGCCATGAAAAAAACACAACACCCCATCGCATTATTTGCCCTGCTGCTGAGCACAACGGTGTGGGCCACCGATTACACCGAGCTGGCCGAATGGAAAAACCGTCGGGTGGCGTCATTGACCTCCCCGTACGGCTGGCTCAGCCTGGTGGGCATGGATTGGCTGCGTGCCGGCGACAACCGCGTCGGCGCCGGCGCCGACAACGCGGTGCGTTTGTCCGGCGGCCCGGAGCACGTCGGTGTGATTCATTTGGGTCCCGGCAAGCAAATGCATTTCACCCCGGCAGCGGGTGTGGACGTGCTGGCCAATGACGTGCCGGTGACCGGTCGCATCCCGGTGCACGCGGACAGCGCAGAAGAAACCACCGTTTTGCAGGTGGAGGGCATTCGTTTTTATGCCATTGAACGCGGCGGTGACATGGCGATTCGCATCAAGGATCCAAACGCCGCCACGCGGGTGAATTTCACCGGCATCGATTACTTTGACACCGATGAACACTGGCGCATCACCGCCAAGTTCAACCCGTCACCTGAGCCACAAACCATCGAAGTGGTCAATGTGCTGGGCATGTTGAGCGAGGAAAATCTGCCCGGCACATTGCATTTCCACGTCGATGGACGGGACTATGATCTGAAAGCACTGGACGGCGGTGAAACTCAATTTTTCATCATCTTCGGCGACCGCACCAACGGCCGCACCAGCTATGGGCCAGGGCGATTTTTGTACGTGGACAAGCCGACCGGCGAAGACGGTCTGACGGTGATTGATTTCAACAAAGCCTACAATCCGCCGTGTGCCTTCACCGAATATTCCACCTGCTCACTGCCGCCGCACGGCAATCGCATGCCGGTTGAAGTGCTCGCCGGTGAACGCAAGTACGGCGATTCCAAGTATTGATGCAGCACGCGCAGAGCGTCCGTCAGCTGCTGGGCTTGCTGGATCTGACTTCGCTGCGCGGCGATGAGACCGCCGATGCGGTGACGCGGCTGTGTCAGCGCGCACACAGCCGGCACGGCCATGTGGCGGCGGTCTGTGTATTCCCAGATTGGGTCAAAACCGCCTCGCAGATATTGCGAGACAGTCCGGTGCGCACCGCCACGGTGATCAACTTTCCCCACGGCACCGACGCGCTGGCACAGATCAATCGCGACGCTGAGGTGGCCTGGATGCATGGCGCGGATGAGATTGATCTGGTGATACCCTACCAGCGGCTCAAAGCCGGACAGCCCGATGAGGTGATCAGGACGGTGGCCTCGGTGGTGGACCGAATGCCGGCACACGGCGCACTCAAATGCATCGTCGAATGCGGAGAACTGAGTCCGGAAGAATTGACCCTGGCGGTGCAGTTGTGTATTGATGGTGGCTGTCAGTTTGTCAAAACGTCCACCGGCAAGGCGAACATCAACGCCACCCCGGACGCCGCCCGACGCATGCTTCTGGCCATTCTCAACAGCGGCAGAACGGTGGGGTTCAAAGCCGCCGGCGGCATCGCCACGGTGGCTCAGGCCATCGAATACATGCACATCGCTGCAGACATCTTGGGCGCAAAGTATTTGCACAACAACACCTTTCGCATCGGCGCCAGCGCTCTGCTGGACGATGTGTTGCAGGAGATCGCGCATGCTGATTCAGAATCTGATTGAGCACAAAAAACTGGGGCACGCCCTGAGCGATGACATGATCCAGGCCTGGGTCGCCGGCGTCACCAGTGAACAGGTTTCAAATGAACAAATCGCCGCGTTCGCCATGGCGGTGAATTTTCAAGGCATGACGGTGGCAGAAACCACCGCGCTGACCTGCGCCATGCGCGACAGCGGAGAAGTGCTGGACTGGCGTGATGCCAAACTGGTCGGCCCGGTGGTCGACAAACATTCCACCGGCGGGGTGGCCGACTGCGTGAGTCTGCTGTTGGGGCCCTTGCTGGCGGCGGCGGGCTATTGCAATCCCATGATCGCCGGACGCGGACTGGGACACACCGGCGGCACCATCGACAAACTGGAAAGCATTCCGGGCTACTCAGCCATCCGTGAGGCCAGCGCGCTGCGCCGCATGTTGCAATCCTGCGGTTTTTTTATCACCGGCCAGGGCCCGCAGCTGGCGCCCGCGGATCGTCGCATTTACGCGGTGCGCGACACCACCGCAACGATCGACATTCAACCGCTGATTGTGGCCTCAATCCTGAGCAAAAAACTGGCCGAAGGCATCCAGGCGCTGGTGATGGACATCAAAGTGGGCAACGGCGCATTCATGCGCACCCAATCCATGGCGGAGTCGCTCGGTGAGGCCATCCGTCAGACCGCGGAACGGGCCGGCGTCAAAACCGCGGTGCAATACCACGACATGAACCAGCCGTTGTGTCCAGTGGCGGGCAACGCCCTGGAAGTGGCCCACGTCATGCAGCACCTGAACGGTGAAATCAGTGAATCTCGCCTGCTGGATGAGACTTTGGAACTGGCCATTGGCCTGATGTCAATGTTTGAGTCCAGCGACGGTCTGGAGGCGCGTTTGCGCCGACTGCTGGCCGACGGCTCAGCGATGGCGCATTGGCAGCAATTTCTTGCGCACCACGATGTGCCAAACGACTTTTGTACGCACCCGGCCAGGCACCTGCCTGCGGCGCCGGTGCAACACCCGGTGTGCGCCACTGCAGACGGGGTGATTGAAACCATTCATACGAAGCGACTGGGTGAGTTGCTGATCCTTCTGGGGGCCGGGCGTCGCATCGGCAGCGATCGCCTGGATTACGCCGCCGGTTTCACCGACATGCCGTCACTCGGCGAGGCGGTCAAAACCGGGGACCTGCTGGGCACTTTGCATTGCGCCCGCGCGCCCGAAGCGGCCTGGGTGGAGGCATATCGCGACTGCTTCGAACTGAGCGGGTCTGCATCGAACTGAATCCCCGTCGCCAGCGTATCAAGGATGTTTTGGTGACTGTCGATGCGTGATTCAGGCGCTCATTGGCGGCTGGATTTCTTGCGCAATTCGCGGTCCACGTAATCCAGCGCTGCAGCCAGCAGCACTTTATCGGACAGGCGCACGGTGTAATCCGGGTTGGTGTACTGAAAGCGTATCACGCCGTCCGCACCGATCAGATAGGTGCTCGGAGCCGGCAATTGGTGGTGTGCATGGCCCGAGGCTTTTTCCAGATCAATGCCATAGCCGCGGTATTTTTCCAGGGTGGCCTGATCCACGGTGAAGGCGATGCCAAAAGCGCGGGATGCGGCCATGTCGGCGTCGGACAACAGGGTGTAACCGGGGTCCGGTGTTTTCAGGGTTGAGGTCAGGTTTTCCGGGCTGTCGGGGCTGATGAATAGCACTTCAAAGCCGAGTTTGACCAACTCTTTTTCGGCGTGTCGCAAATCCGCCAGATGGGTGTTGCAATACGGGCACCAGCCGCCGCGATAGAAGGTGATCACCAGCGGTTTTTGCAGCGCCATCGGATCCAGCGTGTGCGCCTGACCGTGACTGTCAAGCAATTCCAGGGGCGGCATTTTTTCGCCGGGCAGCAGCGGACTGACGTCAAACGGGTTGCTGGGCACCTGGGCCTGCAGCAGCGCAGTGTAAAGCAGGGTCAGGGCGATGATGGACAGCTTGTGCATGTTGATTTACTCTTTTCGGTTGTGTGGTGAGTGTCGTTTATCTGCACCCTGGCATGTTGACCCCGGTGGATTCTGGGGTTTCAATACCCGTTGGATGCAAACCGTGTTTCCAGACAATTGCGGTGCGAATCAAAACAACGCCTGAGGCGGTATTTTACGCCATCTGTGTGACGGAAATGAATGGCTGTGTCACACAATTGCAGGAAAAATTCCATACAGCTGCGCGCGCAGACCCACTCAATACTGCCGCCCGCATGGATGCATTCCAATGCCGTCGCGAGTGTGTGATAATGGAAAACCACGGGGCAAGACCTGCGGAGTAGAATTCATCCCATGTGCATTTCATCACATCACACCACGCTTTCCCGGCGTGCCGAACGCTCAGCTGAGCACAACCAGGCACGCAGTGTGTGTGCATCAGTCCACTCACCGAATCCGATGCCCACACACACCGCCGCGCCGCGCGTGCGTGAGACGATGTCTCACGGGCTGTGGCGAATGTGCCTGTTGCTGCTGCTGGCCGGTTGTCAGGATGAAGGCCGCCGGGCTCTGGGCACGCTGGAGATGCAGCGCGTGACTGTGCCGGCGCCTCAGCATGAGCGCATCACTGCAATCGACGTGTCGGTTGGAGACCGCGTGCCGGCTGGGGCGGTGTTGCTGCAACTGGACGACACCCTGGCGCGTTTGCAACTGGCAGCGGACGAAGCCGAAGTTCTTCGGGTACGCACGCAATGGCAGGAGTCGGTGAACGGACCGCGGCCGGAAGAGTTGCGACGGGCCGAGGCCCTCGTTGAAGCCCAACAGGCCACGCTGGATGAGCTGCAACTGGAAATCCGGCGCAGCCAGGATCTGGTGAAACGGCAACTGTCCCCGCAGGCTGAACTTGACCGCTTGCAGGCCTCCCTAAAGACGGCGCGCGCCAATCTGCACGCGGCCGAGGCCGAATGGCTGTTGTTGCAACGCGGCACCCGTACAGAACAGGTGCAACAGCTTGCAGCTGCATTGCAGGCGGCGCAAGCACGCCGCGACATCAGCCAGGTCAACCTTGAGCGATTGCGCATCACGGCGCCACAAAAGGCGCTTGTGGAGGCGCTGCCTTTACAGCTGGGTGACAAACCCATGGTGGGGCAGACGCTGGTGGTGTTGTTGCTGGAACAGACGGTGCACGCGCGGGTGTATGTGCCCGGCGATGTGCGCGCCCGTTTGCAGGTTGGCAGCGCTGCACGCATACACATTGAATCGCAGGCCAACAGCTGGCCCGGACACGTCCGCTTGATTGAATCGCAGGCCCGCTTTACGCCGTATTTCGCGCTCAGTGGAGATGACGCAGCAGGCTTGAGCTATCTGGCCGAAATCACGTTTGATGAGCCACCCGATCCGGCGCTGTTGGGTCAACCGGTGCAGGTTGAATTTGATTGGCCACAGGATGAGTGATTCGGCGGCCACAGACTGGGCCATTCGCACGCGCAACATGACCCGCCGGTTCGGTGATCTGGTGGCCGTGGATCGTCTGGATCTGCAGGTTGAGCGCGGCCGCATTCATGGATTTCTGGGTCCCAATGGTTCGGGTAAATCGACCTCCATACGCATGTTGTGTGGTCTACTCACGCCCAGTGAAGGCGACATCCGGGTGCTGGGTTTACAGATCCCGCAACAAGCGGAAACACTGAAAACGCGCATCGGCTACATGACCCAGAAATTTGCCCTGTACGGCGATTTGACGGTGTTGCAGAATCTGACCTTTATGAGTCGGGTGTACGACATGCCCAGTCGTGAGTCCAGAGTACGCATCGCCGCTTTGTCGCAGCAATTTGAATTGGCCGCCTTGCACAAGCGCCTGGCGGGCACCCTCAGCGGTGGCCAAAAACAGCGTTTGGCTCTGGCCGCTGCGCTGTTGCACAGGCCCAGCCTGCTGTTTCTGGATGAACCCACCAGTGCGGTCGATCCGGAATCACGCCGGGTGTTCTGGGACGCGTTGTTCGATCTGGCCGCCGAGGGCACCACGTTGTTGGTGTCGACCCACTACATGGACGAAGCCGAGCGCTGCCACGCCTTGAGCATTCTGGATCGCGGCCGCCTGGTGGCCGATGGTTCGCCCGACGCATTGACCGCCGAATTGCGCGGCCGAAGTTTTATCATCGATGCACCCAGCCACGGCATCCGCGGCATTGCCGCAGCGCTGAAAAACGACGCGCGCATTCTCAGTGTGGCGCAAATTGGCAATCGCTTGCGCGTGCTGTCGCGCCGCCACGGCCTGAGCAGCGAGGACATTCAACAGCAATTGACGGGCGCGTCACTGGATGCACGCGTGCAGTCCACGGAAGCCAATCTGGAGGACGTTTTTGTCGCGGTCACACGCACCGCAGTGAGCCGCGAGTCGGCCGAGTCAGCGGCATGAAAATCCGTCGCTTGCAAGCCATTCTGGTCAAGGAATTCAGGCAACTGCGCCGCGACCGCATATCGCTGGCCATGATCATAGGCATTCCGGTGCTGCAATTGTTGCTGTTCGGATACGCCATCAACATGGACGTGCGCGGCATCGCGGCGGCGGTGGCCGACCAGTCAGGCACTGCACAGTCACGCACTGTGATTGCGGAGATGCTGGCCAGCGGAGTGATTGAAGTGAAGGAGCAGCTGGACAGTGAACAGGCCCTGCGCTCGGCCCTGCAGGCGGGTCGGGTCAGCGTCGGTTTGTATGTGCCGCACGATTTCATCCGCCGTGGACAGGAAGGGCGACCTCAGGTGCTGGTGTTGGCCGACGGCAGCGACAACGTGGTGCAGCAGGCGGTGCGACAGCTGCTGGCGGTGTCCATGCAGCCAGACCATTGGCGGCTGTCGCCGGGGGCGCCTGAACTGTTGTACAACCGGCCGGCGATGGGGGCCGTGCAGGTGGTCAGCTTTTACAACCCGGAACGCCGGTCCGCGGTCAACGTGGTGCCGGCCCTGATTGGCGTGATTCTGACCATGACCATGGTGATGTTCACCGCCATGGCCATTGTGCGTGAACAGGAGCGGGGGCAAATGGAATTGCTGATCACCACGCCGGTCAGCCGGCTGGAATTGATGCTGGGTAAAGTTTTGCCTTACGTGATGATCGGCCTGCTGCAAACCACGCTGGTGCTGGCTCTGGGCGTGAGTGTTTTTGCCGTGCCGATTCGAGGCGCGTTGGTGGATGTGTACCTGGCGGCTTTGCTGCTGATTTGCGCCAATTTGACCCTGGGTCTGTTGATTTCAACCCGCGCGCAATCCCAGTTTCAGGCCATGCAGATGACTTTTTTTGTGTTCCTGCCTTCACTTCTGTTGTCGGGTTTCATGTTTCCTTTTGACGGCATGCCCAAAGCAGCGCAATGGATTGCGGAAGTGCTGCCACTGACCCATTTTGTCAGGCTGGTGCGCGGTGTGATGCTGCGCGGTGCGGATTTATTGACTTTGTGGGGTGATGTGCTGGCCTTGATGGCTTTCACCGCGGTGATGCTGGCCGCGGCGGTCTCACGCTTCAAAAAACGCCTGGATTGAAACACACCTGTTTTCTTTTCTGTGCGAAAATGGCACGGCCTGGGCAAGGCAATGACTTCAGACGCGGAGATAAACAATGAAAAAAGTCACCGGATTGGGTGGGGTGTTTTTTAAAAGCGATGACCCGAAAAAGACCATGGACTGGTACCGTCGGCACCTGGGGCTGGAAACCGATGAATACGGCGCCATGTTCAAGTGGTATGAATCGCCCGAAAGTCAACAGGCGGCCGGCACGCAATGGAGTGTGTTCAAGAAAGACACCACCTATTTTGACCCGTCGACACAACCCTTTATGATCAACTACAGGGTGCACGACCTGGAAGCCCTGGTGGCGCAATTGCGCGAGGAAGGGGTGGAAATTGTGGATGAAATGGAAACCTATGAATACGGCAAATTCATTCATATTGTTGACCCCGATGGCATGAAAATTGAATTGTGGGAACCCGTGGATGCGGGTTTCGATGCAAACTGACCTGCGCGTCCTCACCGCTTTAAATATCCGCCATTGACCCGCGTTGCCTGTGCGGGTCAATGGTCCCCTTGAGGCGTGCATTTTTTCCGGTCAGTTGGTATCATGTCGTGGGACACGGGAACGCTATGCATTATCAATTTTCTGAATTCATTCTGGACACTGAAAACCAAAGTCTGTCGCACCGGGGACAGGCGCTTGATCTGAATCACCAGAATCACCGCGTGTTGCAGTATTTCGTTGAAAATGCGGGTCAGCTGGTGAAGAAAGACGACCTCATTGATGGCGTGTGGGACGGCCGTCACGTCACCGAAAATTCGATCGATCAGGCCATTTCAAAGATTCGCAAAACCCTCAACAGCGCAGCACCCGGTGAGTACATCCGCACGGTGTATAAAAAAGGCCACATGTTTGTTGCACAAGTGCACGCACTGCAGGACAAACCGGCGACGCAGATTGCGCCGGTTGCGCGCAGCAAACGTCCCGTGATATTCGCTGGCGGCATCGCCGCATTGATGCTGTTGAGTGTGTTGTGGCTGGTGCCGTTCGGTTCAGAAACCGGTGCCGTGAGTGCCGTCAGAACCCAGGCGCCGGTGATGTTCATTGAAGGCGCCAAGGACCCCACAAATTGGGCCGATTTGAGTGCCTTGGTGCTGTTGCGTGAAATCAGTGCGCTGGGCGGTGGCGTCAATGTGGTGGAGCAGATTGAGGCCGGCGATGACCCGACGGCGGCGTTGAACAATTACTGGCGCATCCAGCCGGACTTGAAGGTGGTGCGTTCGCAAATCTTGCGGCGGGCAAACGACTGGGAATTGCAGCTGCGCATACTCGATCGCAGCGGTGAAACGCTGCAAAGTTTTCACGACGCCGAACTGTCCCGGGTGATTCAGGGGGCCGGTCAATGGCTGGCCGGACAGGTGGATTCTCCGGGTTGGAGTGAAGAATTGCCCTTGTTGCCTGAGGTCACTCCGCACGCCATGGAAATGTATCTGCGTGGCCTGTCCGAATACACCCAGGAATCGTTTGAAACGGCGCGAAATTATTTCCAATTGAGCGTCGATGAAAATCCGAATTTTCATTTGGCGCATCTGCGTCTGGCCCGGGTGCAGCGCGATCTGGGGCAAACTCAGGAGGCGCTGGTCACTTTGCAAACCCTGTTACAAATGCAGATCAGCCAGCCGGTGTATTTGACCGCCATGACCGCGTTGGCCGATCTGGTTGATCTGCAGGGCGATTACGACCGCGCCATTGACATCTTCCAACGTCTGATCGATGAATATCAGGGAGATCACCCGCTGCTGCTGAAAGAGGTGCATTTTTTGTTGAGCTATGCGTTGGCTTCGGTGCAGCAATACAGCGAGGCCCTGGATGAATTGGCCTGGCTGGAGGATCACTTGAGGACCCACCCGGATCCTTTGCTGCACGCCGATGTGCTGCACAAACGCGGCAGCATACAGTTGCAGACGGGAGAAACGGCCGCGGCGCGCGAGGCCGCGGAAAAGTCGCTGCGCATCTATCAGGACTTGGGTGAAATGCTGGGGGCCAGCAAAGCCCATTCGCTGCTGGCGCGCGTCGCCAATTATGAGGCCGATTATCCGCGTTCGGTGAGCCATCTGATGCAGTCTTTGGCGATCACAGAAAGTCGCGGATATTTGCTGGGCGAGGGCGCGGCGCTGAATGAACTGATTTATGCCTTAACTCAAAACGGCCAATTGAAAGAGGCCCTGATGCGGCTACAACGGATGCGCGAGATTGCCATTGAGATCGATTATTTTGCCATGCTGATGGCGGCCAAACAGGCTGAATTCGAGATCGCCCGTTTTCGCCAGCAATGGACACTGGCCGAACAGCTGTTGGACGATTATCTGCGCAGTTCGCGCGACAACGGCTTTGCGCGTGGACTGTTCAAGCACCGCCTGATGCGCTTGGATCTGTTGCTGGACCAGGATCGCACCGATGGTGTGGAGGCGCTGCTGGATGCGGTGCAGGATGAAATCAATGCGAGCGGAGAGACGCGTTTTCAGGGGCCATTGAACAGGCAGCGGGCCCGCTGGCTGTTCCTTCAGGGCAATGAATCTGCCGCCATGGAATTGATCACCGCCTCACGGCCCATGCTGGAACAGCTGGGCGACGCTGAAACCCTGGTGCAAATCAACAATCTTGTGGCACGCAGGCATTTGCAGGCGGGCCGTTTGCAGGCGGCGCTGGATGCGCTGGAAGGCAATCGATCCTTGCCGGCATCGGCCTATCCACAGTCGTTGATTCGCGCGAGAATCTATGCCGCCATGGGACGCGATGTCGACGCTTTGAGGGCGGCCACGGCCGCGCAATTGCAGGCCAATGAATTCTGGACGCGGGAAGACGAGGTGTTTTTGCAGTCCTTGCAAGAGCGGACGCCGGACTGATCGGTCCGGCGTCTGCATTCAAAGCCGTGTAGCCGTGCGCTGTACAACTGGGTCGAGTTGGATTATCCGGCCAATTGCCGCAACACGTATTGCAGGATGCCACCGTGACGGCAGTATTCCACTTCTTTGGGCGTGTCCAGGCGCACATCAACGGTGAATTCAACTGTGCGGCCGTCATCGTCCGTGGCTTTCACCAGAGCGGTCTTGCTGTGGCCGTCCTGCAGACCCGAAATGGAATACACTTCGCGCCCGGTCAGACCCAGAGAATCGGCGGTGTCTTCGCCGCGGAATTGCAACGGCAACACGCCCATGCCCACCAGATTGGAGCGGTGAATGCGTTCAAAACTCTCCACGATCACGGCTTTTACGCCAAGCAGATTGGTGCCTTTGGCGGCCCAGTCTCGCGAAGAGCCGGTGCCGTATTCTTTACCGGCTATGACGATCAGCGGGGTGCCTTCGCCCTTGTACTGCATGGCGGCATCGAAGATGGTCATTTGCGTGTTGTCCGGCTGATGCGTGGTCCAGCCGCCTTCGGTGCCTGGCGCCATCTGATTACGCAAGCGCACATTGGCGAAGGTGCCGCGCATCATGACTTCGTGGTTGCCACGGCGTGAACCGTAGGAATTGAAGTCTTTTTTCGCCACGCCTTTGGCTTTGAGGTATGCACCGGCGGGGGAATCCTCAGCGATGGAGCCGGCCGGTGAGATGTGATCGGTGGTCACCGAATCGCCCACTTTGACCAGCACGCGCGCGCCTTCGATGTCCTGTATCGGGTGCACATCCAGTCCCATGTTTTCGAAATACGGCGGGTTCTTGATGTAGGTGGAATCGTCCTGCCAGTCAAACAGACTGGACGGCGTGGTTTGCACCGCCTGCCAGCTGGCGTCGCCGGCAAAAATGCCCTCGTAACCGCGCGAGAACATGTCCTGATTGATGTTGCCGGCCACCACTTCGGCGATTTCGTGGTGCGATGGCCAGATGTCTTTCAAATACACGTCGTTGCCGTCGCTGTCCTGACCCAGCGGGTCATTGTACAGGTCGATGTCCATGGTGCCGGCGATCGCGTAAGCCACCACCAGCGGCGGCGAGGCGAGAAAGTTCATTTTGATGTCGGCGTGGATGCGGCCTTCAAAATTGCGGTTGCCGGAGAGCACCGACGTGGCCACCAGGTCATTGCCCTGAATGGCTTTCGACAGCGCCGGGTCCAGGGGGCCGGAGTTGCCGATGCAGGTGGTGCAGCCGTAGCCCACCAGATAAAAACCCAGGGCTTCCAAATCATCCAGCACGTCGGCGGATTTCAGGTAGTTGGTGACCACCTTGGATCCGGGTGCCAGCGAGGTTTTCACCCAGGGTTTGACTTTCAGTCCGCGCGCCGCGGCGTTGCGCGCCAGCAGGCCCGCGCCCAGCATCACATCGGGATTCGATGTGTTGGTGCATGAAGTGATGGCCGCCACCGCGATGTCGCCGTCGGTGAATTCGTAGGCGCCGACTTCGGCGTTGACCGGCACGCTGGTTTTGTCGCGACCGCCTTCCATGTCGCGGAAATGTTTCTGAAATTTGCTTTTCGCCACGTTCAGGGCGATGCGGTCCTGCGGCCGTTTGGGGCCGGAAATGCTCGGCACCACGGTGGACATGTCCAACTCCAGCACGGCGCTGTATTCGGCGTCTTTGCTGTGATCGGTGTGGAACAGCCCCTGTGCCTTGCAGTAATCCTCAACCAGGGCGATTTGGTCTTCATCGCGGCCCGACAGGCGCATGTATTTGAGTGATTCGTTGTCCACCGGGAAGATGCCGCAGGTGGCGCCGTATTCAGGGGCCATGTTGGCGATGGTGGCGCGATCGGCCAGCGGCAGGTGTTTCAGGCCGGGTCCGAAAAATTCCACAAATTTACCCACCACGCCGTGGTTGCGCAGCATTTCCACCACGGTCAACACCAGATCGGTGGCGGTGGTGCCTTCCGGCATTTCTCCGGTCAGGCGGAATCCAACCACCTGAGGGATCAGCATGGAAATGGCCTGTCCCAGCATCGCCGCTTCGGCTTCAATGCCGCCCACGCCCCAGCCCAGCACGCCAATGCCGTTGATCATGGTGGTGTGTGAATCGGTGCCGACCAGGGTGTCGGGGTAGGCGAGGAGTTCGCCGTTGTTTTCTTTGCCAAACACCACACGCGCCAGGTATTCCAGGTTCACCTGATGCACAATGCCGCTGCCCGGCGGCACCACTTTGAATGTGTCAAAAGCCTGTTGCCCCCATTTCAAAAAGGCGTAGCGCTCGGCGTTGCGTTCAAATTCAATGGCGGTGTTCACGGCGATGGCTTTGGGGTTGCCATAGCTGTCGACCTGCACCGAATGGTCAATCACCAGTTCGGCCGGCGACAAGGGATTGATGCGTTGCACATCACCGCCCAGGGCTTTCATGGCGTCGCGCATGGCGGCCAGATCGACCACCGCTGGCACGCCGGTGAAATCCTGCAACACCACGCGCGCCGGGGTGAAGGCGATTTCAGTGCTGGGTTTGGCGGCCGGGTCCCACTGCGACAGGGCTTGAATGTCGTCGCGGGTGACGTCCACACCGTTTTCATTGCGCAACAGATTTTCCAACAGAATTTTCAGACTGAAAGGCAGATGTGAAATGTCATACGCTTCGCTGAGTTTGGGCAGACTGTAGTACGTGTAGGTCTTGCCGTTGCTGTTCAGTTGGCTGGCCGTGTTGAAAGTGTTGCTCATGAATTACCCCTGTAGTTGATGCTGTGGTTCTGCGTGTTGCGGTTGCTGGCCTGCGTGCAGGCAGGGCAGCGTTTTTCAAGGGCGGTATTATCTCATTTTTTATCCTTAAATGCCATTTGTCTGTGGTCGAAATTTGCCCGCAGCGGGGCGCAATTCAGGCTTTGGCGCCGGTGACCAGGATAACGAATGACAGGGCATAGGCGCTGAGCACCAGATCACTGGAAAACAGGGAAATGCCCGACAGTGTGTTCACCGAATTGGCCACGATCTGCACCATCACACCTTGCATGGCCAACAGGCCGAACCCATACATCGCGTCGCGCCTGAATTCTCTGTTGCCAATGTGCACGGTGCGCTGGTCCGCTTCGGGGCGAAAACGAAAGAACAACGCGCTGCCCACCGCAATGGCGCTGACCGCCATTTGCAGAAAATTCGCGTACATGTCCAGAACGGATGACATTCAGAGGCCTTGATTGTGCAGGTGTTCGATCAGGCGCAGCACATGCCCTTCCTCGGTGGCGTGGCTGAACACCAGACGGATCACGTCCTGACTGCCCGGCCAGATGTGAAATTCAAAACCGGCCTTTTGCAGCGATTCAATGGTTGGCAAGGGCAACCGACAGAAGGCTTCATTGGCCTGCACCGGGTGCAAAAACTCAACGCGATCGCGGCATTCGCGTTCAAAGCGTGCGGCCATGGCATTGGCATGTTGCGCCAGTTGCAGCCACAAATCGTCTTCCAGGTAGGCCAGCCATTGCGCGGAGACGTAGCGCATTTTGCTGACCAGTTGCGCGCCGCGTTTGCGCGCACGCTTCAGTTCGGTGGCGTATTTCGGATCAAACACCAGCAATGCCTCGGCCACCATGGCGCCGTTTTTGGTGGCACCGAAGGACAGCATGTCCACGCCGCTGCGCCAGGTGATGTCCGCCGGTGAACAGCCCAGGTGGGTCACGGCGTTGGCAAAACGCGCGCCGTCCATGTGCAGGGCCAGATTGAATTCACTTTTCAGCGCCGCCATCGCCGCCACTTCTTCGCGGCTGTACACCGTGCCCGCTTCGCTGCTCTGGGTGATGCTGATGGTCTGTGGCAGGCATTCGTGTTCGCCGTGCACACCGGTCTGCTGCAAGGCGCGGCGCACATCATCGGCCTGCAACTTGCCGTGCGGGCCGGGCATGCCGACCAGCTTGGCGCCGTGCGAAAAGAATTCCGGGGCACCGCATTCATCGGCATTGAGGTGCGAATGCTGGTGGCAATACACCGCGCCGTAGGGGGCAGTGCTTTGCGCCACAGCGATGGCGTTGGCGGCGGTGCCGGTGGTCAAGGGCAGCACCGCCACCCAGCATTCAAACAGTTCGCGCATGCGCGCTTCCAGCCGTTCAGTGTATTCGTCGTAGCCGTAAGATTCGGTGAACCCTTGATTGGCATCCAGCAAGGCCTGCATGATGCGCGGGTTGACCGGGGCTTCGTTGTCGCTGCGGAAATTCATTGCTCAGTTGTCCTGATCGAAAAAGGTGTAAAGGTGGTGTTCCAGCTGTTGCAATTGCGTGTGCGCGCAACAGTACACGCCGAAATCCTGGGCCCGCGAACGGGTGTATTTGTTGAGCGGTTGAAAGCTCACCAGCATGGCTTTGGCCGACAAGCCGCCGGACAGGTTTTTGATCGCTTCCAGGCGATACACCGCGGTGGCTTCGGAGGCGTCCTCCGAGGCGTTTTTGCGGAATTTGCGGGTCTTGCATTCAAACACGTGCAGGCGGTTGTTGCACAGGGCCACCACATCCAGTTCGTTTTTGACTTTGCCCTGCGCGCGCACCACCTGCAGGCCTTTGCTCAGGTCGCTGATTTGCGGGCGGTTTTTGCGCATACCATAGATCAGCGAATACACGTGGTTCTCCAGCCAGCCACCGTTGGCATAAAAGCGGTTGTCGCTGTCCGGGAAAATCAGTTTGTTGTGTTGCACCCGCAACACGCCGGCCTCGCTGAAGCGTTCGAACAGTTCCATCAGTTGATGGCGTTTTTGCTCATGCCGGGACAGCGCGTAGCGGTTGGCCGAATCGGCGGTCATGGCCATGTAGTTGAGCGTGCCCAATTCGTTGTCGTAGCGTTCAATGTGACGCAAAATCCAGTGCGTCAATTCACGCCGCTGCGCTGGCTCCGGTTCATTTTGACCGGCCTCAAGCACATGGGTGTTGAAACTCTTGAGGTATTCATGGATTTTCATTTCCTGGCGAATGTGAATTTCACTGGCGCCGTCGCGCGGTTCCATCCAATGCAGGGTGTTGGTGAATTTGTCCACCATGAACACCGGCGCGTCGTGCAGGAAAAACTGTTCAAAACATAAAAGCACCATCTTGCGATAGCCGCAACTGGCGTTCAACAGCATTTCATCCTCACGGTGTGCGTGCAGCAGCCGCGCGACGGCCTCACGGATCTGGTTGGCGTCAAAGGACAGCTCTTCACACTGGCAGCGAATGCCGCGTGACTGCAACACCGACTGCAGCCCGTGATACAGCGCGCCGGGGCGATGCAGCAGGATCACCATGTCGGGTTTGAGGTGCAGGGCGGCGCTGAGGATGCCGGCGGCCTTTTCATCGAAAATCGCCAGATGAATTTTCATGCAGTCGATTATATCGCCTGCCGAATAAAAGTGCATCCCGAGGTCATTCAGGGCCTGGATAAACGCGTTCGGATGTCAAACAGCGCCATGCACTTTGCATTTGCCGTCGATTTTGCCAATAATAACGGCACACACAACACGATGTATTACCGGGGAGCACACACCATGCATCACATCATTCGGCTGTGTCTGATCGCGTTCGCGCTGTCGGGCTGTCAGCACTGGCACGCCAAAACGCACACACCCGCGCAGGCGGCCGCGCAGGCGCGACAAATCTACGCGGATTTTTTTGAAGAATACCTGCGTTTGAATCCATTGCTGGCCACGCGCATCGGTGATCACC
>JBNLBT010000018.1:0-42859 GCA_050303435.1 Marinicellaceae bacterium
CGATCTGGCCGTCCGCCAGCACGTGCACAAAATCCGGCTGAATGTAATCCAGCAGGCGCTGGTAATGGGTGATGATGATGAAAGAACGTTCGGCGTTGCGCAATTGATTGACCCCGTCGGCAACAATTTTCAATGCGTCGATGTCCAGCCCCGAGTCGGTTTCGTCCATGATCGCCAGACGCGGCTCCAGTACGCCCATCTGAAACACCTCGTTGCGTTTCTTTTCACCGCCGGAAAAACCCTCGTTGACCGGCCGGCGCAGCAAATCATCGCGCATGTTCATCTGCTTGATCTTGGCGTTCACCAGCTGCAGGAACGCGGCCGAATCCACCGGTTCTTCGCCGCGGTGCGTGCGTTGCGCGTTCAGCGCGGTGCGCAGAAAGTACATGTTGTTGACGCCGGCAATTTCGACCGGATACTGAAACGCCAGAAACACGCCTTCAGCGGCGCGTTCTTCCGCTTCCATGGACAGCAGATCGGCGTCGCGAAAGATCACCTCACCTTCGCTGATCTGCACATGCGGCATGCCGGCCAGAGCGCCGGCCAGCGTGCTCTTGCCGGAACCGTTGGGCCCCATGATGGCGTGCACCTCACCCGGATTGACCTGCAGATTGATGCCCTTGAGAATGTCTTTGTCTGCCACGCGTGCGTGCAGATTCTTGATCAATAAAAACATAGATTTAACCGATGGCTCCTTCGAGACTGATGTCCAGCAGTGCTTTGGCTTCCACGGCGAACTCCATGGGCAGCTCACGAAACACTTCTTTGCAGAATCCGTCCACGATCATTGAAATCGCGTCTTCTTCCGGGATGCCGCGCTGGCGGCAATAAAACAGCTGCTGGTCGCTGATTTTTGACGTGGTGGCCTCGTGTTCCAGCTTGGCGCTGGCGTTGGCCGATTCATTGTATGGAAAGGTGTGCGCACCGCAGTGCTTGCCGATCAGCAGGGAATCACACTGGGTGAAGTTGCGCGCGCCCTCGGCTTTGCGCGCCACGCGCACCAGACCGCGGTAGCTGTTGGAGCTGTGCCCGGCGGAAATGCCTTTGGAAATGATGGTGCTTTTGGTGTTGCGGCCGATGTGGATCATCTTGGTGCCGGTGTCGGCCTGCTGATAATTGTTGGTCAGCGCCACCGAGTAAAATTCACCGCGTGAATCGTCGCCGCGCAAGATGCACCTGGGGTATTTCCAGGTGATTGCCGAACCGGTTTCCACCTGGGTCCAGGCGATTTTGGAACCGCGCCCCTGACACAGGCCACGCTTGGTGACAAAATTGTAAATGCCGCCGCGGCCGTTCTCGTCACCGGGGTACCAGTTCTGCACCGTGGAATACTTGATCTTGGCCCGCTCCATGGCGACCAGCTCAACCACCGCCGCATGCAATTGATTTTCATCACGCATCGGCGCAGTGCAGCCTTCCAGATAACTGACCTCTGAGGCGTCTTCGGCGACGATCAAGGTGCGCTCGAATTGCCCCGTGTTGAGGGCGTTGATGCGAAAATAGGTGGACAGCTCCATCGGGCAGCGCACGCCCGCGGGAATGTACACAAATGAACCGTCGGAAAACACCGCCGCGTTGAGGGCAGCGAAGTAGTTGTCGCGACTCGGCACCACCGATCCCAGGTGTTTGCGCACCAGATCCGGGTGATCCTGCACCGCTTCGGAAAAGGAACAGAAGATCACCCCGGCCTTGTTCAACTCTTTTTTGAAGGTGGTGCCCACCGACACAGAATCGAACACCGCATCAACCGCGACACCGGCCAGCTTGGCGCGTTCATGCAAAGGCACTCCAAGGCGGTCATAGGTCTCCAGCAGTTTCGGGTCCACTTCATCCAGGCTTTTGGGCGCATTTTCCAGTTTGGATTTGGGCGAGGAATAATACGAAATGGCCTGAAAATCGATCGCCGGAATGTTCAATTTGGCCCACGACGGGCTGGGCATGTTCAGCCACTGCCGGTACGCTTCAAGTCGGAATTCCAGCAACCAGTCCGGTTCCTTCTTGATCGCTGAAATGCGCCGAATGACTTCTTCATCCAGACCCGGCGCAAAGGTTTCCGATTCAATGTCGGTGACAAAGCCTTCCTTGTAACCGCGTTTGACCCGTTGTTTGACCTGTTCGTTTTGTTCACTCATGGGTGTATCTTCAATTTCAATGCGTTGTTCTCTCCGGCGAGTCGATCCAATGTAAAGGTGCCCAGCACGCGGGCAATTTCTTCATTGACCCGATTCAGGCCACCGCTCAACTGGCAGCCGCTGCTCAGGTGGCAACCACGGCTTTCATCCAGACACTCCGTCAGGGCCGCCGAGCCTTCGATGGCAGTGATCACGTCCAGCAGGTCCATTTCCGTCACATCGCGCGACAAGCGATACCCGCCCGCTGCTCCAAGACGGGAGTTGACCAAATCGCCTTTCTTGAGCATTTTCAGCAACTTGCTGACCGTCGGCAATTCCAGGCCCACGGCCTGCGCCACCTCAGTGGCCGACATGCGCCGATCCGACTTTTCCAGTCGCAACAACACCATCAGCGCGTATTCCGTGAGTCGTGATATTCTCAGCATGCGCGCATTATACCAAACTGGGACTAAATTGGTACGCGTTCTTTTTTATTCCGGGTGATGGGCCGTCCTGGCCCACACCCGGTCGCTGCGCAAAATCTGGCGCGCAACGCGGTGGCGCTGGATTTTACTCCGCTCTCCGGGCTTGAGCCCGGGCGGTGCTTCCCTGCACCGCTGCTTTTATATTTCCAAGTGATGGGCCGTCCTGGCCCACACCCGGACGCTGCGTAAAATCTGGCGCGCAACGCGGTGGCGCTGGATTTTACTCTGCTCACCGGGCTTGAAACCGGGCGGTGCTGTCATGCACCGCGGTCGTGCTCTTTGTAACCGATGGGCCGTCCAGGCATGTCATTCAGGCGCGCCTGTACTGCGGCTGTGTTGCGTGACACGGCAGGATCCATGCGGTTGAGTGAATTCTGTTGAGTGTGGGTGCGGCGCTGAATCAGAACGGCATGCCGCCGGGCATTTTGCCTTGCAGTTTTTGCATCATTTTCATCAGGCCGCCGCCTTTGAATTTGCGCATCATTTTTTGCATCTGGGTGAACTGTTTGAGCAGCTTGGACACCTCTTGAATGCTGGTGCCTGAGCCGTTTGCGATGCGACGTTTTCTCGAACCTTTGATCAGCTGCGGGTAATTTTTTTCCTTGTGTGTCATGGAACAAATGATGGCGATCATTTTGTCGGTCGGGTTGTCGTCGATCTGGCTTTTCACAGCGTCCGGCAGATTGCTCATGCCGGGCAGCTTGTCCAGCAGCGATCCCATGCCACCCATGTTTTTCATCTGCAGCAACTGGTCCTTGAAATCTTCCAGAGTGAATTTGGCGCCTTTGCTGACTTTCTTGGCCAGCTTTTCGGCCTTTTTCTTGTCGATCTTGCGCTCAACTTCCTCGACCAGCGACAGCACATCGCCCATGCCCAGGATGCTTGAGGCGATGCGGTCCGGGTGGAACGGCTCCAGGGCGTCCATTTTTTCACCCACACCGACGAATTTGATTGGCTGACCACACACGGTTTTCACCGACAGCGCCGCACCACCGCGGGCGTCGCCATCGACCTTGGTCAGCACCACGCCGGTCAGATCCAGGGCGTCGGCAAAAGCTTTGGCGGTGTTGGCGGCGTCCTGTCCGGTCATGGCGTCCACCACAAACAGGGTTTCCGCTGGATTCAGACTGTCCTGCAAAGCGCGTATTTCCTTCATCATGGCTTCGTCAACCGCCAGACGCCCGGCGGTGTCGACAATCAGAACATCAAAATAATTGCGCTTGGCGGCGTCCACCGCGCTCAGCGCGATGCTCACCGGGTCATCGACCACCGACGACGGATGGAAGGTGGCGCCCACCTGTTCCGCCACGGTTTCCAATTGTTCGATTGCGGCCGGACGATAAATGTCGGCGCTCACCACCATGACCTTTTTCCCCTGTCGCTGTTGCAGGTACTGCGCCAGTTTGGCGGTGGTTGTGGTCTTGCCGGCGCCCTGCAGGCCGGCCATCAGCACCACCACGGGCGGCTGGGCGTTGAAGTTGATGCCCTGGGTTTCCTCGCCCAGCACCTGAATCAACTCTTCCTGCACGACTTTGACCAGCACCTGGCCGGGTTTCAGGCTGGTCAAAACCTCTTGACCAAGGGCCCGCTCCCTGACCTGATCAATGAATGACTTGACCACCGGCAAAGCCACATCGGCTTCCAGCAACGCCACGCGCACTTCACGCAACGCGTCTTTAATGTTGTCTTCGGTCAGCTGCGCCTGACCCCGGATCTTCTGGATGCTTTTGGACAGGCGTTCGGTCAGGTTGTCAAACATATGAATTTAAATCCTGTTGAATAATCAAAAGCACCTATTATAATAGCTGCATGTCCAAATACAAACCGTTTCGGCCCTCATGCCATCGATCCTGAGCCTGCTTTCCCTCACCGCTGTTTCGGCGTATTTGCTCAAAATCATCTTGCCCGCACGAATGCAACTGACCCAATGGCTGTACCTCGTCGGCGTACTGGCCCATGCGGGCCTGTGTTACCTGACCCTGTGGCATTGGCCGGGATTCAAATTCAACCTGCAGGCTTCGGTGCTGATCACCACCTGCCTGTCGGCCGCCGTGATGGTGGTGTTCACGGTGCGCCACCCGCTGACCCTGCGTTTGATGTCAGCTCTGGCCCTGATTGCAGTTCTCTGGGCCTGGCTGTGGCCTTCTGTGGGCAGCCACGACCCCTACCCGATGCCATTGCTGGTGCACATCGGCCTGTCTTTGCTGGCTTACGCCATCCTGTTCGCCGCCTGTCTGTATGGCATCACCCTGTGGATGCAGATTGACCGGCTGAAATCCAGCATTTTTGAGCAACACAACCCAGCCCAACACAGCCTGCTGCAAAGCGAACAGATTTTGTTTCGCATCCTCATCGCCGGCTGGCTGCTGCTGACCGCCTCGCTGATCACCGGCGTGTTGTTCATTGAAGGCTTTTTCGGTCACCAGATCGGTCACAAAGTGGTGCTCTCGGTGCTGGCCTGGCTGTTGTTTGCCTCGCTGATTGCCGGTCGCTACATCCAAGGCTGGCGCGGCACCCGTGCGATCAAATTCACCATTGTGGCCATGTCCATCCTGGCGCTGGGATTTCTCGGCAGCAAGGTGGTGCTGGAATGGATCGTTAATTGAAGCGTCCAGAATTGATGAACTGAACCATGTTACAGAGCATTCCAACCAGTTATCTGATCACCGCGATTCTTATTTTGCTGATGCTCTCGGCGTTTTTTTCCAGTTCGGAAACGGCGTTGATGTCACTGAACCGCATCCGCCTGAAGAATCTGGCGAAAAAGCAGAAAGGCGCGCAACTGGCGCAAAAACTGCTGGACTCACCGGATCGGCTGATCGGCCTGATTCTGATTGGCAACAACTTCATCAACATCGCCGCCACCGCCCTGACCACCATCGTCGCCATCAAAATCGCCGGCGACCGCGGCGTGGCCTACGGCACCGCTTTTTTGACCTTTGCGATCCTGATATTTTCCGAAGTGACGCCGAAAACCTACGCGGCCCTGCACCCGGAACGCATCGCTTTTCCCGCGTCCTTCATCCTCACACCGATGCTCAAGCTGCTGTACCCGCTGGTGTGGTTCACCAACCTGCTGACCAACGGCCTGTTGCGTCTGCTGGGGGTGCCCAAATCGATCGCGCGTGAGGCGCTGTCACGCGAAGAGCTGAAAACATTGGTGATTGAAAACGATCACATCAACCCGAACATTCACCAGAAACTGATGATCAATGTGATGAACCTGGAACAATTGCGCATTCAGGACATCATGGTGCCGCGCAACGACATTTTTGCCATCAACATCAACGCCGACTGGGAGGTGATCCACAAACAGCTGATCGGCACCTTTCTGACCCGCTTGCCGGTGTATCAAAACAACCTCAATCAGATCCTCGGCATTTTGCACATCCGCACCATTCTGCCGATGCTCAGCCAGGGCACGCTGAACAAACAAAAGCTGCGTTCGATATTGCGCAAACCGTATTTCGTGCCGTCTTCGGCCAACCTCACGGTGCAACTGAAAGAATTTCAACGGCGTGAACGGCGCATGGGTCTGGTGGTCGATGAGTATGGCGATCTGGTCGGGCTGGTGACCATGGACGACATTCTTGAGGAAATCGTCGGTGAATTCACCTCCGAGCCCAGCGGTCGCACACGCCACATCGTCAAGAACCCCGGCGGCGGCTACATCGTCGACGGACGTTTTCCGGTGCGTTCACTGAACCGGCGCCTGCAATGGGATTTGCCCACCGACGAGGCCACCACCATCAACGGCCTCATCACCGAACATCTGCAGAATCTGCCCAACAGCGGCACCACGGTGTCGATAGAAGATTACCTGATGACCATTCAGTCGATGTCGGATGAAAACATCATCCACCGCGTGCTGATCAAGCAGCGCGACGCGGCAGCAGCGCGCGATGAAACATCAGCACCGCAATCAACATGACCGCACCGATCACCAGATACACCGCCTGAGCGCCCCACACCAGCAAGGCCCCGGCGCCAGCGCCGCCACAGAACGCACCGAGAAATTCCGAAGTTGAAAACATGCCCATGGCGGCGCCGCGAAAACGCGCCTGCGCCACGCGCGAAAGGAATGAAGGCATGGACGCCTCCAGGTAGTTGAACAAGCCAAAATACAGCACCAGCAACAGCACCAGCCAGGCAAAGGAGCCGGCCAGCGACAACGCCGCAGTGATCAATCCCAGGGCGCCCATGGCCACGCTGATCAGGCCGCGATGCCAGCCGTTGCGTTCCTGCAGGATCAACAGCGGCACCATGATCAACAGAGATGCCAGCAACACCGGCAGATACAGTTTCCAATGCTGTGACAGCGGCCAGTTGTGGGTGTCCACCAGCAAGGCCGGCAACACCACAAACAGCGCCGTCATGCCGGCGTGCAACAAAAAGATGTAGGAATCCAGCACCAGCAGCTCGCGCTGACGCAGGGTGTTGAGCAAATCGCGGAAATGAAACACCGGGGCGGTGAGCTTTTCCGGTTCAGGCACATTGAACCACAGCTGCGCCATCGACAGCACACCCAGCACGGCACTGATCCAGAACAGCCCGGAAACTCCGAACCAGGCGGCCAGATGCGGTCCGCTGACAAAGGCCAGCATGAAGGACAAGCCGATGCTCATACCGACGATGGCCATCAGTTTGGCACGCTGGCTTTCGCGACTTAAATCGGCGATCAAAGCCAGTGCAGTGGCGGCGATCGCGCCCATGCCCTGCACCGCACGGCCGATCACCACGCCCCAGATGGTGTCTGCCAGGGCGGCGATCACGCTGCCGGCGACGAACACACACAAGCCCAGGACGATGACTTTTTTGCGGCCAATGAAATCCGACAACAGACCCATCGGCACCTGAAACAAGGCCTGGGTCAGTCCGTACACGCCGATGGCCAGACCGACCAGCCAATCCGTGGCGCCACGATACGCACCGGCCGATGCACTGAACACCGGCATGATCAAAAACAGACCATACATGCGCACCGCCACCAGAATGGCGATCGACGCGGCGGCCTTTTTCTCAATGCGATTGAACGGATTCTTGCGCGAAGTCTTCTCCATGCAGGCTCACGGGCGGTTACGGAACGGGGCAAGAGTAAATCAGTTTCGTTGCAAAATTGCAAACATTTTACCGAGAATTTGGCGCATCGAGCGCGACGATATGGCCTCACCACAACGGGTCAAAACACGGGCACGGCCCGCAAACCCCTGAAAACAGACTTCGCGGCACACGCCGCGAGCGGGGAGTCACAGGAATCCTGCGGTGCCACGAAAAACTCAACGGTGAGCGTTTTTTGTGGCCCGCATCTGCGATATAATTCAATCGCTTAACACGGACAACCCAATGACCCAGCAAGTCAACACCCGCAGCCCCCACAACATCGCCGACATCGACGACGTGCTGGCGCTGTGCCGGGATGAAATGCGTCAAGTGGATCACAGCATCCGCACGCATCTGAATTCGGAAGTGGTGCTGATCAACCAGATATCTGAATACATCATTTCCAACGGCGGCAAACGCCTGCGCCCCCTGCTACTGCTGCTGCTGAGCAAAGCCCTGGGATACCGCGGCGAACACCACATCACGCTCGCCGCCACCGTGGAACTGATCCACACCGCCACCCTGCTGCACGACGACGTGGTGGATGAATCCGAAATGCGCCGCGGCAACAAAACCTCGCATGAAATCTGGGGCAACGCCGCCAGCGTGCTGGTCGGTGACTTTCTCTATTCCAAGGCTTTTCAAATGATGGTCACGGCCGAGTCCATGGGCGTGATGCGGGTGCTCGCCAACGCCACCAACCGCATCGCCGAAGGCGAAGTGCAACAATTGCTGAACATCGGCAACCTGGCCACCAGTGAAGCCGACTACCTGCGCGTGATCACCAACAAAACCGCCAAACTGTTTGAAGCCGGCTGCGAACTGGCCGCCTTGATCAGTGACTGCTCCGCGACGCGCACGCAACAGCTGGCCGATTACGGCCGCTATCTGGGCATTGCCTTTCAAATGGCCGATGACGTGCTGGATTATTCCGCCGACGAAAAAACCCTGGGCAAAAACCTCGGCGACGATTTACAGGAAGGTAAACTGACCCTGCCGCTGATCCATTTGCTGGCCCACGGCACGGCCGCTGAGCGCGCGCAAATCACCCGCGCCATTGAACAACCGGACCTGGACGCCCTGCTGGCTGTGCGCGAAGCCATCGCCGGTTCCGATGCGCTGGATTACACCCGCCAACAGGCGCACAAGTATTCCGCCAAAGCCAGCGAATGCCTGCAGTCCCTGCCCGACTCCCCGGCCACCGCCGCGCTGCACTACCTGGCCAATTTCGCGGTCGACCGCGAGGCTTAAATCGCTGCAACAACGCAAGCCGGGGGCACAGAGGGCACCCGGCTTGCCAATAATCAGGCGATGGAAGACGCCAGGTTGTTGAGTGAGTTCACCGCCACCATCAGGGTGGCGTAATCAAAGCTCTTGTCGTGTCTGATCAGGCGCATCATTTTCTGGCTGGCGATGAATTCGTCGTTGAATTCCTTGACCCATTTCTGAATGATTTTTTCCGGCTGCGATGAGGTGCCGTAGCGGCGAATCAGTTTTTCCGTGAGGTTGGCGTGGTGCGCCAGCAGATCGTCGCGCAGGCCGCCGCGGGCGTGCACGTGCCAGTTGTTTTTCACCGGCAGGGATTCCACGGTTTTCTGCAGCCACAGCAGCTTCAGTGTGTCACCCAATTGGAAGTACAGATTGGCCACGTCGTTGACGCGCGCCTCGACGCGTTGCGAAGCCGACACCACATCCAGCGCCGGGCTGTATTGGTTCAGGCAGGCGATCTGTTCCGCCACTTGGCTGGCAAAGCCCTGTTTTTGCAGCGCTTTTTGCTCGCGCAGTTTGCGCGTGGCGTCGGCGTTGCTGAGGTATTTTTCCAGATTTGCCATGAAGGTTTTGATGCCATTGCGGTGCGCGTCGATGACCGCGCGGATGTCCAGTTCGTGGCCCACGTTGTTGAGAATCCAGCGCACCGCCTGGCGGATGAATTGCCAGATGGTGATGCGCGCCTGGGTCTGCGCCATGGCATCGACCTTGAGGTCGTGCTGTTCGATGGCGTGCCACAGCGCGTCGATGTCAAACAGCTCGACGACGACGTAAAACGCTTTGGCGATGGCGCCGGCATTGGCGCTGGTGTCTTCCAGCATGCGTTGCACAAAGGTCGCGCCCATGTGATCAATGATCTTGCTGGTCACCAGGGTGGCAATGATTGGATTCTTCAGGCGGTGTTGCTGAAAATACTGCGCCTCGGTTTTGCGCAGCTTGGGCGGGAAGTAATTCACCAGCGTGCGCTCAAACCAGGGGTCATTGATCGCTGCCGAATCAATCAGCTGCTTGTACAGGTCCAGTTTGGAGTACGACAGCAACACGCACAATTCCGGCCGCAACAGGCCTTCGCCGTCCTGTTGCCGGCGCTGCAATTCTGAGTCGGAGGGCAAAAACTCCAGTTGCCGGTCCAGCAGGCCTTTTTGTTCGAACACGCGGATCAAATGCGCCTTGGCACCGATGCGGTCCACGGTGAGTGCTTCCATCATGCTCAACGCCTGGGTTTGCAGGTAATTGTTGCGCAGCACCAGCGCCGAGACGTTGTCGGTCATGGACGCCAGCAATTTGTTGCGTTCTTTCTCATTCATCAAGCCGTCTTCGGCCATGGCCTTGAGCAGGATCTTGATGTTGACTTCGTGATCCGAACAGTCCACACCGGCCGAATTGTCAATGAAGTCGGTGTTCACCTTACCGCCTTTGGCGGCGAATTCGATGCGGCCTTTCTGCGTCATGCCCAGATTGCCGCCTTCGCCGAACACGCGGCATTTAAGCTGTCCACCGTCGACCCGCAACACGTTGTTGGCCGAATCGCCGACTTCGGCGTGGCTTTCATCCTGCGCTTTGACGTAGGTGCCGATGCCGCCGTTCCAGATCAGGTCCACTTCCGCCAGCAGAATGCGCTTGATCAGATCCTGCGGCGGCAGTTCGCTTTCGCGGATGTTGAGCCAGGCTTTGACTTCCGGGGTGATCGGTATGGATTTATCGAAGCGTGAATACACGCCGCCGCCGGATGAAATCAGGGCCGTGTTGTAGTCTTCCCAGGTGGAACGCGGCAGATCAAACAGGCGCTTGCGCTCCTTCCAGGTGGCCGCCGCGTCGGGCGTCGGGTCAATGAAAATGTGCATGTGGTTGAACGCGGCTTTCAGACAGATGTGTTTGGACAGCAGCATGCCGTTGCCGAACACATCGCCCATCATGTCGCCGATGCCGACCACAGAGAAATCCTCGGACTGGCAGTCCACGCCGAGTTCGCGAAAATGCCGCTTGACCGATTCCCAGGCGCCCTTGGCGGTGATGCCCATGCCTTTGTGATCGTAGCCGGCCGAACCGCCCGATGCGAAGGCATCGCCAAGCCAGAATCCGTAGTCCAGCGACAGGCTGTTGGCGATGTCGGAAAACGTCGCTGTGCCTTTGTCAGCGGCCACCACCAGATACGGGTCGTCGCCGTCGCCGCGCACCACCTGCGGTGGCGGCACGATGTCATTGGCCACGATGTTGTCGGTGATGTCCAGCATGCCGCGAATGAAAGACTGGTAACAGGCCACCACTTCTTTCTGCACCGCTTCTCGGTCGTGTTTCGGTGGCATTTTCTTGACCACAAAACCGCCTTTGGAACCGACCGGCACAATGATCGAATTTTTCACGTTCTGCGCCTTCATCAGGCCCAGCACTTCGGTGCGAAAATCTTCATAACGATCCGACCAGCGCAAGCCACCACGCGCCACCGGACCCATGCGCAGGTGAATCGCTTCGACGCGGGGCGAATACACAAAAATCTCCCGGTACGGCACCGGCTTGGGCAGAAACGGCAACTGCCCGGAATCTATTTTCAGCGAGATGTAGTCCTTGAATGCGCCGTCGGCGTCGGTCTGGAAATAATTGCTGCGCAACACCGCGCGCACCGTGTCGACGGTGTAGCGAATGATTTTGTCTTCGTCCTGCGAACTGACCGAATCCAGCAACGCGCCGATGATGCTGATGATTTTGTTGGTCAGGCGTTCGCGGGAAAACTTGCGGCTGTTAAAAAAGTTTTCCAGGTTGGACATTTGCAGTTGATTCAGCGACACGTCCAGGTGTTCAATCTGGCGCTGATAGCGGGTTTTCAGATCGGCCAGCTTGTCTTTAATGGTGGCGTCGTCCAGGCGATCAAAGTCCGGATCAAATTTGAACTTGAACAGTTCAATGACCCAGCGAGAGATGTGTGGATGGTTGATCAGCGCGCGTTGCAGGTAGGTTTTGCTGTACGGCAAACCGGTCTGCAGCAGGTATTTGATCAACGCGCGCATCAAGGTGATTTCGCGCCAGTCCAGACCGCCGTAAATCAACAGTTGATTGAGCTTGTCGCTTTCGGTGCGACCCTTGACGATCTGCTCAAATGCGGCGTGAAAGCGGTCGCGCACCAACGCCAGCTCCAATTCACGGCCACCGGCCAGCGCCAGATCCAAATCCTGAATCCAGATGCTTTCTTCGTCGGCAAAACGCAATTCGTAGGGCCGTTCGCTGACCACATGCAAGCCGAGATTTTCCAGTATGGGCAACACCCGGCTCAAGGGTATGGTGTGTCCATGGCGAAACACTTTGAAGCGGAATTTACCGTCTTCCTGCACCCGCGGACGATACAGCGACATGCGCAGATCGCCGTCCTTTTCCAGCCGCGCGGCGTTCTCCACATCAAATGAAGCCACCCACGGAGAAACCTCTTCGGTGTAGGCCAGCGGAAAGGCGTTGGCAAACCGGTTGGCCAGGGCCTGACCGGTATCAGCGCCGTGTTTTTCCAGCAGGGTGTCTTCCAGTTCATCGCGCCAGTCCTTGATCACGTTGGCCACCGCCGATTCAAGCACGTCCACTTCAGGCATGGCCACGTCGGGCCGGTCGACAAACACCATCACGTACAGCCGCGCCAGTTTGCCTTCGTCAATGGACACGGAAAACTCCACATCGCAGCCGTGCACCGCTTCGCTCAGCAGGTCCTGGATGTGGTGGCGCACGTTGGTGTTGAACTTGTCTCTCGGGATGTACACCAGGAACGAGAAAAAGCGTCCGAATTTGTCGCGCCGCGGAATGATGTGCGAACTTTTGCGCTCCTCAATGGTGAGGATGTGGTAGATGGTGGCAAACAGTTCTTCGCGGTTGGTCTGCAGCAATTCATCGCGTGGCAGCGATTCCAGAATGTGCAAAATGCGTTTGCCGCTGTGCGAATTTTCATCGTATTGGAACCGTTGAGAAATCGCCGTGACCTTTTCACTGATGTAGGGAATGTCCCATGGCCGGGTGTTCACCGCCGCCGAGGTGTACAGACCGAAAAAGCGGTGCTCGGAAACGATCTGTCCATCGGCGTCGGTTTCCAGCACGCCGACGTAATCCAGGTTGCCTTCGCGGTGCACCTGAGAGCGCACATTGGTTTTGCTGATCAGCACCAGGTCCGACTGTTTGCCCACCTGATAGCCGCTGACCGGAATGTCGCTGACGTCGTAGTCCTTGTCGGCATCGAACTTGAGGTTAAACAGACCCAGTCCACTGTCGGCATCGGCCACCATGCGGCCTTTGACGCGGTCGTATTTGCGGTAGCCGAGGAAGGTGAAATTGTTGTTTTTCAGCCAGCTCAAATAATCCTGTTGCATGCGGCGTGTGTGGTCGTCTTGCAAATCGCCAATGCGCTTTGAGGCCCGATCCAGGGCTTTGATCATTGGCTGCCAGTCCATCACCACCCGATGCACCTGGGACAGCACCTGCTCCAGTTTCTCCTTGATGCGTTTCAGTTTTGCCTTGGTTTTGATGCGATTGACTTCGATGTAAATGATCGATTTGTGCTCCAGGCCGGATTCATTGGCTTTGACGATGGTGCGTTCGCCATTCTCATGCGTGTCTATGGCCACCACCGGATGCGATATCAGGGCGATGTCCAGGCCCTGGTCGGCGCAGGCCAGAGTCACCGAATCGACCAGGAAGGGCACGTTCTTGTTGTACAGCTGAATGACGCTGATGCTGGGGTCACTGTAGCCGTGGGTTTCCTCGTCCGGATTGAACACATTGACGCACAGGCGTTTTGACTTGCAGCCGGCGATGAAGCGGATAAAGTCAAAACTGACGTTTGTCCAATAGCGGTCGTTGTGGTGCCTGATCTCACTCAGCGACATTTGTTCGAACAGCTGAGCGATCAATTGGTTGGCGCTGTTTTTCGCCGGGTTATCGGATTTCTGGATGAGTCCGCGGATGCGTTTCAGATGAACCTTGTGTTCCTCGGTGAGCAATGAAAACATGAATATTCTTCCCAATGGAAAATCAACTTTTAATCGTTGTTTTGTGAATTTCGGCTGCGTCAAATCTGGCAAACAATCGGGTGTGAATTTTAACCAGTTCCGCCAGCAAAACCCAGCAATAATTTATCTCGATTTGCGCTTGACCTTTGACCGCGATGGGATAAAATCCGATATATCCATTAATTCGAATAAAGAGATATAATGAGTCTCAATGAGCTGTTCAAAACCCTCTCGGACGAAACCCGCATTCGCTTGCTGCTGTTGCTGGACGAACAGGAACTGACGGTGGCGGAACTCGCCGCCATCACCCGGCTGGCGCAACCGCGGGTGTCCACGCACCTGGCGCAACTGAAAAAACTCAAACTGGTGCTGGTGCGCAAAGAAGGCGTGTGCAACTACCACCGCATCAATCGGGAACATCTTGAATCCGAATATACGGGGTTTTGGCCGCTGCTGCAATCCAGCTACGCTGAACAGCCCCTGGCGCAACAGGACCGCAAACGCCTGCAACAGGTGCTGCAAGAACAGGCCGCCAGCAACAACTGGTTTGATCAGGTGGCCGGAGACATGGAACGCCACTACTCGCCGGGGCGCACCTGGGAAACCACCGCGCGGGCCTTGAGTCGACTGGTGCGACTGGGCGATGTGCTGGACATCGGCTCGGGCGACGGTGTGCTGGCCGAACTTTTGGCCGACCAATGCCACCAATACACCTGCCTGGATTGTTCCGAGCGCATCATCGACGCCGCGCGCCAGCGCCTGGCGGCGCATCAGAACATCCGCTATGAGGTCAGTGACATGCACGCCCTGCCCTTTGCTGACAACGCCTTTGACCAGGTGCTGCTGCTGCACACGCTGACCTATTCAGAACAGCCCGGGCTCGCCCTGCAAGAGGCCCATCGGGTGTGCAAACCGGGCGGCAAACTGCTGCTGTCCACCTTATTAAAGCACGCGCACGAATCGGTGGTCCATGAATACGGTCACGTCAATCTGGGGTTTGACATTGAACGCCTGCATCGCCTGTGTCGCGAAGCCGGTTTCAGCCAGTGCCATGCCGAAGTGGTGTCGCAGGAACAGAAGAAGCCGCATTTTAAAATCCTGCGCGCTGTGGCGGTCAAATGACGCGCCGCACAGCGCTTCTGCGGGCGCACCTGAATCGCCGCATTCTGTTGTTGGACGGCGCCATGGGCACCATGATTCAGGCCCACCGCTTGCAGGAAAATGATTACCGCGGAGATTCACTGACAGATCACCACCGGCTCTTGAAAGGCAACAACGATTTGTTGTCCCTGACTCAACCGGCATTAATCCGTGACATTCACCGTGAGTACTTGCAGGCCGGCTGCGACCTGATCGAAACCAACACTTTCAATGCCACCTCGGTGGCCCAGGCCGACTACGGCACCGAACACCTGGTGTATGACATCAACCGCACCTCGGCACAGCTGGCGCGAGAGGCCTGTGACGCCGAGTCCAGTGATGATCAACCGCGCTGGGTGGTCGGCGTGCTCGGCCCCACCAACCGCACGGCATCGATTTCACCCGACATCAACCGCCCAGAACACCGCAACATCGACTTTGCCACGCTGGTGGCCAGCTACAGCGAAGCCATTGACGGCTTGATCGATGGCGGCGTGGACGTGTTGATGGTGGAAACCATTTTCGACACCCTCAACGCCAAGGCCGCGCTGTACGCCGTGGCCACGCACCGCGCTGAGCACGGGCACGACACACCGGTGATGATTTCCGGCACCATCGTTGACGCCAGCGGCCGCACTCTGTCCGGTCAGACGCTGGAAGCCTTTTATCATTCGGTGCGCCACATTGAGCCGCTGGCCATCGGCCTCAACTGTGCGCTGGGCCCCAGTGAATTGTTGCCCTATGTGCGCGATTTGTCGGCCATCTGCGAAACCCACCTGAGCGTGCACCCCAACGCCGGTCTGCCGAATGAATTGGGCGGTTACGATGAAACGCCTGAACAAATGGCCGGAATCATGGCGCGCATGGTGCAATCCGGCTGGGTCAATCTGATCGGTGGCTGCTGCGGCACCACCCCGGCACACATCCGCGCGCTGAAGGCCATCATCGATGGCGCCGCACCGCGCGCTGTGCCCAGTTTGCCGCGTCATTGTCGCCTGTCCGGCCTGGAACCGCTGACCCTGACCCCGGCCTTAAACTTTGTCAACGTTGGCGAACGCACCAACGTCACCGGTTCGCTCAAGTTCAAACGGCTGATCAAGGACGGCGATCTGATCGAAGCCCTGTCGGTGGCGCAGCAACAGGTCGACAACGGCGCACAGATCATCGACATCAACATGGATGAAGGCCTGATCGATTCGCGCGAGATGATGATCACCTTCCTCAACCTGATCGGCTCGGAACCGGCCATTGGCCGCGTGCCGGTGATGCTCGATTCATCCAAATGGTCGGTGCTGGAAGCCGGCCTGCAACGCATCCAGGGCAAGGGTGTGGTCAATTCCATCAGCTTGAAAAACGGCGAAGAAGAATTTTTGCACCAGGCACGGGAAATCCGCAAATACGGCGCCGCGGTGATCGTCATGGCGTTCGATGAACGCGGCCAGGCCGATTCGTTTGCGCGCAAGACAGAAATCTGTCAACGATCCTACACGCTGCTGACAGAAACGGCGGGCTTTCCACCGGAAGACATCATCTTTGACCCCAATATTTTTGCCATCGGCACCGGCATCGCCGAGCACAACCGCTACGGCAAGGATTTCATCGAGGCGACCGCCTGGATTAAACAGAACCTGCCGCATGCGCTGGTGTCCGGCGGGGTGTCGAACATTTCGTTTTCATTCCGCGGCAACAACCCCTTGCGAGAAGCCATCCACTCAGTGTTCCTGTACCACAGCATCCGCGCCGGCATGGACATGGGCATCGTCAACGCCGGCCAGCTGACCATTTACGACGACATCGATCCGGCGGTGCGTGATCTGATTGAAGATTTGCTGTTCAACCGCTCCGCTGAGGCCACCGATCGCCTGCTGGTCGCGGCACAGAATCTGCAATCCAGTCAATCCGGCCAGACACAGGACACCGCCTGGCGCGAATGGCCGGTGGCCAAACGCATTGAACACGCGCTGGTGCATGGCGTGCTGGAACACATTGAAGCCGACGCCGAGGCGGCGCTCGAGGCACTGGACAACCCGCTGGCGGTGATTGAAGGCCCGCTGATGGACGGCATGAACGTGGTCGGTGAGTTGTTCGGTGAAGGCAAGATGTTTCTGCCGCAGGTGGTCAAATCGGCGCGCGTGATGAAAAAAGCGGTGGGCTGGCTGACGCCTTACATCGAAGCCAGCAAAGGACGGCAACAGGACAACGGCACCATCGTCATGGCCACGGTCAAGGGCGATGTCCACGACATCGGCAAGAACATCGTCGGCGTGGTGCTGCGCTGCAACAACTACCGCATCATCGACCTCGGTGTGATGGTGCCGGCGGAAAAAATCATCGACACCGCGGTGCAGGAAAACGCCGACGTGATTGGCCTGAGTGGCCTGATCACCCCTTCGCTGGATGAAATGTGCGACGTCGCCGCGGCACTGGAATCCCGTGGCATGGTCACCCCATTGCTGATCGGCGGCGCCACCACTTCGCGCACCCACACGGCGCTGAAAATCGAACCGCAGTATTCCGGCCCGACGGTGTGGGTCAAAGACGCCTCACGCGCGGTCGGCGTGATGCAACAGCTCATGGGCCAGAATAAAAGCCTCTACACAGCCGGCCTCCGGGATGAATATCAGGACATCCGGGAACAGCGCGCCAGACGCACCACCGGCAAGCGTCTGATTTCCCTGCAACAGGCCCGCGACAACCGGCTGCGCTGTGATTTCGAAGCGCAGCCACCGGTGCCTCCGGCGCAACCCGGCATGCACGTGTTCAAAGATTATGATCTGGCCCAGATCGCCGAATTCATCGACTGGACGCCGTTCTTTCAGACCTGGGACTTGCACGGCCGTTATCCGGACATCCTCACCGATCCGGTGGTGGGTCAGGCCGCCAGCGACCTGTGGCGTGAAGCGCAAAGCATGCTGCAACGGATCATCGCAGAAAAATGGCTCGAGGCGCGCGCCGTGGTGGGCCTGTTCCCGGCCAGCAGCGCGGGCGACGACGTGCGCATTGATGTCGACGGCCAGACCCACGTGCTGCACAACCTGCGACAGCAGGCCGACAAACCCAAAGCCAATCTGTGTCTGAGTGATTTCATTGCCCCGGCCGATGCCGGCCTGCAGGATCACATCGGCGCATTTGCAGTCACCACAGGCATCGGCATTGAACGCAAAGTGAGCGAATTTGAAGCCGCCGGCGATGACTACAGCGCAATTTTGTTGAAGGCCCTGGCCGACCGTCTGGCCGAGGCCTTTGCCGAATTGATGCACCGCAAAGTGCGCACCGAGCTGTGGGGATACGCCCACGATGAGCATCTTGACAACGCCGCGCTGATCAACGAGGCTTACCGCGGCATCCGCCCGGCACCCGGATATCCCGCCTGCCCCGACCACAGCCAGAAAACCCTGCTGTTTGAATTGCTGGACGTCACCGCCAACACTGGCATTGAATTGACCGAAGGCTTGACCATGTATCCGGCGGCCTCGGTCAGTGGGTTTTACTATGCGCACCCGCAATCGCAGTACTTCGTGGTCGGTAAAATCAACGAGGATCAGTTGCTCGACTACGCCCGGCGGCGTAAGATTGACCGGGTCGCAGCAGAGGCCGCCTTGCGAAATCAGCTTTAAGCCGGTGCGGCGCCTGGCGTTCGCACCAACACGAGGAGACACATGGCACACATCTATTCCATCGACGGCGTTCGACCGGTGATTCACCCCAGCAGTTTCATCCATCCCAGCGCCAGCATCATTGGCCAGGTGGTCATTGGCCGGCACTGCTACATCGGCCCGCACGCCTCCCTGCGCGGCGATTACGGCGAGATTCGCCTGGCCGATGGGGTGAATTTCCAGGACGGCTGCGTGGCCCACGGCTTTCCCGAGGGACTCACCGAAGTGCAGGAGAACGGACACATCAGTCACGGCGCGGTGCTGCACGGCTGCGTGATTGAACGCGACTGCATGATCGGCATCCAGGCGGTGATCATGGACCGCGCACGCATCGGTGCCGAATCCATGGTGGCGGCCTTGAGTTACGTGAGGCCGGGCACCGAGGTGCCACCGCGTTCAATCGTGGCCGGATCGCCGGCAGAAATCAAACGCGCGGTCAAGGACGAGGAAATGCATTGGAAAAAACAGGGCACCGCCATCTATCAGCAATTGACGCGGCGTTGCCTGGAGTCATTCAAAGCCTGTGAGCCGCTGCGCGAAGAAACCCAGCAAAACGCGCAACTCAAAGTGGACTCGTTCAAACCACTCAAATGAACACCGGCGCGGCGCCGCTCACGCAGCAAACACTTCCTGCAGAAACGCCTCGATCAACACGTCGCTGCGACGCGCCGCAGCGGCCTGATACACCGTGCCAGCCTCTGGATCGTTGGCTTGCGGGTTGGTGAAGGCGTGCATGGCGCCGCCGAAATCGTGTTTTTGCCAGTCGCAAGCGGCCGCGTCCATTTCGGCTTTCAGGGCCAGCCATTGCGCATCACTGACCATGGGGTCGTCGGCGCCGTGCAACAACAACACCTTGGCACGCCAGGCCGGGTTGTTGAGGTTGTCTGCCGGCAGCATTAAACCGTGCACACTGATCACCCCGCCCACCCGGTCATTGACGCGCGCCAGATCCTGCACACACAAGCCGCCAAAACAATAGCCCATCGCCGCGCTGCGGTTGCGATCGACCACCGGCAGCGACAACGCCGCATTGAACCCGGCATCAACGCGCCCCTGCAGCAAGGCGCGGTCGTCAATAAATGGTTGCATCAATGCAGCGCACGCATCGGCATCCGCCCCGGTGCGCCCTGCCCCGTACATGTCAATGGCCACCGCGGCCAGACCCTGACGGGCCATGCGACGGGCCACGTCGTCGACAAACACCACGCGCCCGGACCACATGTGCACAATCAGCAGCAAAGGACATGACGCTGCGGCGGCGTTCTCGGGCCAGGCAGCAAAAGCCAGGCATTCGGTCTCGCCGTGGTTGTACTTCAGGGTGGACTCATGGATGTTCATGCTTGATCACCTGGCCGTTCTTGATCACAGTCTGCACGGATTCCATGCGGCGAATGTCCTGCAAGGGATCGGCGCTGACCGCCACCAGATCGGCAAAATAGCCGCTTTTCACTTGCCCCAGATGCGCTTCCTGACCCAGCAATCGGGCCGCCATCAGTGTGGCCGCCTGCAAGGCTTCGGCCGGCCGCATGCCGTGGTCCACCATGATGCCGAATTCCTTGGCGTTGTGGCCGTGCGCGGACACCCCGCTGTCGGTGCCGAAAGCGATGTTGACGCCGGCTTTATGGGCGCGCGCGAACGAACCGGCGATGATGGGTCCGATGGTGGCCGCCTTGCCTTGCACCACCGGCGGGAAAAACCCGTCCACCGCGGCTTTATCGGTGACCCACTGACCGGCCACCAGGGTCGGCACCAGATAGGTGCCGTGGCGTTTCATGAGGCGGATGATCTCTTCGTCCAGATAGGTGCCGTGCTCAATGCTGGCCACGCCAGCGAGGATCGCCCGCTTCATGCCCTCCTTGCCGTGCGCGTGCGCGGTCACTTTGAAACCGTAATCGCGTGCCGTGTCGACAATGGCTTTCAGCTCATCGTCAAAAAATTGCGCGTTGTCGCCACTGCTCGCTTGTGACAAGACGCCACCGGTGGCGGTGATTTTGATCAAATCGGCGCCGTCCTGATAGCGTTTGCGCACCGCCTGCCGGGCCTCGGCCACGCCATTGACCACTCCATATTTCGGTCCCGGCATGGGCAACAGTCCAGCGCGCACGCCATTGGTCGGATCGGCGTGTCCGCCGGTGGTGCCGATGGCTTTGGCGGCAGTGAAAATGCGCGGGCCGGTGACCCAGCCTTTGTCAATGGCCTTGCGCAGGGACACCGTGATGTTGTCCGAGTCGCCCAGGTCGCGCACGGTGGTGAAACCGGCCTCCAGTGTGCGCCGGGCAAACACCGTGGCCTGCAACACCAGATCGGCCGGGTTCATCTGAAACCCCTGCAGATAGATCATCGGATTGAACTCTTGCGACAGGTGCGTGTGCATGTCCATCAGTCCCGGCAGACACCAGGCTGCGGACAAATCCACGTCGACCGGATCGCCGCTGCGGTGGGCCCGCACCTCGCTGAAGCGGCCATCATCCCCTGTTGAAATCCATTGATTGGCTTTGAATTCGCCGGCCTCTGAATCAAACAGCTGGCCGCAGTGTATGTTCAGTGCCTGACTTTGACCGACCACCAAAAGGGCCGTGAACAAACAGAATAAGCGTGTTTTTGTGTGGTGCATGATGATCTCCGCTGCAATGGGTGCGATGCCGGCATCGCGTTGTTTTCTTCACAACCCGATGAACCGGGCCGTGGCTGTTTCACCGGTGCGCAAGCGCCCGGATGTGAGAGTTGATGCCGGACTGATGGGTCAGTCCGCACGCATCAGGGTTTCAATTTCATGCACCGATTTGACCGCCCGGTCACTCAAGATGCTGTGGCCATTGGCAGTCACCGCCACGTCGTCTTCTATGCGAATACCCAGGCCTTTCCAGTGCGCCTTGACCTTGGCTTCGGGATCGATGTATATGCCGGGCTCTACGGTCATCACCATGCCGGGCTCCAGTTCCACCCACAGTTTATCGACCTTGTAGTCACCGCAATCGTGCACGTCCAGCCCCAGCCAGTGACCAGTCATGTGCATGTAGTATTGCGCGTAGGTTTTCTCTTCCATCACCTGATCAATGTCGCCCTTGAGTATTTTCAGATCCAACAGCCCCTGGGCAATGGCGCGCGCCGCCGCGTCGTGGGGGTCGTTCCAGTGTTTGCCCGGCCGCACTTGTTCTATGGCGGCCTGCTGGGCACCGAGCACCACTTCATACAAATCACGCTGCGGGCCGGAAAAACGCCCGTTGACGGGATAGGTGCGGGTGATGTCGGAAGCGTAATGGTCGTATTCAGCGCCGGCGTCGACCAGCACCAGATCGCCGTCCTGCATGACGCGGTCGTTGTTGATGTGATGCAAAATACAGGCGTTCGGACCGGAGCCCACAATCGGCAGGTAACTCGGCTCGGATTGCCGGGCAATCACGCGTTGCATGAATTCGGCGTGCAGGTCGTATTCACCCAGACCCGGACGGCAACGGCGCATCATGGCGGTGTGGGCTTCGGCGGCGATGTCGGCGGCTTTTTTCATGCACTTGATTTCCGCCGGACTTTTGTACAAACGCATGTCGTGCAAAAGGTGCTGCAGCGAACCAAATTCTTCCGGGGCGCGGGATTTTTCGCCCTTGCGGTGTTTGACCGACTTGGTCCAGCGACTCACCTGTTGATCAAACACGGTGTCCTCGCCCATCATGAAATACACCTTTTCCCGGTCGAGCATCAATTCCGGCAGGCGTTGATCGATTTCGTTGATCGAATAGGCGCTGTCAAAGGCCAGCCGCTCCACCACACCGGCGGTGCCCAGCATCGGGCCATCCCAAATGACTTTTTTGCGGTCGTATTCGCGACAGAACATCACCTCGTCCCCGCAATCACTGCCCGGACACAGCACCAGCAAGGCCTCGGGCTCACGAAATCCGCTGAGATAGTAAAAGTCGCTGTCCTGGCGATAACGGTAGTGGGCATCGCCGTTGCGCAGATATTCCGGGCGCGCACGAATGATGGCGATGGCGGAATCGCCAATCATGCGCAGAATTTGTTTGCGGCGTTTCTTGAACTCCCTCGATTTGATCATGCGCTGCGACACTGTGGCGATGGAAAGCCCGTATTGTAGCAGAGCCACCGGGACAAAAAAAGCGCGGCTCCGGACTCACCGGCGTCGCGCTGATGCGTGAAATGGCCGGTGCGCGCAGTGACTTCTGCACGCACCGGCAGACTCATTCGGGTTTCGGCAATGAATCGGTTTTGTCTTTGTCGCCGCGGGACATTTTATCGCGCACCCAGCTTGACGCGCGGTTTTTCAATTCGCCAAATTTTTTCGACGCCCGATCCAGCTTGGCGTCCCATTCCGGGTTCGGCTCCTGACCTTCAATGACTTTGAAATACACCTGCATCAAGGCGGTCATGGCCAAAGGATCGATCAGCGCCGATTTCAGTCCCCAGGCGGTGACCAGGGCGATCACCAGTGGCCAGAAGCTGCCTTCGTAGCCAACAATCGCCATCAGTCCGGCCATCGGCGCAAACACAATCAGCAACACAATCAGCGAAAACACCCAGGTCAGAATGGTTAAAAACAACGCGTTTTTGAGGAACGTCTTGTAGTTTTGCGCGTACAGCACCAGCGCCTTGCGCGACCCTTCCCAGGGGTTGTCCTCGTTGTTGCGGATGTTGTAGGCCAGCATCAGTTCGTCCACATAGGTCACCGACATGTTGATCACGCCATTGATAAACTTCACCAGGCCGCCCGGGATGGGCAGAAAAGAGGCGATGCTGAAGAAAATGCGATTGAATGTTTTCAGAATGCCTTTGACGATCTGGTCCAGGGCAAACAGCACCGAGGCTTCCTTGAAGCGCGATTTGACCACGTCCTGCGCGTAGGCAATCTGACCTTTGCCTTCGGGCAATTTTTCCCCATCCATGATTTTGATGATGCAGGCGATGTGGCCGGTCTTGACCATGTACAACAGGTATTCGCGAAAGAAATACATCACCCCGCTGACCAGTGAAAAGCCACCCACCATGCCGTAAAACACACCGGCTTCATTGTTGCCACCGACCGAACCGATCAGGTAACCCACCCCGCCGCCGCCGGCGGTGCCGATCACATAGGCCAGCGTGATGGCCATGTACACCAGAAATCTGAACATCAGAAATGACTTGGTTTGCCACAGCGTCGAAATCACTGCCCCCAATTTAAAATCCCACATGATCAATCCTCACTTCATTCAATTTTGCGTATACCCACCGCCTGTTTCAGGCGATGCAGAAACGGCCCGGCGTAGTCGCGCGCCTTCTCGGCCCCCTTGCACAACTCGGCTTCAATGCGTGCCGGGTTGGCGATCAATTCATTGTACAGCTCTCGAGGCCCGCTCAAGGCCGCATCAATCAGTTCAAACAGCATTTGCTTGGCTTCGCCCCAGGCAATGCCATCGGCAAAAGCCTGACGCATGGCCGCCGTTTGTTGCTTGCTGGCAAACGCGCGGTACAGCTCAAACACGTTTGAATCGTCCGGGTCTTTTGCTTCGCCCGGCTCCAGCGAATTGGTCTTGATCCGCATGATGTATTTGCGCAGCTTTTTGGCCGGCTCCCACAACGGGATCACGTTGTTGTAACTTTTGCTCATCTTGCGCCCGTCCAGACCAGGCAACACCGCCACGTCGTCGTCGGTCACGGCGTTGGGCAACACAAAATGTTCACCGAAATGGTGATTGAATCGCCCGGCAATGTCGCGCGCCATTTCAATGTGCTGTATCTGGTCCTTGCCCACCGGCACGGATTCGGCGTTGAACATCAGAATGTCCGCCGCCATCAACACCGGGTAGCTGAACAACCCCATGGTGATGCCCTTGTCCGGGTCGGCCTCGCCTTTGTCCACATTCTCGGCCACCACCGCCTTGTACGCGTGCGCCCGATTCATCAGTCCTTTGGCGGTCATGCAGGTCAACAGCCAGGTCAATTCCGGGATTTCCGGTATGTCCGACTGCCGGTAAAACACCGACCGCTCGGTGTCCAGCCCCAGGGCCAGCCAGGTGGCCGCCACCTGCCGGGTTGACTCGGCGATGCGCTGCGGTTCCCAGCACTTGATCAGGGCGTGCAAATCGGCGAGAAAAAAATAACCGGTGTGCTCACCCAGAACGCTTTGTTCAATCGCCGGCTTGATCGCGCCCACGTAATTGCCCAGGTGCGGTGTGCCGGTGGTGGTGATGCCCGTCAATACTGTACTCATGTGTGCCGTTTCCAGTTAAAAACCGCTAGTCTAAATAAATTCATTGCAACATCCAAGCCCTGACTGGAAATCATTGCTTCAGCATAACCGAAGCGTTTGAATGCATTGTGAACTGTCTCGGCTGCAAACTGTGAATCGGCGCACATCGGAACTTTCGGCTCAACGCAGGCGTTGCACCGTCCAATGCACCCAAATACGCTGTGTGCGGCAGAAAGGTGACACCGCCGAGTAAAATAGTTTACCAATGCCCCTGATTCGGCATGGATGCCCAGGGTTCGCAGGGCCGTAGGGGTTCACCTTTTTGCAGCAGTTCGATGGAGATTTGGTCGGGCGTGCGGATGAAAGCCATGTGGCCATCGCGCGGCGGCCGGTTGAGAACAATGCCGTGGTCCAGCAAGCGCTGGCAATAGGTATAAATGTCGTCCACACGGTAGGCAATGTGCCCGAAATTGCGCCCTTCGCCGTAGACCTCGTCGCTGTTCCAGTTGTGGGTCAATTCAATCTGGTTGTCTTCGTCGCCCGCCGCGGCCACAAACGCCAGAGTGAACTGGCCCTGTGGATAATCGGTTTTTCGAATCAGTTTAAAGCCCAGTTTATTGACAAAGAAATCAAGCGAGGCATCCAGATCGGTGACACGAATCATGGTGTGCAGGTATTTCACAATCGGCTCTCCTCATAGGGGGTTGTGGGCTCGATGCCCTCAGGTTTGCGACCACAGCCGCAACAGATTGACGTAAATCTTACTGGCGCGACGCTCCTGTTCGGTTTGCGGTGCCACGTCCTGCACCCAGCGCGTCAGTCGCGCCACCTCGCCCATGATGTCACGCTGCGTGGCGTCGTGAATCAGACTTTCTATGGCAGTGACCGCGCCGAGTCGTTCACCGGCGGTGACGGTGTTGACCCGATGCATGGTGCAGGCGTCATAGACGATGGCCTGGCCCGCCGGCAGTTTGAACTGCTGCTTCTGTGGTCCGTCGCAATGAATCACCAGCTCGCCCCCCTGGTAACTGCCCGGATCGCTGAGAAACAGGGTCATCGACAGATCACCGCGCACCGGTGGATTGCCCGGCAGAATGGAATGGTCGGTGTGGTCTTTGTAATACATGCCTTCACGGTACAGATTGAACGTCACCGGGCGCACGCGCCGTGGCACGGCCAGGGTGTTGAACATCGGGTGGCTTGTGAGCTTCTGCGCCACAATGTCCCGCGCCTGCAGGCTGTTGCGGTCGTCGGGCTTGGCCTGCAGGTTGTTTTTTTGATAATTCGATCCGGCGCCCGCCGAGACGCGGCCGTCGACAAATTCGGATTGACCCAGCAGCTGGCGCACTTTATCAAGCGCGGCGCGGTCCAGTAAATCGGGGATGATGAATAGCATGCAACCCATTGTATATCAGCGACGCCGAATTGAGCAATCACAGCAACCCCGTCGCTTGCATTCGCAGCGACTCAGGTCGTTTCATTGCGGCGCGCTGAGTGCCTTCTCAACGTTCCACACCGCGCGAATGCCCCGCTCAATAAAAAAACTGTTTTGCAGCTTCGGGTGGCGCTGTATCAGGCGTGTCTGTATGCGATCAAAGGCCGCGTCGCTGAGTGTCTCGGCGTCCAATTCATCGCGCACGGCGGCGCGAAAAAAACGCAGATAGTCGCGTTGTCTCTGCAGCAATGGCGCGCCGCCAGCGGCCCCGCGGCCGGGATAAAAATAGCGCCCGCCCAACGCCTCAATGCCCTCCAGCATGGTCAACCAGTCCGACACCTGCCCCAGTTCCAGCCAGGCGTGGTGGCCGTTGGCCAGCACATCGCCGGCAAAAACATGCGGCCCGACCTGCGCCACCACGTGCGCGTTGCTGGCCGCCCGGCCCATTACATGCAAACGCACCTCCAGTCCGGCCACATGCAGCGTCGTGGTGGCGTCCCCGAACGCCTCGGGCAACACCAGTTTTTCCGGATAATCCGGCGCGTAGCGTTGGTAAAACCATTCACGCCGCACCCGGTCCACTTCGGGGATCAACGCCAGCACCTGCGCCGAAGTCAGCACCCGGATGCCTTGCGAACGCAAATACGCGGTGCCGTTGAACTTGTCTGGATTCGGGTGCAGCACCAGCGCCAGTACCACGGATTTGCCGGTGTACTCCTCGGCCGTTTGCTGCGCCTCTTGGATGGCCGACGGCAGAAACTGGGTGTTCACCAGAATCACGCCCTCCGGGCCCTCAATCCACCAGGTGTTGGTACTGAAACCCCAGGGAATGGATTCATATCGCCCGATTTTGGGCTCAAAATGCGCGCGCGCGGATTCGCTGGGCGCGTGCAATAGCACGCAGACAAGCAGCAGCACCACAGCCACGCAACGAAACTTCTGCATGGGTCACCTCTCTTTCACTTTTTCACAGCATCCCCATTGTAATCGAAGCCAACACACAAAACCAAAACCCAACGCTCTGCAGGCCTGGGAGCCAGACTCAATCGCTTTGTTGCAGCGCCTGTGCCGCGGCCTGGATGTGCAAGGCCGTGGTGTCAAAAAAAGGCCAGTCCGGAATGTGTGACTGCTCGATCAGCAAACAGATTTCTGTGCAGCCGAGTATCACGCCTTCGGCTCCTTGCGCGCGCAGCGATTCGCACACCGATAAATAGTACGCGCGTGAATCCGCATTGATTTTCCCACGCACCAGTTCATCAAAAATGATTGCATCGATGCGCTGTTGCTGTTGCGCGTCCGGCACCAGCGCGGTCACCCCAAGGCGCCGGTAATGTGCCACCATCGACGGTTCAGACATCACCGGCAAGGTGCCCAGCAAGGCCACGGTGTTCAAACCACGGGCCTTGATCGCTGCCGCAGTCGGGTCGGCGATGTGAATAAACGGAATGCGCAGGTCGCGGGTAAACCGCCCGGCCACTGCGTGCACCGTATTGGAAGCACAAATCAGCACATCGGCGCCGGCGCGCTCGGCCGCCATGGACTTGTGGGCCAGATATTCACCCAGCATGTCCCATTCGCCGTTGCGCACGGCGTATTCCACGTTGCCGAAATTGACGCCAATGATCACACATTCGGCAATGTCCCAGCCGCCCAATGATTGGTTGATCGCCCGATTGATGCCTTTGTAATATTCAACCGTGGCCTGATCACTCATGCCGCCCAGGATGCCCAGTGTTTTTTGTAACCGCGGACGCGGCGTGTCGTGTGTTGTCATGGTCTTCAGAATTCAACGTGTGTGCATTCGGACACCCGCCTTGAACTTCGGTTCAGTCAGAGGCGGCCGTTCGGGTGATTTTTTCTCAACGCCTTGCGCACCACCAGCTTCAAGGCCGACCAGGTATCATTCACGGCGCACACTTTGACGTCCACCAGTCCCAGCGGCAGCGCGACGTCCCGGATCACATCTTCTGTCACATCGCTGGGCACTGCGGACGATTTTTTCGGCCAGGATATCCACAACATGCCGTCCGCCACCAGTTTGCACCGGCATGCATCCAAACCCTGCTCCAGTGTTTTGCGTTCACGCACAAACCAGTGTATGAAATCCAGCCTGTGCACCAGACGAGACAACAGAATCACACCGTCCGGCAGCGGCGTCACCCAGTCAAAATAATCAGCCGGCGCGCTGCGAACATGCACGCGCTGGCCGCTTTTGATGCCCAGCTTGTGCACCAGCGGGCGCCCGCTGTAGCCGTGCCCCTCAACGCCCATGCGACCACACCGTCCGATTGAACTGGATCTGTGGCTTGACGTCGGTGTAATTGGCAATGTCTTTTTGCAAGGCCTCTGCATGCGGCATGAATGCCTGCATGAACGCCTCGGCGTCGGTGAAATAAAAATGGCACAGCACGCGCTGTGGCGGTGGCTTGTCTGGATCGTCGCTGAGTTCTCCCACTTCAACTTCCACGCCGCAGTAGCCGGCCGCTTCAGACAGGCAAGCCACCGACATGGGCATGTGCTGCTGCAGGTAATAATCCATGTCGAAACGGCTGCCGGGGGTGTTTGGATACGCTATGCTCACTTTAATCATGATGTGTAATCTCTCGCAGTACACCGCCGTTGGGCGGCCATATCATTAATCATTCGCTGTCAAATCGACCCATGCGGCCGCTGCTGTAATCCGCAATGGCCTGGTGGATCTCTTCACGGGTGTTCATCACGAACGGCCCGTGTTGGACCACCGGCTCGGCGATGGGTTCACCGCTGAGCCACAGAAAACGTGCATCACTCAGACACCGGAGTTGACACCCCGCACCGGCCCGTGCAAACACAACAAACTGGTTTTCCTGCACGCTGCGGGCCTTGTTGATGCGCACTTCGCCGTGCATCAGCAACAACCCGCTGTTGTTGTGCGGAAGGATCGGCCAGTGCAGTTGCGCGCCCGCGCGCATGCGCACATCGGCCAGCTGCAAACGGGTGAAGCTGTGTGCCGGACCGCGCTGGGCAAACAGATCCCCAGCCACCAGGCGCACCTGGACACGGCCTGCGCACATGTCAATGCAAGGCATGTCGGCGGCGCGTATGGCCTGATACGCCGGCGCAGTCATTTTATGCCGTGCCGGCAGATTCACCCACAATTGCACCATCTGCAATACACCGCCTTCACGCAGCATCGAGGGGTGATGGAATTCTTCATGAATCACGCCGGCTCCGGCCGTCATCCACTGCACTTCATCCACCTCAATGACATCGCTGTGGCCTGCGCTGTCGCGATGCGCCAGCGAACCCTGCAATGCCAATGTCACGGTTTCGAACCCTCTGTGCGGGTGTTGGCCCACGCCGCGTGGCATCACACCGGGCTCAAATTGATGCGGAGGATTGTAGTCCAGTAAATGAAAAGGACTCATGCGATCCAGCGGCAATCGATGCGTGGGAAAAAACGTGTGCACATAGAATCCATTGCCCACCCAATGCCGTGGCGGTGGATTCAGCACGGTTTCAATCGCCGTTAAATTTTCAGTGCTCATCCGTCTCAGCCACCTCCATCCGCTTCAAGACTTGAATTGTGCTTTGGATGTGTCATGGTCGCGCCTCATCCGGCGGCTGATGCTGCGCGGGCGGCAGGAGGCGCACGCACCAAAGCACCACCAACGGCGTCAACAGCAGCCAATGGCCCGGTGAATGCCAATGCGGCACCAAAGCCAATGTAAACAACACAAGAATCACATAACCGGCCACCCGATGCGTGCTGCGCCAGCGCTTGAAACCCAGGCGTTTAATCGCGGCCTTGTTGGAGCTGGCACTCATCCAACCCATCGCCAGCGCAAGTCCCACCGCGGCGCTGAGATTGGCGCTGTTCACGTGGGTTTTCAACAACGCTGGCCAGGCAATGAACAACAGGGCCAGACAAACAAAATGACACAACATGAACCACGCGGAGGACAGACCGACGTGACGACGTCGGCGCAACAGAGCCTGGGTCAATGCCACATGCCAGCGACGCTGCAATGGGCCGGCGGCGAACGCGACCATGAACAGCAGCAGGGCCAGTCGGGCACTCCATCGGGCAAAAAAATAATACGCAGCGGGCCCGGAATAAATGGCTGCAGCCAAGGCGGTCAGTGCCACCAGCGCCCCACCGTTCAGAATGATCATGATCATGTTCATGCGCACGCAACTCGTTGTCAGATCAATTAAAACAAAATTTCAGCCTGAATACAATTCCACTTGATCACAAGCAATGCAGTCTGCAGATGAAGTGGATTGGCACACAGTCGCGCGCCCTGTGTGCAGGTCCAGCGCATTGGCAAATCGCTGGCCATCACGCCTGAGGAAGCTCGTGAACATTTGCCTGCGCCAACGACTGGCGCCTGGAGTGATGTGGTTCAACCAAGTCTGGCGCGTGCAACTGGTTGGACCCTGTGAGTGGTAGCTATGCGCCTTTAATCACAGACAGACGTGAGAATGAAATGGCACATCAGGAGATTGGAGACTGAGATTGGAGACTGAGATTGGAGACTGAAGACGCCCAATCATCGAGCAAGAGCAATCAAACCAAAATCAATCTGATGCCTTTGCCTGATCCTCGAAAAAGGTGCCGCTGGCCCCACACATTGCCAGCGGCGATTGATCCTGTACAACGCTGCAGAAGACGATAGTTAAGGGAAGAGTCTGCAGTCTGTTGCACCGAACATAGAATCAGGCTGAATGTTCGGTCTTCATCCCTGAAATAAATCATCAGGATCGAGCAAAGTATAGTATGCTTTACCTCATGTGTCAAGCGCACATGACTGTTTATTGTGTAAAGTATAGGCATCCATTATTGAAGGCATCCATCCCATGTCGTTTGGCCAACGTCTCAGAGAATTGCGTAAGAAACAAAACCTGTCACAGGACTATCTGGCCAAGAAGCTGGGCATCACCAAAGGCGCCATTTCCCAGTGGGAACTCGGTTTGATCAACAGCCGCAACATCAAAGCTGAAAACATGGACAAACTGGTGCGCATTCTCAACACTTCAGTGAGTTATCTGTTGTCCGGCAAACGCGACAAGGCCTACAAGGTCACTGAAACACCGGCAGAATATGAAAGCAATCACTACAGCGGTTTCATTTTGAAATGCATGCTCTATGTCCTGAAAAACGGCGACGACCTGAGCCATGAAGACAAAATGATTGCCACGCGCCTGCTGTACAACAAATGCAAAAAGAACGAACGCATTTCACGCGCTGCTTTTAAGGACATTCAAACCATGCTGTGACCCTGCGGTCGCAAAAACACCGCCCGCACAAGCGACCCGTTCACATTTTCTGACTTCGGCACTTGCTTATCGGGTGCCTGACATGGTTATAATCTACGCGCCGACCTGCGTGGTTGGCAACCACAGCTTCACCAACCCAGAACGGGAGAAACACATGCAAAACAAATTGATGCGAACGGGTCTGATGGGCCTGATGCTGCTGCTCAGTTGCGGCGCATGGGCGGCCAAAAGCGACGCCCACAAAGCCATCATCGAAGCCCGCACCATGATCGATGCCGCGGAGCGCAGTGACGCCGATCACCACGCGCCTGCGGAATTGAAAATGGCCCGCGATCACCTCAACACCGCGCAACAGCAATTCGACGAACGCGAATGGACTGAAGCCGAGATTTCAGCAAAAAAATCCCAGCGAGACGCGGAACTGGCCGATGCCAAAGCCCACGCCATCAGCGCTGAAATGGCGCTGGCACAAATGCAGCAGGTCATCGATACGCTGAAGCAGGAACTGGCGCGTCGTGGAGAAGAATTATGAACCACTTGAAGCAACTGACGCTGTGGGCGTTCTGTGCCGCACTGGCCTCATGTGCCTCGGCGCCCAAAACAGACCCACGCGTGACCGCGCTTGAACAGTCCTACAATGAACTGGTGAACAACCCGGAACTGGCCTCGCGCGGTGGCGAAGAATTGAAACAGGCTGAAAACGCACTGAACCGCGTTAAAAACCGCGGCCGTGACACCCGCGATCGTGAATTCGCCTACAGTTTGTACGCGGCCGACCGCCTGGTGCAGGTGGCGAGGTTCTCTGCCCGGGCACGACTGGCTGAAGACAAACGCGGTGAATTGGTGAATGAACAGGAGCGGCTGGTGTTGCAGGCCCGCACCCTGGAAGCGGAACGCGCCAAGCGGCAGGCTGAGGAAGCGCGCTTGAGTGCCGCCGAAGCCCTGGCGCTGCGTGAAAAAGCCCTGGCCGATGCCGCTCAGGCGCAACAAATGCGCGAACAGGCCGAACAGGCACGCAGTGCCGCCGAAGCGGAGCGTTTGCGTGCTGAAGAACAGCGTCTGATGGCGGAGTCTGCCGCCGATGTGGCTTTGACTGAAGCGGAAAAAGCACGCGAGATGGCTGAGATTGAAGCCCGCAAAGCCGAACAGGCGCGCGCCGAAGCCGAAGCCGCCAAAGCGCAGATGGACGCCATGCAAAATCGCTTGAGTGAACTGGAAGCAAAACAAACCGAACGGGGCCTGTTGATTACTTTGGGCGATGTGTTGTTTGAATTCAACAAGTCGGACTTGAAAACGGGCGTGGCGCGCAATCTGATGCCGCTGATTGATGTGTTGAAAGATCACCCGGATCAGGCCGTGGTCATTGAAGGTCACACCGATTCAGTTGGCGCACGTCAATACAACCTGAACTTATCGGAGCGTCGCGCGGACGCTGTGCGTGGCTATCTGCTGGATCACGGCGTGGATGGCGCGCGCATCACAACCCGCGGACTCGGCCCCGATTACCCGGTGGCTGACAACGACAGTGAAACCGGTCGACAACAAAACCGCCGGGTGGAAATCATTCTGCCGGGCATGAAATCCAATTAAACCCCGGCGCCCTGCAACGCGCAGGCGCCTGATCTAAAAGCCGCAGCCGGTGTGCATTCAGCACCGGCTGTGTCAGGACTGAAGGTTCAGTCAATCATTTAAAAATCACTGGCCGGGCATGTCAAGGCGTCAGGCAAGCATCATATATTTAGTGCCTGATCATCTGTACGGATGCCAGGGCAACAACGTCGACTTAAAACAACGTGTATGCAAACCTAGAAACTGATCTGGTTGCGGCCTTTCTTTTTCGCCCGATACAAGGCTTTGTCGGCGCACTTCAACACCGCTTCCGGGCCCGCATCGGTCTGACTTGAGTCGGCCAGGCCCATGGACACCGTGACTCGCAGCGTCGACGGTTTGCGCGATGTGCTTTTTTTCTTGCTGCGTTTGATGACAAAATCTGTTTGCGCAATGCGTTCCAGCAGAGGCGTCATCGCCTCTTTGGCCGATTTGCGGTCCAGCCCGTTCAGCACAATAACAAATTCCTCGCCCCCATAGCGGTGCGCTGTGCCCGTGTGTAGGGGTTCATTCAGCCGCGCGGCGACCATGCGCAACACGTCGTCGCCGCAATCGTGGCCGTGCGTGTCGTTGAGTTTTTTGAAATGGTCCACGTCCACCATGCACAATGCATACAATCCATTGAGCGCCTCAAAACGCGCGTTCAAAGCGCGGCGCCCCGGCAATTGAGTCAATTCATCCAGGTACGCCATTTTCCACGACGCGTGCAGCAATTCCATGACGCCAGTCAACAGCGCGGCGGATGCAAACAGCGACACGGCGCCTGTGTGCTGGGACCATTGCAAAGCCGCGCCGCAACACCCCAGAATGACCAGCGAAGGCCAGCACAGGCCGCCCGGTCGCCGAGCCGCACAGGCCATCAGAAACAACGCCGCCAGCAGCCACAACAGGTACACCGGCTGCGGCAAAACGGTCCAGTCGAAATACCGCGCATCCAGCCAGTCACGGAACAAATGCGCATCAAACGCCGGTGGAAAGTTCACGTGCAACCAGAACGCGGCAACCAGCAAAGCTGCGAGCAGCACATACAACACCGCATTGCGCACATTGAACACCCCGTACACCTTCAATGCGTTCAATAAAGTCACCGTCAGCGGCACAAACAGCGCCGTCACCGTCAGGGTTTTGATGTCAGAAAAACCCAGCACTCGATCCGTCAACACCAGACCGCCGCACAACAACAGCAGGAAAAACACGCCACCGCGTCGAAAGGACACGGCCATCAACAGCCCAAGAATCAACAGCAGCCACGGCGCATAACTCAGCGCGCTTTGCAAAGCGGGCGTTAAACGATCAAATTCAATGAACGCGTAAACGGCCGCGGCGACCGTCAGCAGCGGCGGCAAAAATCTGCGAAACAGCATCAACATCCTGGCTCTCGGGGTGGTCTGCGATGATACCATGAATCGCCCTCAGGCCGCAGCCCGTTGCAGCGCCAGTCGGCTGCGAATCGGGCCGCTTTGAATCGCTCCAATGCCGGCAAACATGGGCCGATCACGGGGCACTCATGCGAAACATGCGCACCCCCACGCTGCCACAACATGACCACATGGCTCATCCTGCAATGGATTCAAACGATGTGAAGACAAGGCAAATCAACCGTGAGGACTGCACATTCGATGGTGTGAGACGCATCCCTGAACAACGCGGGCCTGCAAGCTCCAGGCCCGGCCCGCTTGTCAAATGGACAATTCGAAGGTGGCAATCACCGGCAAATGATCGCTGGCAATGCGCGACAACTTCAATCCGCATCGCCGCACCGACTTCAAATGCAAACCACCGCGGTAATACATTCGATCCAGCGCGCCTCTGGGAGCAAAGGACGGGTAGGTTTTAATGGTGCGCGGCACACCGCGTCGATTGATGCGGTCGGTGGCGCAGCGAAACCCATGGGCCTCAACATAGAACGCCCTCAACAGGGATCGCCAATCATTGAAATCCCCTGCGACCAATGTTGCACAACGCGTCGACAGCGACTTGAATTCGGAGGAATTGGCCAACATGCCGGCTTGCCGTTGTCGCTCGCGCGCCGACAAGCCCAAATGCAAATTGAACACTTCCAGGTGGCTGACTGAACCGTCTGCCTGTGTCATTTCAATTCGCGTGTGCTGACAACCGCGACGCTTGCGTTCGCCAACGGTTAAATCGATGTTGCGCTCACGCACGATGGGGAATCGGGACAGCGTGGCGTTGCCGTAACGGCCTTTTTTCAAACTGACGTTGTGCCCCACCGCGTAATGTGGATACCCCATGGCTTCGGCCATGTGTGAAGCCATGTCCAGCTCACGCGACCTGGGCACACCGTCATCGACTTCCTGCAACAACACCAAATCCGCGTCGTGACTGCGGATGATGTCAGACACGCGATCGGGTTTGAATCGACGATCCACGCCGATGGCGCGGTGAATGTTGTAGGAGATCACCTTAAAGCGCATGCGGGCTGGATGCATTCTGCATGGAATGAACCAGTGGCCTGGCTGCGTTCGGTTCATTCGGGTAATACCCAGGTGTCAATGGGTGACGGCTTATTGGCATGGGCCCCATGATACCATCATTCCCTGCGCCACACACCCACCAATCTCATGGCCTGGATGATTGCGGAAACCGTTGACGGCACGCATGCGGTTGGCGTGATATTTCAGGGATGATGTTCGATGAAATCTATCAGCGTTTGCTGATCCTGGGCAGACACATCAATGATCATGTAACCGGCCAGCGTCATGCCGGATTGTCGTCTGTCCACCCACAGATTCTCAATGCCCACCATGATCTTGATGCGGCTGTCCAGCCACAGGCTGGTCTGAAATATCTGGTGCTGCCGCAACTCGTTGCGCGACGACAACATCAAACCGGACTGCGACAGATTGACCACCTGTCCGATGGCGTCATCTGTGATGAAATTTTTGATCAAAATGTGGCGGCCTGGATTGATCCGGCGGTGGGCCCTTTTTTCGGCATTGTTTACCACTGTGGTCATGTTTTATCCTTTACTGTATTGCGGGTTTCTTTTTATGCAGGCTCAAATTGCGCCCCATTTTTTTCAACTGGCTGTACACGTTGCCCAGGGCGCGCGAAATAAAGCCCTTTTCCTGTGGCGTGATGTAAACCACTTTGCCTTCAACGATTTCAATGGCCAATTGCGGCAACGGTTTCTCCAGCGGCTGTCGGCCCAACGGGTTGACGAACAACGCGGTGTTGCTCATGGGGCTGAGCCAACACAGTTTTTTACGTCGTTGATCGCCCTCTTCCAGCAAGAAATCAAAATAACTGCCAAAAGGGTACGCTTTCACTTGATCCATGACCTGCAATTCTTCCTGGGTCAATGGCCGTTCATTCGCCTGACCGCGGGTGCGCAATTCGGCTTGTCGCGCCTCGGTTTTCTTCAGATCTATGAACGATTCGATGTCCTGATCAACCATTTTGATGGCCTGGGTGTCTTTTTCGTGAATGAACTCCGAATAGCGGGCCAAATCCCGCACCGTTTTGTCCACTTCAGTTTTGGAAAAACCCAGGTTGAACATATTTTCCCGCAGATAATCCACCACCTGTTCACGGGTGGCCATGTCCACCTGACTGGATTTCTTGATGTCGGTCATCTGGATGATGGTGCGTATCATGGTGACCTGGGTCTTCCATTCATCCGAATCCTTGCCTTCCCGCAGCAAAGTCAGTGTCAGGGCGTCCTTCAAAATAAATTCAAGCAGGTATTCCACAAACCCACTGTCCACATCGGCCAACATGCGTTCGATGAACTGATCCACGGCGCGGTGAATTTTTTTCAACCGCTCACGGCCCTGGGCTTCTGCCTTGTGTTTTTTCTCGGCGTTGTGTGCCTTGGTGGCAATGATCTTCAGGTATTTTTCCAGGTCCGCCTGAACGCGTGTGAATGCTTCCGGTGAACCGTCGAAATCACGCGACACCAAATGGCTGAATTTTTCCAGGTCCTTGACCACCGTGGTGCCGTACCAGGTGTTGCCGGCAGCAATCAGATTTTCCAAGAATGTGCGGGCCGGATGCGCTTCATTGTCAAAAAATGTCAGGTCACTGGTGACAGTGCGCAACAGCGGCACCTGCAGTTGATTGATGCTGGGCATCAGTGATTGGTCGATGTCAGAATTGACCACCAGCTCATCCAGCACCAAACCCATCACATCAAGTGCGCTTTCCTGTTGCAGTTGCAACGTCGGATTGTCCAGACCCGTTTGCGTTTGCAGACTTTCGCGCAATTGTTGTTTGACTTGAGCCACACCTTCACTGCCCAGATATAAATCGGGGTCAATGCCCAAAGATCCCAACGAACGGTCCAGGGCTTCGCTGGACACATTGGCCGGGTGGCCGTTGCTGTGACCCAGGCGCTGATTCATCAGATCAAACAATTGCGCCACCTGGGCGTTGTTGAATGCCGTCGGCATCGGCCCCGGCGACGGCGCGGCCACTTGAGCATCCGCGGGCGGCCTGGTCTGGGACGGTTTGAACGGTGTTTGGGCCTGCACCCCACCGGCGGCCTGGCGGGTGTGACGACGCACTTCCGGTTTAAGGTTGGGCAGAATGTGGTGAGACTGATACACCGCGTTGATGGCTTCCAACGCTGGCTGCAAGCGCTCAGACAGCGCGGCGGCCAGGCGGTTGATGATCAACACCTGGGTGCTGATGTTCAATTCGCTGTCACGAAAGACTTCACGCATGACCCAGCTGATGGACGCGGGACCAAACGGCATGCTGGCTTTGTCGATGTCGTGATGCGAATACAACGCTTTGTTGCGCTTTTCGAGCATGTGAATCTGCGCGTAAAAGCGGATGTCAAGCAATGACTCCATTTGCGAATAGGCCAAAACAGCATCCAGTTCATTGAAACCCACCATGGACAGATAAGATTTGTCGCTGGTTTCATCCAGAATCGGTTGCTTGACCATGTGACCGGGCATGTCCGGGACACACTGCGCGGCTTTATCGATCAAGGTCTGAGTGATTTTGCTGAGGCGTTTGTACTGGGTGAACAGTTCCAATTCATGCTCATTGCTCTCAGCAACCCGGGCTTTCTCAAACAGATGTTCCGCGGATTGTTTCAGGCTGCTTTGCAGGGCCTCGAGCAAGCAGGTGTTGTACGGCTTGAGCGCCGACTGAATGACGGATTGAATGATGCTCATGCTGTGATGACCACCGTTTTGGCACGACGTGCTCGCAGACGCATGTCTGACTGGACCATAGATACACCCCCCATCACTGATTATTCTTGTGGCATTTGAACCATGTTATCACAATCAGTCAAATTTAATTTTGCTCAAAATCGCACAAATTAACAAAAAAATCAAGACCTTGTCAAACGACGCACCCGATTGCAGCGCGTCTCAATCGCTGGAATCGCCGTCCGCGGGTTCAGCCGCACTGTCCACCCCGGTGTACTTGCGGTATTTTTGCAGTTCCTCGTCGTAATGCCGCGCAATGTCATCGGCTTCGCCTTCTTTTTCCTTGATGTAGCGCTTCTGGTTTTCAATCTGGTCAGCAATTTTGTCCAGTTGACCGAGAAAGGCCTCCGACACCACTTCGCCACTGCGCTCCTTGTCCGCGGCGCGTTCCCGCAGATCCTGATGGTTGCTCATCTGGATGCGCAAATTCTCGCGCGCGAGATCCAGATTGCGGTGAATGGCTTCCACGCGCTCCTGTTTCAGCCGCAAAATCTGGTCCTCGTTGACATAGGATTGCAGAATTTTCTTGCGTTCAAATGCTTCCTGCTGACGTTGTTCTTCTTCCAGACGCAATCGCGTGTCTTCAACCTGTTGAATTTGCCGTGCCACCTCACGTTCCTCTGGCGTCATCTCACGGTTCACCTGGTCCACCACCACACCGCTGTCATTCAGTTCATCGCGGGCGTGTTTCACCTGATCCGGCGGCACCCGGTCGCTGTAATGCACATTGCCCTGCTCATCCACCCAACGATACAATTTGGGTTTGGCCGATGCACTTAAAGTCACCACCAATCCCACCAACAATACAAATACGATACGTTTCATGTCCTTACTCTAGAAATGCAAATATAACCAATACGGCAATGAATACAATACACACCATCAGCATGCGTTTCAAGACATTCAGTGTGACGTTTTCAACTGCAGATTCCTCGACATCGGCCGCCCCGTCTTCCGGCAGCTCACAATTTTCCACCGCAAAATCGGTGGCCTCATAAATGAAATCGCTGTCCAGCCGCGACACCGATTCGCTGTTCATGTAGGGTTTGCAACGCAGGTAAACACGTTCAAAATCACTGGCGATGGCCAGCGCCAAAGCCATCAGCCAGGCCACCGGGTAATCCAGCACACGCAACACATGTGCCGCGGCGGGTTGCAGCTCGGCGGAATCCGTGAGTTTCACCAGCCGTTCCGTCAGACGGTACAGCAAGGCGCCGGCCGGCCCCAGAAGGACAAACCAGAACAGCACACCAAACCAGCGGTGCAAAGCCGCATCGGCCATGCGTTTTATGACACTGGCCGTACTGGCATTGCTGCGCAGCCCCAGGTCCTTGCGCACGGTGTTTTGATGCACCGCGAATTCCAGACTTTCCGGCCCAATGGTATAAAACAGCACCAGCGCGGAAATCAGTACGTACAGGCCTTCATGATTGGCGCTGATCAGGGAAATCAAAATCATCAAAGCCGCGATCGGAGCGGCCACAATGATCAAAACCAGCAGGCGCTGAGATTCTAATTCGATGTGACTCTGGAACCACGCACTCAATGACTTAAACCAGGCGAATCCTCGCCAGTCTCCGGGGTTCTTAAACAGATGGCTGGCACCAAACGCCAGCAAGACGGCCAACAGGTTCATGTGAGTCCAGGCAATACAGTGAAATCATTTTAGCACACATCACTGAATACACGATGAATTGCTGCCGCCTTGGGTTCGTGTGTTCAAACGCGTTCGAACAGGGCCATGGACTCGACGTGTGATGTGTGAGGAAACATGTCCATCGCACCGGCCTTGAGCAATCGATAGCCGTGTTCATGCACCAGCGCGCCCGCGTCTCGGGCCAGAGACGCCGGATGGCATGAAACATACACCAGGCGGCGGGCGCCGATGGCCGCCAATTGCGGCAACACGTCCCAGGCGCCGCTGCGCGGCGGGTCAATCAACACCTTGTCGTGCGCGCGCTTGAACCAGTCTCGATGGGACTGATCGCGGGTCAAGTCCGCGGCATGAAACTCGACGTTCACAATGCCGTTGATGCGGGCATTGTGGCTGGCCGCCTCAACCATGGCCTGCGCCCCTTCAATGCCGGTCACGTGCGCGGCCTTGAGCGCCATTGGCAAGGTGAAATTGCCAATGCCACAAAACAGATCCAGCACCGATTCATTCGGTTGTATGTCCAGCCAGCCCAGGGCCTGAGCAATCATCTTTTCGTTCATGCCGCGATTCACCTGGATAAAATCCGACGGTGAAAACTCACAGCGAATGTCCCGCTCGTCGCATGGCTGGGTGAAAAACAGCGGCGTTTCATCGCCGTCCAGCGGCGTGACCGTGTCCGGTCCCTTGGATTGCAAATAGATTCGCACCGCGTGTTTGTCGGCAAAGTCCGTCAGACGTTGCCGATCGGCCGCGGTGAAGTCGCGCAGATGGCGAATGATCAGGGACACGTCGGTTTGTCCGCGAGCGCATTCCACCTGGGCAATGTCCTGACGGATGTCCATTGAGGTGAACAAATCTGACAATTCGCTGATCAGTGGATAGAGGCGTTCATCCAAAACTTCGCAGCTGCGCATGTCGGCCACATAGCGGCCGTTTTTTTCACGAAAACCAACCAGCACCCTCTCTTTACCCGGCACCCATCGCACCGACAAGCGGGCCCGACGCCGGTAACGCCAATGGCTGTCCTGCAAAGGCGGCGCCCATTCGGGGCATTCCAGGCCGGCGATTTTGCTGAAATTCTGTTTGAGGGTGTTGAATTTGAATTCGATTTGTTTGCCCGGCGCAAGGTGCATCATGGTGCAGCCGTTGCATTGACGATAGAATTCACAACGTGGATCCACGCGATCAGGCGATGCGCTCAGGATCTCCTCAGCCATGGCTTCATTGAAACGGCGCGTGGTGCGATTGATGCGAGCCAGCACCTGTTCACCCGGCAACGCATTCTGCACAAAAACCACTTTGTCATTCCAGCGCGCAACGCCGCGACCGTCGTGCGATAAATCTTCAATGTCCAACTGAATCGGTTCAGTTGGCGGCTTGCGGCGTCTGCCCACGGTGTGTGTCCTTGTGTGTGTCTACTTGGTTTTCCAGGCGCCGTCTTTGCTTTGATATTGCCAGCCGCGATGGGCCTGCTCAATCCATTGTTTGACGAACACATTTTGAATCTCTTCTTCCCATTCCGGATGGCCGTTGGCCACCGCCAGTTCACGGTACAGGGCTTCGCGGTCGCGGTTGTCATCCGACACCAGCTTATTGACACTTTGACGTTCGCGCAAAGGCAGCTTAGAGGCGTCCACCACTTCCACAAAACCGGTGTTATTGAAGCCCACAACGCCGCCATCAAGATAGTCTTTCAGGCCACTTTCATAGCGTGTTTTCATGCGTTGAGACAACTCATTGATGGCCGGGGAAGACAAGTTGATGTTGACCTGAGCGTGCGCCGACGAAATCAGGAAACTCAATGGGTTCCACAGACTGGACTGCGGGTTGTTGGGGTCCTTGTCACTGTTTTCAGGGGCCGTTTCATCCGGACCGATCACCTCGCGGATGAACTCACTGGCGGCCGATTCAACTTCAGCGGCCGGAAAATACACGTTGATGGTGACACATGCGCTGATCACAAGTAAAACAAAAGCACCGCCCAAATGTTTAAAAGTCATGCTCTGCAACTCCTCATTTTTTCACTGCAATTATACGCCAAGCGCATGAATTTTGTCTGAATCAATCGCTGTATTTGGCGCTCAACAGTCGCTCAATAAACACCGACCAGTCAACGAACTTCTCAAAGCCAACAATGTTGATGCGTGGAATGCCACCGCCACGCACAATGGTGAACCCCTGCTCGCGATCTCGAATGCCTCCCAGACGACACACCGCGTTATGCAATATGCACGACAGCGCAATTTGATCGTATTTAAAGTCATCAAAAAAACGCAGAAAGGTGCGTGAAAGTGCGCCTTTTATACCGCCCAACGAAGAGATGCTGTCCAAGGCCTGTTGACTGATGGTCTGATCCACGCCTTTAACTTTGCGCGTGAACACGCGCGCATTCAGCCGATCGGTTTTCCAATTGGTGATGCGCAGGTCCTGCACAAACCCGTCCAGAATGCCGGTGATTTCACCAAACCCGAACGTACCGGTCACCTGATGCAGGTCAAAGCCCTGAAATGTGACGTCGGCGGCAATCACCGGCGCCACACCAAAAAGTCGTTCCATGGACAGCGACTCCACGTGCATTTGACCGCTGAACACTTCAATGTCCAGCCCCCCTTCAAACTCAATCACCTGGCCGTGTTTGCGCAAACCCGGTATGCGGCCACTGATGCTGCCCTGCATCGATGGCCAGTTGAGTTTTTCGGTGATCAGCTGCAATGATATCGGTTCGATTACGGCGCGCAGGTTTAAATCAAAATCCGCATCCAGCAGCGAATCAATTTGCAAAGACTCGACTCGGAT